>NZ_JBIISY010000280.1:0-7238 GCF_044340795.1 Tardiphaga sp.
CGTCATTGGCCACGGCCGGGCGCACGCGGGTCTCGATCAGGTCCTTGATCGTATCCACGGTCTCGGCGTCGTCATCGTCGAAGAACTCGTCCTCGTCCGAAACGTCGCCCTCAGGCGCACTGCCGTCAGCGAGCAGCGGCGCGCCGGACATGTAGTGTTCCATGATGGCGCCGAGGATCGCCGGCTTGAGGTGCTGCCAGTCGCTGTCGTCCTTGGTGACGGTGACGAAATCGGCGCCGTAGAACACGCCGGTGACGCCCTGCACGGCGAACAGCTTCTCCGCCAGCGGCGAGCGCGAGGCGGCCTCGGCGGAGGTAAATTCCATGGTGCCGCTGGTCAGCACATCCCGGCCCGGGATGAACTTCAGCGTGGCGGGATTGGGGGTGGCTTCGGTCTGGATGAACATCGGTCTCTCCTGCGTCGCCGGTTCAAGGCCGGCGCGTGGGGTGTCCGTAGCAGATGGCGATGAAAAAGGCACGAATCAAGGGAGTTTGAGCTGTCATTCCGGGGCGCTGGCGGCGTCAGCCGCATGCGAACCCGGAATGACGTGTTTTACGACAGCCCGTCGATATCCAGATCCGTCAGGCTGCCCGGCACCACCACCACCGGCACCGGGAAGGTGCCGACCATTTTCGAGATCATGGTCACGATCGGCCCCGGCCCTTCCGCCCCGGCCGACGCCGCCAGCACCAGCATGGAAATGTCCACGTCCTTGTCGATCACATCGAGGATCTGTTCGGTCGGCTCGCCCTCGCGGATCACACGCTCGGGCGTAATCGCAGCGAGACCATTGGCGCGGCCCGAGGCGCGGTCGAGCGCGGCATTGGCGCCCTCCTCGGCTTCCGCGCGCATCACTTCGGCGACGCCGAGCCATTGCTGATTGCGGTCTTCGGTCTCGATCACGCGCAGCATCACCACGCCGCCGCCGACACGCACCGCCCAGCGCGCGGCATAATACACTGCGCGATCCCATTCCTCGCTGTCATCGACGACCACGAGGCATTTCGGCTTGTGGCCGCTTTCATAACTTCGGCGTTGCGTGCTCATGCATGTCCCGATGTGAGAGCATGATCCCGAAAAGTGGGTGCCGGTTTTCGGATCAGATCATGCTCAGACAAATAAGTCCTTATCTCCATGCTGCCACGGCGCATGCGCGTTCGACAAGCGCGACGCAAGCATGAGCCTGCATCGCGCCAATTGTGGCGAAGACATGGAGAGGAGTTTGAATTACCGTTTGCGCACAAAGCCCATGATGTCCTTGACGGACGTCATGGTCTCGTCGGCAATCGCGCGTGCGCGGTCGCTGCCATCGGCGAGCACCGCATCGACATAGGCGTGATCGGCCGACAGCTTCTTCATCTCGTTCGCGATCGGCGACAGCTTCTCCACGGCGAGATCGACGAGATTCGCCTTGAAGCCGGAGAACTGCGCGCCGCCGAATTCGCTGAGAATATCGGCCTTGGCGCGGCCTGACAGCGCCGCATAGATGCCGACGAGATTGTCGGCCTCCGGCCGCGGCTCGAGGCCCTTCTCTTCGGACGGCAACGGCTCCGGATCAGTCTTCGCCTTGCGGATCTTCTGCGCGATCGCATCCGCGTCATCGGTGAGATTGATGCGCGAGTAATCCGACGGATCGGATTTCGACATCTTCTTGGTGCCGTCGCGCAGGCTCATCACGCGCGTCGCCGGTCCCGTGATCACAGGCTCGGGCTGCGGGAAGAAGGGGCCGGCGTGGCCCTGCTTGGCGATGGATTCGGCGAAGTCGTTGTTGAACTTCTGCGCGATGTCGCGCGCGAGTTCGAGATGCTGCTTCTGGTCCTCGCCGACAGGCACATGGGTGGCGCGGTAGAGCAGGATGTCGGCGGCCATCAGCACAGGATAGTCATAGAGACCGACCGACGCGTTCTCGCGATCCTTGCCGGCCTTCTCCTTGAACTGGGTCATGCGGTTCAGCCAGCCGAGGCGGGCGACGCAATTGAAGACCCAGGCAAGCTCGGCGTGACCGGCAACCTGGCTCTGGTTGAAAATGATCTGCTTCTTCGGATCGATGCCCGAGGCGATGAAGGCGGCTGTGACTTCACGGGTGCAGCGGCGGAGTTCTTCCGGACCACCCCAGACTGATGGCGCCACGGTGACGGCGTGCAGATCCACGACGCAATACAGGCAGCTATACTGCTCCTGCAATTTGACGAAGTTGACGATGGCGCCGAGATAATTGCCGAGATGCAGGTTGCCGGTCGGCTGGACGCCGGAAAAGACGCGCTGGGTGAATGCGGGCGGGGTGGATGCCGTTGGAGCAGATGACATAACCTAGTTCCTTCTGCGCCCGCGGGTGGAATGCGGGCCGGCGCGTCCCATGCCATAGCCGCCGCGCGGCGTCCATGACCAATGTCGTGAAGTCAGACCGCGGGTTTCCTGAGCGCGGCGCGGAAATCCCGCCAGCGCAAGGCGCCGGTAAGCAGAAGTGGCACGGCGTAGATGGCCAAGCCGCAGGCAATTTGTAGCGCCACCAAGACCGCCTGAGCGAGCTTGTGATCGGCACTCGGCATGGTTCTTGTGAGCAGCCACAACAATCCGCCCATCGCCAGTGCAGCCAGCATGATGATCGGCAGCCTGAGCTTCGCATCGGCATCGATCGCCCAACCAAATGAGCGGCCACCCTGGATCATCAGCACAATCGCACTGCTCCATGCCGCCAGCGCAATCGCCATCGCGATGCCACTGGCACCAAACGCGCCAAGTGCATAAGCCGCGACGATCGCGACCACCAACCCGATCACCGTCGCCAGCAGCGGCACATGCGTATTCTCACGCGCAAAGAATGCCGGCGACAGCGCCTTGATCAGCACATGCGCCGGCAGCGCGAGCGCGAGCCACACCATCGCCTGCGCCGTAGCCGCCGTATCGCGTGCCGTGAAAGCACCATGTTCGAACAGCAGCCGCACGATGGGTGTGCTCAAGACGATCAATCCCAATGTCGCCGGCAGTGTGAGCCCGAGCGCCAGCTCGATTCCGCGCGATTGCGCATGGGTCATCAGCGCATGATCATTCTCACGCGCCGCACGTGTCAGTTCGGGGATCAGCACCGTGCCCATCGCGGTGCCGACGATGCCGAGCGGCAGTTCGATCAGGCGATTGGCGAAGTAGAGCCACGATACCGCCGACGGCATCGACGACGCGATGATGGCCGCGCCGACAATGAGGAGCTGCGGCCCCGAACTGGCGACCATTCCGGGCAGCGCCTTGCGCAAAAATCCACGCATCTGGCCATCGAGCGACAGCCGCAAGGGCGCCGCAAGCCTGCCGCTGTGTTGCCGCAAGAAAAGCAGCGACAACTGCAGAAACCCGGCAATTCCAACCGTCGCCGCCATCACCATAGCGGCAGTGGTCGCTCCTTGCGGAAACACCAGCAATAGCGTCATCACCGCGATCAGCGCGCCATTGAACAGCAATGGCGAAAACGCGGTCAACGCAAAGCGCCCTCGCGCATTGTAGAGCCCCATCATCACCGTGACCGGCCCAGCAAAAGCGAGATAAGGCAGCATCAGCCGCGCGTTATCGACGGCGACCTGCAACGTTGGCTCGCCGATGAATCCGGGTGCGACAAGCGCAATCACCATCGGCATCGCCAAGCCGATCAAGACCGCCGCAATGACAACGGCCGCACCGATCGTACACAGCACGCGCCCCGCAAAGGCTGCGGCAGCTACCGGTCCCTCGAGCGCATTGATGCGTGCCCATGCCGGGATCAGCGCCGCATTCAGCGCGCCCTCGGTGAGCAGGCGCCGGATCACATTGACGAGCTGAAACGCCACCAGGAACGCATCCGCCACCGCACCCGCACCCAACAGCGCCGCGACCATGGCGTCGCGCGCAAAGCCGAGCAGGCGCGAGGCCAGCGTGCCCGTGGAAACCATCAAAATCGAGCGGATCATGGAACCGTCACGGGGGAGGCATCCTTGCTGGCGCCGGGCGGGGTGTGATAGTCGCAGCCTTCAGGCCGCAGCGGGATGAGTTGAAGACCATTCGCCCCGCCCCCGCAATCGCCGCAACGGGATAATCTTAATGACTTCAGCGAAATACGACGTGCTTGCTATCGGCAATGCGATCTTCGACGTGCTGGTGCAGACCGACGACGCGTTCCTGGCCACCCATCAGATGAACAAGGGCGGCATGGCGCTGATCGACGAAGCCCGCGCCAAGGCGATCTATGACGCGATGGGCCCGGCCACGGAAATGTCCGGCGGCTCGGCCGCCAACACCATTGTCGGCCTCGCCAGCCTCGGCGCCAGCGTCGCTTATGTGGGCAAGGTCAAGGATGACCAGATCGGCACGCTCTACACCCATGACATCCGCGCGGCCGGCGTGAGCTACGAGACCAAGCCCGCTGCAGCCGGCCCTGCCACCGGTTGCTCCTACATCCTGGTGACGCCGGATGGCGAGCGCACCATGAACACCTATCTCGGCGCGGCACAGGACCTGACGCCGGAAGACATCGATCCGGCCGCGATCGCGGCATCGCATTATGTCTATCTCGAAGGCTATCTATGGGACCCCGCCAGCGCCAAGGAAGCCTTCATCAAGGCCTCGAAGATCGCCCATGATGCCGGCCGCAAGGTGGCGCTGACGCTGTCGGATGCCTTCTGCGTCGGCCGCTATCGCAGCGAGTTCCTCGACCTGATGCGCAATGGCACCGTCGATATCATCTTCGCCAACGAGTCCGAGCTGAGCTCGCTCTACGAGACTGAGGACTTCGATGCCGCGCTCGGTGAGCTGCGCAAGGACATCCGTCTCGGCGTCGTTACCCGCAGCGAGAAGGGCTGTGTCGTCGCCTCGAGCGAGGGTGTCGTCGCAGTGCCGGCGCACAAGATCGAGAAGCTGGTCGACACCACCGGCGCCGGCGACCTGTTCGCGGCGGGCTTCCTGTTCGGTCTCGTGCGCAATGCCGGCTATGAAAATGCCGGCAAGCTCGGCGCGATGGCCGCAGCGGAAGTGATCCAGCACATCGGCGCCCGTCCGCAGGTGTCGCTGAAGGAGCTGGCGAAGAAGAACGGTCTGCCGGTCTAATACTAACACCGAAGCCAATGGTCTCCCTCCCCCAAGCGAAGCGCAGTGGGGAGGGGCCGCCGATAGGCGGGGGTGGGGTCTTTCCCCACATGGCGTCGGAGTGTGGGGAGGCACCCCACCCGTCTCGATGCTCGCTGAACGCTCGCTTCGATCCACCCTCCCCAGTCGCTTCGCTCCGGGGAGGGATAAGCGGAGCGCCTTCGCTTCTAACTCGCCCAGCCTTTCACAGCCTCACCCAACTCCGCCTTCACCGGCGCCCGCGCCGCTGACGGCGTGCGTGAGAATCTCGGTGCCGGGCCCGGTTGCGTCGCGCCGTCCTGCTGGATGAAGACGTTTCGCGCCACCATATGCGGATGCCTGGTCGCCTCCGTCATCGTTAGCACCGGCGCAAAACACACGTCCGTGCCTTCCATGATCTTGCACCACTCATCGCGGCTCTTGGTCTTGAACACCGCGACGAGCTTGTCCTTCAGCGCCGCCCACTGCTTCTGATCCATCTGCGCGTCGAAGCAGCTCTCGTCGAGCCCCGCGAGCTCGCGCAGCTGCGCGTAGAACTGCGGCTCGATCGAGCCGATCGAGATGAAGTTGCTGCAGCTGCATTCATAGACGCCGTAGAAATGCGCGCCGCCGTCCAGCATGTTGGCTTCGCGCTCTTCCTTCCAGCGGCCGGCCGCCGTCATGTCGAAGAACATGGTGATCAGCGAGGCCGCCCCGTCGCACATGGCCGCGTCCACCACCTGGCCCTGGCCGGATTTGCTCGCTTCCAGCATCGCGGCAAGCATGCCCATGACGAGATACATGGAGCCACCACCGAAATCGCCGACAAGGTTGAGTGGCGGCACCGGCTTGTCGGCGCCGCCGATGGCAGCAAGGGCACCGGTGATGGAAATATAGTTGATGTCATGGCCGGCGGCCTGCGCCAGCGGACCGTCCTGGCCCCAGCCGGTCATGCGGCCATAGACCAGTTTCTTGTTACGGCCGAGCACGACATCCGGTCCGAGGCCGAGGCGCTCCATCACGCCGGGGCGATAGCCTTCCACCAGCGCATCGGCGCTATCGAGCAGCGACAGCACCTGCGCGATGCTGGCCTTGTCCTTGAGATCGACCTCGACAACCTTGCGGCCACGCGCAGCCGCGCCTTTCGGCATCTGCCTGGGGCGCACCAGCGTGATGACCTCGGCGCCCATATCGGCGAGCAGCATGCAGGCGAAGGGGCCAGGGCCGATGCCGGCGAATTCGACGATGCGGGTGCCCTTCAGCGGGCCGGAGAGTTTGGTGGTGGTCACTGGCGTTTCCCATGTTGATGCGATCCCGATCGAGATCGTCCGCTTTGGGAAAAACTGTGAACGCCGTCGCTGACGAGAGCAAGACGCTTTTGGGCGCAATCCTGCATGCGCCCATGCTGCGGCGCTGCACAATGCGCGTCGTGACGCGCATTGTGCGTTGCGCGGAATGTCAGCCCGCAGCCTCCACGGCGCGCTGTGCCATCACCTTGATGAGATTGGCGCGATAGGCGGCGGAGCCATGGATGTCGCCCATCAATCCGTCGGCAGAAATCGACACGCCATCGATCGCAGCTGTGGACCAGTTTGGTTTCAGCGCAGCCTCGATCGCCGGCACGCGCATGACACCATCCTGCGCGGCACCGGTCGCAGCGACACGGACCTCCCCGTCCTTCATCTGCGCCACGAACACGCCGGTCATCGCGAAGCGCGACGCGGGATGGCGCATCTTGGCATAGCCGGCCTTGGCAGGGATCGGGAACGAGACAGCAGTAATGATCTCGTCATCTTCGAGTGCCGTCGAGAACAGGCCCTGGAAGAAATCCGCCGCGGCGATATCGCGCTTGTTGGTCTTCACCGTCGCATTCAATGCGAGAACGGCAGCGGGATAGTCCGCGGCCGGATCATTATTGGCCAGCGAGCCGCCGATGGTGCCGCGATAGCGCACGGCGGGATCGCCGAGCACTTCGGTCAGATGCACGATGGCCGGAATGGCTTTCCTGGCCGCGGCGCTCTGCGTGATGTCGTAATAGGTCGTCGCAGCCTTGATGATCAAGGCATCGGACGTGACTTCGATGCCGATCAGATCCTTGATCCTTGCGATATCGATGACATCACTCGGCCCGGCAAGACGCTGCTTCATCACCGGCAGCAACGTGTGCCCGCCGG
>NZ_JBIISY010000281.1:0-7228 GCF_044340795.1 Tardiphaga sp.
CCAGATGGTGGCGATCGACACCACACCGGCACAACGCGCCGAGATCCGTGCCTCGCTCGGCCTCGACGATCCCGTGGTGGTGCAGTTCGCGCGCTATTTCACCAATGCGGCGCAGTTCAAGTTCGGCGTCTCCTACCAGTTTCGCCAGCCGGTCTCCTCGCTGCTGCAGGAACGCATGCCGGCGACGCTGGAGCTCGCCACCTGTGCCACCGTACTGGCGCTGTTCTTCGGCATCCTGATGGGGATCTATTCGGCGCTTCGCCGCGACTCGTTCACCGCCAAGCTGCTGCAGGCGGTGTCGCTGATCGGCATCTCGCTGCCGACCTTCCTGATCGGCATTCTGCTGATCTATCTGTTCGCAGTGACCTTGGGCTGGTTGCCGTCGTTCGGCCGCGGCGAGGTGGTGAAGCTCGGCTGGTGGACCACCGGATTTCTCACAGTGTCGGGCTGGAAGGCGCTGATCATGCCGTCCATCACCCTCGGCCTATTCCAGATGACGCTGATCATGCGCCTCGTTCGCGCCGAGATGCTGGAAGTGCTGCGCACCGACTATATCCGCTTCGCCCGCGCCCGCGGGCTGACCACCCGCGCGATCCATTTCGGCCACGCACTGAAAAACACGCTGGTGCCGGTCATCACGGTGGCTGGCCTGCAATTCGGCTCGGTGATCGCTTTCGCCATCATCACCGAAACGGTGTTTCAGTGGCCGGGCATGGGCCTCCTGTTCGTGCAGGCGGTGCAGAATGTGGATATCCCGATCATGGCCGCCTATCTGCTCGTGGTGTCGCTGATCTTCGTCACCATCAATCTGGTGGTGGACATCCTCTACACCATCGTCGATCCGCGCCTGCGCGCGACCGTCAACCGGCCGGCGTGAGGGTGACATGACCGACGCGCCTCTCCCCCACACGCCCGGCCTGCTCGCCCGTGCCATCGACAGCGACATCTTCTATTCGTTCCGTCGCTCGAAACTCACCATCGTCGCCGCCGGCATCGTGCTGCTGCTGGTGCTGGCAGCCATATTGGCGCCTGTTCTCGCCGCGCAGAATCCGTTTGATCCCGCCCAGCTCGACCTGATGAATTCGCGCATCTCGCCGCTCTGGACTGCCGAAGGCCAAAAGCCATTCCTGTTCGGCACCGACGAGCAGGGTCGCGACGTGTTATCCGCCATCCTCTACGGCATGCGCATCTCGCTGATCGTAGGCATCCTCGGCGTCGCTCTCGCCGCCGTGCTCGGGATCGGGCTCGGTCTCATCGCCGGTTATGTGGGCGGCGCGGTGGACAGCCTGATCATGCGCATCGCCGACGTGCAGCTCACTTTTCCCGCGATCCTGATCGCGCTGCTGATCGACGGCGTGGTGAAATCACTGCTCGGCAATCACCTCGACGCCACCACCATGCTGATGGTGCTGGTCATCGCCATCGGCCTGAGCTTCTGGGTGCAATATGCGCGCACCGTGCGCGGCTCGGTCATGGTGGAGAAGAACAAGGACTATGTAGCCGCCGCGCAGCTCATCGGCCTGCCCGCGCGCGTCATCATGCTACGCCACGTGTTGCCGAACACCATGGGACCGATCCTCGTCATCGCCACCATCAATCTCGCGCTGGCCATCATCACCGAAGCGACGCTGTCATTCCTTGGCTCCGGTATGCCGGACACCATGCCATCGCTCGGAACGCTGATCCGTATCGGCAACAACTATCTGTTTTCCGGCGAATGGTGGGTGATCGCCTTTCCAGGCGTTGCTCTGGCCTCGCTGATCCTGTCGATCAACCTGGTCGGCGACTGGCTGCGCGATGCGCTGAACCCGAAACTGCAATGACGGGAACCTGTTCATGAACACGCCCGTCCTGTCCGTTCGCGATCTCCATGTTGAATTCGCCAGTCGGCGCGGCACGCTGCATGCGATCAATGGCGTCTCCTTCGACATCGCCCGCGGCGAAGTGCTCGGCGTGGTCGGCGAATCCGGCGCGGGAAAATCGGTGACGGGGCTTGCCGCCATCGGCCTGATCGATCCACCCGGACGCATCAGTGGCGGCGAGATCCATCTCTCCGGCCAGCGCATTGACAATCTGCCGCCGGCACAGATGCGGCGTATCCGCGGCAAGCGCATCGCGATGATCTTCCAGGATCCGCTCACGAGCCTCGATCCGCTCTATCGTATCGGCGACCAGCTGGTGGAAACCATTCGCACCCATCTGTCCCTCTCCGAAAGCGCGGCGCGCAAGCGCGCCATCGAGCTGCTGGCAGAAGTCGGCATCCCTGCGCCGGACAAACGCATCGATGCCTATCCGCATGAATTTTCCGGCGGGATGCGGCAGCGCGTGGTGATCGCGCTGGCGATCGCGGCCGAACCCGAACTGATCATCGCCGATGAGCCGACCACGGCGCTTGACGTTTCCGTGCAGGCCCAGATCATCGGCCTCATCAAGCGGCTTGGCCGCGACCACGGCACCGCGGTGATGCTGGTGACCCACGATATGGGCGTGATCGCCGAGACCTCGGACCGCGTCGCCGTGATGTATTCCGGCCGCATCGCCGAAATCGGCCCCGTGCGCGACGTGGTGCAGCATCCGCTGCATCCCTATGCGAAAGGACTGATGGGCGCGATCCCGACACTCACCGGCGACGCATCGCAGCGCCTGGTGCAGATCCCCGGCAGCATGCCGCGCCTCTCGGCGATCCCACAGGGCTGCGCCTTTCATCCGCGCTGCAGCTTCGCGTTCGACCGTTGCCGCGTCGAGCGGCCGGAGCCGATCACGGTAGGAACGCAGCGTGTGGCCTGTCATCTCCACGATCCCGCGTCATCGATCCCGGCGCCGGCGGAGTTCACGGCATGACGGCGCTGGTGCAGGCGCGCGATCTCCGGCGCGTATTCGATGTCTCCAAGCCCTGGCTCAACCGCGTCATCGAGCGGACGCCGCGGGAATATCTCAGGGCGGTGGATGGCGTCTCCTTCGATATCCGGCGCGGCGAGACCTTTGCGCTGGTGGGTGAATCCGGCTCCGGGAAGAGTACAGTGGCGCGGATGGTGGTCGGCCTGCTGCCGCCAAGCGCCGGTGACGTCTCAATCGACGGCGTCTCCATGAGCGATCCGAAACAGGCGGGGCTGCGAAAACCACTGCGGCGGCGAATCCAGATGATCTTCCAGGATCCCTATGCCAGCCTCAATCCGCGCCTGCGGGTGGACGGCATCATCGCCGAGCCGATCCGCGCTTTCGACCTCATCGCCGGTGAGCGCGATATCCGCGCGCGCGTGGGAGAGCTGCTGCGCCTCGTCGGCCTGCACCCCGATGACGGCGTCAAGTTCCCGCATCAGTTTTCCGGCGGCCAGCGTCAGCGCATCGCCATTGCACGCGCGCTGGCCTCGGAGGCCGACTTCATCGTCTGTGATGAACCGACATCGGCACTGGATGTCTCCGTCCAGGCGCAGATCCTCAATCTGATGCGCGACCTGCAGGACAGGCTCGGCCTGACCTATCTGTTCATCAGCCACAATCTCGCAGTGGTGCGCCATATGGCTGACCGGATCGGCGTGATGTATCTCGGCCGCATCGTCGAACTCGCCGAGGGCCGCGAACTCTTCAGCCACCCGCGCATGCCCTATACGCGCATGTTGCTCGGCGCCGTGCCGGATCTCGCAATGTCAGGGCGCGCGCGCATCGCAGTGTCCGGCGAGATTCCCAATCCGATCGATCCGCCATCCGGCTGCACCTTTCATCCACGTTGCCCGGAGGTGTTCGATCTATGCCGGCGCGAGGTGCCGCCGCTGATCCAAGGCGTCGCGTGTCATGCGGTGAACAGGCCCGGCGCGTAATCTCCCAACGAAAAGGGCTCCGCAAGCGGAGCCCTTTGTGTGTGCGACGAGCGCTGCGAGGCATCGGCAACAGACCCTCACAACCTCCCGCCGCGAAACGGTGTGGCAACCATTGCCCAGCTTGCGCATGGCGCAGGCTGGATGATCCGATCACTCGTCCGCCGGCTCCGAACCTTCGGTGTCGCCGTCCTCGGCTTCGCGCTTGCCGGCGAGGATCTGCTCGGCGATCAGGCCGGAATTCTGCCGGATCGAGGCTTCGATCTTGGCGGTCATATCCGGATTGGCGCGCAGGAAAGCCTTTGAATTCTCGCGGCCCTGGCCGAGGCGCTGGCTGTCATAGGAGAACCAGGCGCCCGACTTCTCGACGATGCCGGCCTTGACGCCGAGATCGAGGATTTCGCCCATCTTGGAAACACCTTCGCCATACATGATGTCGAATTCGACCTGCTTGAAGGGCGGTGCCAGCTTGTTCTTCACCACCTTGACGCGGGTCGAGTTGCCGACCACTTCGTCGCGCTCCTTGATCGCGCCGATGCGGCGGATATCGAGGCGGACCGAGGCGTAGAATTTCAGCGCATTGCCGCCGGTGGTGGTTTCCGGCGAGCCATACATCACACCGATCTTCATGCGGATCTGGTTGATGAAGATAACCATGGTGTTGGACTTGTTGATCGAGGCGGTCAGCTTGCGCAGCGCCTGGCTCATCAAGCGCGCCTGCAGACCCGGCAGCGCATCGCCCATTTCGCCTTCGAGTTCAGCGCGCGGCACGAGGGCTGCGACCGAGTCGATGATCAGCACGTCCACCGCGCCCGAACGCACCAGCGTGTCGGCGATTTCCAGCGCCTGTTCGCCGTGATCGGGCTGCGAGATCAGGAGTTCGTCGACATTGACGCCGAGCTTGCGGGCATAGACCGGATCGAGCGCATGTTCGGCATCGACGAAGGCGCAGATGCCACCCTTTTTCTGCGCTTCGGCAACGCAATGCAGCGCCAACGTGGTCTTGCCAGAGGATTCCGGCCCGTAAATCTCGATGATGCGGCCCTTCGGCAGGCCGCCAACACCGAGCGCGATATCGAGGCCCAGCGAGCCCGACGACACCACGTCGATATCCATCGAGCGGTCGTTCTTGCCGAGCTTCATCACGGAACCCTTGCCGAACTGGCGCTCGATCTGGGAGAGCGCAGCCGCCAGGGCTTTGGACTTGTCCATGGAGGATCCTTCAACGATACGCAGGGCAGACGAATTGGCAGCCATTGATCTAGCTCCTTATGAAGGGATTCGCGACAGGGACAAATGTGAGAGCGACAAACAGACCGCATCGCCGCTCGGATGATTCAATGTACCCTATCTGTTCTATGTTCGCAATATGTTCTTTGAGATTTCGACAAACTTCCCTCTCCGATCGGCAAATCGGCGTGGCGTCGAAGAATTCGGGACGTCAGCGCGCAGGGACCGCTGCGGGAAGCGGCATCGCTGCCAGTTCGGGGGAAATGCCGATGGCATACACATCCGCCACCCCCGCCTTGCGCAGGCGCTTCAGCTCGATAACGGCATGATCGAGCGTCTCCACGGTGCCGTAGAACACTTTCTCTGTCGGATGATACGGCGTTCCTTAGATGCTGTAGGCCACGGGCGGATGTCCGGTCGACTGGCTGCCAAATACCAGCCAGTCCTATAGCGAGCGGCGCAGATTTGTCTACTAAAACAGACAACTCGGTCGCCGATGCGCCTGCGGCGATTGCGCCTTGGTCCTCATGAGCGCTCTCTAGCAAGCCGCGCGGGAGCCTTTCATCCTCGACGATGCCGATACTATCCTGCCGGAATCACCGTTCGTCACGCCAGGACATCCGCCATGGACATCACCACCCGCATCCACGACAGCTTTGCCAAACAGGGGCTGATGACCACCCTTGGTGCCTCGCTTGGCAGCGTTGCGCCCGGCGCCGTTGAGATCTTACTGGTCCCCTCACCCGCGATCTCGCAGCAGCATGGCTTCGTCCATGCGGGTGCGGTGAGCGCGATTGCGGACAGTGCGGCCGGTTACTCGGCGCTGAGCCTGATGCCCGAAGACGCCGGCGTGCTGACCACCGAATTCAAGATCAATCTGGTGGCGCCGGCCGTGGGCGAACTCATCATTGCGCGCGGACGCGTGGTGAAGTCCGGGCACACGCTGACGCTCACGCAATCGGACGTCTTCGCGGTCAGCAACGGTCAGGAGCGACTGGTCGCTTTGCTCACGGCGACGATGATGACGCTGCGCGGTCGTGAGGGCGTCAGCGACTGATGCCTGGCATGCGCGACCTGGCGCTGCGTCAGTTCACCAGATCGCAGCGGGCGATGCGGTTGAAGTCCGCGAGCTGTTGCTCTGCCGGTGCGGCCAGATCGATGCTCGCCAGCAATTCAGCCAGCCGCCGGTGCGCACGCGCGGCATCCGCGGCAGGCAGCGGCGCCTCGTCATAGACCTCGATATAGGGCGAGACGAGATTGCTCAGCAGCTGACACAGCGCGCTGTGTTCGGGGGCGCGACTGCGGAGATCGGATAGTTTCTGCTGCAGGGACCGGAATGTGTGAAGGCCGTGGTGCTGCTGTTCAAACCACATGCTCAGGTCGTTCATGTTAGCCTCTTCGGATACGAGAAGAAGCTATGGGCTTTTACACTGCCGCGTCGAAAAGAGCCAGCACGGACTCAGCGCGGCCCGGCGATGATCACCGCGGCGCCGACCAGACAGATCGCGGCCCCCGCGATATCCCAGCGGTCCGGGCGAAAGCCTTCGGCGAACCAGAGCCACAACACGGACATGGCGATGTAGATGCCGCCATAAGTGGCATAGGCGCGGCCCGCGGCTTCGCTCTCGACCAGCGTCAGGAGCCAGGCAAACAGGATCAGCGATGCGATGCCGGGAAGCAGGATCCAGACCGGCTTGCCAAGGCGGAGCCAGGCCCAGAAGGCGAAGCAGCCGACGATCTCCGCGATCGCAGCTCCGATGAATATCAAGGCGGTGCGCATCGATGCTCCCTGCGTATTGCTGCCGTTCCATAGCGGCCGGACACCGGCAAGGGCAATTGTTGCGTCACGTGGCGTAGGCTGCACGCGCCAGAACAAGGAGATGCGAGATGGTCACCGTCACCGCCATGATCATCAGGCCGAGATCGGTACCGTGGACACGATCGGGTGCCCAGGTCATGGCGGCCCAGATCATCAGGCGCAGGGCGAGCGCGAAGCCGATCAGGCCCCAGAGACCCAGCCATCTCGGTCCATGCCAGACCGGTCGGCCGTCGAGCGCCCATTGCATGACGATACGGTCTCGCGCGATCCGCGGCGCGAAAAAAATGCTGGCGGCGATCATCACGGCGATCGCCGCCCAGAACACGTAGTCAGCCATCATCACTGCCTGCGAGAGGTATCGGAT
>NZ_JBIISY010000051.1:0-32496 GCF_044340795.1 Tardiphaga sp.
CGGGCAGATCGTCATCGAGGCCGAGCCGGCCGCCGGCAGCCAGGGCGACACCACGGCCATGGTGCGCTCCATGGTGAGCCGCCTCGATCAGGCGCCGGACATGACGGCGTTCTTCCGCGAAGGCGCACGGCAAATCCGTGGCCTGCTCGGTTACGACCGGGTGATGGTCTACAGATTCGATCCGGAAGGCTCGGGCGAGGTGGTCGGCGAGGCCTGCCGTTCCGGCATCGGCACGTTCAAGGGCCTGCATTACCCCGCCAGCGATATCCCGCAGCAGGCGCGCGCGCTGTACAAGCGCAATCTGCTGCGCATCATCACCGATGTGAATGCGGCGCCCGTGCCGGTCGCACCTGCTCTGGACGAAGACGGCCGCCCGCTCGATCTGTCCCTGTCAGTGCTGCGCTCGGTGTCGCCGATCCATATCGAGTATCTGAAGAACATGGGCGTCGGTGCCTCGCTCTCGGTCTCCATCGTGGTCGAGGGCGAATTGTGGGGCCTGTTCGCCTGCCATCACTATTCGGCGCGCTGCCCGGCCTTCCAGAAGCGCTCGGTGGCTGAGTTGTTCGCCCAGATGTTTTCCATGCGTCTCGAAAGCCGCGAACGTCGCGAAGCGATGGAATACGAGCGCCGCGCGCGCGACATTTCCGATCAGCTGCTTGGCGCCGTTGCATCGGACGAAACGCTGCTGAAGGATCCGGACTGGCTCGCCGACATCCTCACCCACGCGATCCCCGCGGAAGGCGTCGGCGTCTGGATCAATGGCAGCTACGCATTCTCCGGTGTCACCCCTCCCACCGATGGCTTTCGCCGTATCGTGCGCGCGCTCAACGGCACGGCTGCCGGGAAAGTGTTTGCGACCGACTGCATTGCGACGATGGTTGATGGTGCCAAGGAATATTCATCCGATGTCGCCGGCATGCTGGCAATTCCCATCTCACGCTCGCCGCGCGACTATGTCGTGCTGTTTCGCTCGGAACTGATCCACTCGGTGCGCTGGGCGGGTGATCCGCACAAGCCTGTCGAATACGGCCCCAACGGCCCGCGCCTGACGCCGCGCGAGTCATTTGCGGAATGGAAAGAACTTGTCGAAGGTCGCTCCAAGCCATTCACGACATCGGAAATTCGTGTCGCCGAGACATTGCGCGCAACACTGATCGAAGTGGTGCTGCGCCTTGCCGACGAGGCAGCCGCCGAACGACACCAGGCGAGCGCGCGGCAGGAATTGCTGATTGCCGAACTCAACCACCGCGTCCGTAACATCCTCGGCGTGATCCGTGGCTTGATCCGGCAATCGCAGCCGGACGAAGACGCCGTGAAGCAGTTCGTGAAGGTCGTCGATGGCCGCATCCACGCACTGGCGCGGGCCCATAACCAGATCACCGACGACCACTGGGGCCCCGCGCCGCTGCAGGCGCTGATCGATGCTGAAGCCGCCGCCTTTGCCGATCGCCCGGAAGCCATCAACGCGGCTGGTCCGCCGACACTGCTCAATCCCTCGGCCTATTCGACCATGGCGCTGGTGGTGCATGAACTCGTCACCAACTCGACGAAATATGGCAGCCTCTCCACGACCGATGGCCGGGTCAATATCGACTGGCACCGCGAGAAGAACCGTGACCTCGTCCTGACCTGGCGTGAATCCGGCGGCCCGCCCGTCCAGCCTCCGACGCGCAAGGGTTTTGGCACGACCATCATCGAGCGCTCCGTCCCTTACGACCTCGGCGGCACCGCGGAAGCCAACTATGGCGAGCAAGGCTTCAGCGCCCGGTTCTCCATTCCGGCCCGCCATGTCTCGGAGCCGAAGAACCATGCGGGCCCGGCCATCAAGCTGATGCGGCCGACGCACGGGCATGCGCCGAAAACGCCCCCCAGCCTGCTCGTTGGCAAGTCCGTGCTGCTGGTCGAGGACAGTCTGATCATTGCGTTGGATGCCGAGGATATCATTGGCCGGCTGGGTGCCGACACGGTCGCGACCTCGTCAACGGTGGAGGCCGCACTCGACAGTCTAATGCAGATGACACCATCGGTGGCGATCCTCGACATCAATCTCGGTGACCAGACCAGTTTCGGCATCGCCGACCGACTACTGGAAATGAATGTGCCGTTCATGTTCGCCAGCGGCTATGGCGAGCAAGCCCAACTGCCCATGGATCATCGCTCCCGGATCGTTGTACAAAAGCCCTATACGATGGAAAATCTCGCCCGCGGCATCGCCGAGCTGCTCGGCATCGACGGCGAGATCTGACCGCCCTCACCTGACCTCTCAGAAACAAGACGATGCGTATTGCCGATCAGGACGACAATACCCCGGCCGCCGAGGCGCGCGACCGCTATCGCATGCTGTTCGAAGCCATGGATGAAGGCTTCTGCATCATCGAGTTCTTCGATGGTCCGCACGGTCCGCTGAGCGACTACATCCATATCGAAGCCAATGCCGCCTATGCCCGGCACACCGGCATCCCCAATGTGGTCGGCCAGAAGTTGCGCCAGATGGTGGGCGACGAGGCCGACGGCTGGGTGGATCTCTATGGCAGCGTGCTGCGCACCGGACAGGTGATCCGTTTCCAGCGCGAACTGGTCGCAACGGGGCGCCACCTCGAAGTCAGCTCGTTCCGTATCGGGAGTTTCGAGGACCGCCAGGTGGCCGTCCTGTTCAAGGACGTGACCGATCGCGTCCGGGTCGAGGCTGCGCAGAAACACCTGCAGGAGACCCTGGAGACGCGCATCGCCGAAGCGTTGTCCGAGCGGGAAAAGGCCGAAGGCGCGCTGCGGCAGGCACAGAAGATGGAAGCCGTCGGCCAGCTCACCGGCGGCCTCGCTCATGACTTCAACAATCTCCTCGCTGGCATCTCCGGCGCCTTCGAGATGATCAATGCGCGGCTCGCTCAGGGCCGGCATGCCGACGTCGAGAAATACCTGTCCGCCGGGCAAGGTGCCGCACGGCGTGCCGCGGCCCTGACCCATCGCCTGCTCGCCTTCTCACGGCAGCAGACGCTGAGCCCGCGCCCGCTGGTGGTCAACCGGCTGCTGCCGGATTTCGCCGAGCTGGTCCGCCGCACGGTCGGTCCGGCGATCGAGGTGGAGACCATCGGCGCTGCCAGCCTCTGGACCACGCTGGTCGATGCCAATCAGCTCGAAAACGCGCTGCTGAACCTCTGCATCAATGCGCGCGACGCAATGCCTGATGGTGGCAAGATCACCATCGAGACCGGCAATCGCTGGCTCGACGACCGCGGCGCGCGCGAGCGCGGACTCGATGCCGGGCAATATATCAGCGTCTGCGTCAGCGATACCGGCACCGGAATCGAGAAGGTGAATCTCGAGCGGGTGTTCGACCCGTTCTTCACCACCAAACCGATCGGCCAAGGCACCGGCCTCGGTCTGTCGATGGTCTATGGCTTTGCACGGCAGAGCCACGGTTATGTGCGCATCTATTCGGAAGTCGGTCAGGGCACCATGGTGTGCATCTATCTACCGCGCTTCCATGGCGAGGAGGACATCGCCAGTGAGACACTGGATACCGAACTGATCGAAGCAGGCTCGGGCAAGACGGTGCTGGTGATCGACGACGAACCCACGGTGCGCATGCTCGTCACAGACGCGCTGTCGGATCTCGGTCATGCCTGCCTCGAAGCGGGCGATGGCCCGTCCGGGCTGAAATTCCTCCAGTCCGACACATCCATCGATCTTCTGATCACCGATGTCGGCCTGCCCGGCGGCATGAACGGACGCCAGATCGCCGAAGCCGCGCGGCGGCTGCGGCCGAGCCTGCAGGTTCTGTTCATCACGGGCTATGCGGAGAATGCCGTGCTCAATCACGGCCATATTGAACGCGGAATGGAAGTGTTGACCAAGCCATTTGCGGTGGACGATCTCGTCCGGCGGGTCGGTCGCCTGCTGCAGAGCGATCAGCAGGATCTCCAGGCCTGACGGCTCAGTGAAGGACCGCGTGGACGTCTGGCGCTTCAGCAGCGCGCGCCGCGACGAGTTGCGCCTTCAGATCGGCCAGTTCGGTTTCGAGCTGCCGGTTGACCATGATGAGCGCGCCCACGACCCCGCGGGTATCGCCGTGGCAGGCGGCAATCAAATCATCGATTTCGGAATCGAGTTGGGTCACAAAAATCTCCTGCCACGCTTTCGGATGGCTTCAATTATCTTGGAGGTCTTGCATCAATATTAAACAATACCGGAGTCCTCGGCTCCATTTATGAGCGTGCATGATTACCGGTTAAGGGCCTCTTTCCGCGATAGAAGAATCCACACCCGACTTTCTGCGATCGCCCGCGGCGCGACGAGCGCTACGCCTGCTCGGAATGCAGGAATACGCCAATTCCACCAGAGATTTGGCAGCAATCCCGCAACGCAGAACAACCCTGCCTCCGCGCCGACCCGATTGGCACGGAGGCAGTTATTTTGCTAGCCGAAGCCGGCGATCGCATGAGGAACGTACGGCGCCTCCAGCGAGGCGACCTCCTCAGCCGTCAATTTGAGCGAGAGCGCCGCCACCGCGTCGGTGAGATGCGCCGGTTTAGAGGCGCCAATGATCGGCGACGTGATGCCAGGCTTCTGCAGCAGCCAGGCCATCGCGACCTGCGCCTGCGGGACACCGCGCGCCTTCGCCACGGCGGCAACCTGCTCGACGATCTTGCGGTCGGCCTCCTCGGCCTGGACATAGAGCTTCTTGCCGAACTCGTCGGTCTTCTGGCGTTCGCTGGTCTCGTCCCAGGCGCGGGTCAGGCGGCCACGGGCGAGCGGGCTCCACGGCATCACCGCAATGCCCTGGTCGGCGCAGAATGGCAGCATCTCGCGCTCTTCCTCGCGGTTGAGCAGATTGACGTGGTTCTGCATGCTGATGAACTGGGTCCAGCTGTTCAGCCGCGACGTGTAGACCGCCTTGGCGAATTGCCACGCATACATGCTGGAGGCGCCGATATAGCGCGCCTTGCCGGCCTTCACCACGTCATGCAACGCTTCCATCGTTTCCTCGATGGGCGTTTTCTTGTCGAGGCGGTGGATCTGATAGAGATCGACATAGTCTGTACCGAGGCGGCGCAGGCTGTGATCGATCTCGGTCATGATCGCCTTGCGCGAGAGGCCGGCACCATTCGGGCCCGGGCGCATGCGGTTGAACACCTTGGTGGCGATGACCACGTCGTCGCGCTTGGCGAAATCCTTCAGCGCACGACCGACGATTTCTTCCGACGTGCCGTCGGAATAGACGTTTGCCGTATCGAAGAAATTGATGCCGAGGTCGAGCGCCTGCTTGATCAGCGGACGGCTGTTCGCCTCGTCCAGTGTCCAAGCATGCGATCCACGGTCCGAGACACCAAAGGTCATGCATCCCAGACACAGCCGCGACACTTCGAGACCGGTATTTCCAAACCTGACGTAATCCACGCGTTCACTCCCTGCTTGATTAGTTGGTCTTCACGAATTCAGCGAAAGCATCGGCATAATCGGGATGCCAGCGTGACAGAGCGGGACGGTTCTCGACCACATCGCCGATCGCCCATAGCATACGCCGCTCGTCGAGCGCACGCGGCACGTCGTTGTCCGGACAGAGGATATAGAAGTCGCCGGCATCGATCCCTTGCATCATGAAATCGACCGTCTGCTCCGGCGTCCATGCCGCGGCAGGCTTCTCCTTGCGATCGCCAGCCGTGAGACCGGTGAAGACAAAGCCCGGGATCAGCAGATGCGCGGTGACCTGGCAGCCTGCGGTGCTCCGCAATTCGTGCGACAGCGCCTCCGTATAGGCCTTCACGCCAGCTTTCGAGACGTTATAGGCGGGATTGCCCGGCGGGGTGGTGATGCCCTGCTTCGAGCCGGTGTTGATGATCAGGCCCGGCTTCATCCCCGCAATCATGTTGGGCGCAAAAGCCTGGCAGCCATTGACCACGCCCCACAGATTGACGCCGATCAGCCGCTCCCAGTTGTCGCGCGGACCGAGTGCCGAGGTCGGCACCTGGATGCCGGCATTGTTCATCAGCACATCGCAGCCGCCGAAGCGCTGCTGCACATCAGCGGCGAGCCCGGACATGGCAGCGAGATCGCTGACATCGACATTGGCTGTCATCACATCGTCACGGCCATTTGGCGCGATCGCTGCGATTCTGCCCGCGGCGTCGTTCAGGCGACCGTCATCGACATCGACGATGCAGACGCGAAGGCCCAGCTTCGCAAATACAATCGCTGCAGCCAGCCCGATGCCCGACGCGCCTCCGGTGATGACGGCAACAGAGCCGGTGGACAAAGCGGGATGTGTCATGGGGACCTCCTGAATTCACGTCGGAATGTTACCTATCACATTCCTTCATCACATCGCATGTCACATCATCGCCAGTGCAGGCCCGCTGCCCGCTTCTGCATGGCTACGACTTCTTGCCATGAAACACCGCATTCACCGACTTGACCATGCCGGTGTCAGCCTCGGCATAACCGGGTAATTTCGCCAGAGCATCGCGAAACTCCGCGCCGCGCAGCACGGCCAGAATTTGTTGCATCGGTTCCTGCTCGAGCAGCGTCTCGCGGCAAATGAAGTAATAATCCTCCGTGAGGAGCCGCACGAAATCGAGGCCGAACTGCCGGGCGGCAGCTTCCACGCCGAAGGCAACATCGGCCATGTCGCTGGCCACATAGGCCGCCACCGCCGCATGGGTGAACTCCACCTGCTCATAGCCGTTGACGCGTTCCGGCGCGATCTTGTGCTGGTGCAGGATCTGATCGAACAGCAACCCGGTGCCGGAATCCCGATCGCGATTGACGAAACGAATGGCGGGATTGACCAGTGCCTCCATCGAGGTGATGCGGAGCGGATTGCCGGGCCTCACCATCAACCCCATCTCCCGGGTGGCAAAGCCGATGACCCGGTGGACGCGATTGTCGAGCCAGTCCTTGCAGGCATCGACGCTCTGCTTGCGCAATTCGCCGCGCGGCAGGTGAACACCAGCGAGATCGCAGGCGTCATGCGCGAGGGACGCCAGCGAGGTCTGGTTGCCGACGTAACGGAGATCGATGCCGATCCCCGTCGCTGCATTGAGAATCTCCCGCAGTTTTGGGACGGCAAAGCCATGGCTCGCATGGACGCGAATGATTGCGGGATGACCGGGCAAGAACTCCTTCAGCTCGGTGGCAAGCTCCTGCGCGAGATTTTCCAGCTGCGGACCCAGCCGCGCTTCGAGCCGCTCGCCGGCCCAGACCAGCTTTTGACCAAATGCGGTGAGCCGCGTGCCCTTGCCCTTGCTGCGCGCCACCACCGGCGTGCCGAAGAATGCCGACCAGTCATTCACCAGGCTCCATGCATGGCGATAGGACATGTGGTGACGGCCGGCGGCGACGGTGATCTTGCCGGTCTCGCTGATATCCTTGAGGAAGCTGAGCATCACCGCTGTTGGCTGCCGCGAGCCGGGCTTGCGAAAACGCCAGACGGTCTCGATGTCGATCCGCATCGCCTCCCCTCGCTATTACGCCGAGATATGTTCAGGACTTCATATCTGCGGTCGTTCTTTGTCTCTCGTTATCATATTTACTGCGGTTGTCCCTCCTGATCCCATCAACGGCAAATCATGGGAGGGCTTCATGCAGACGATCTCACGTGCCGAACTCGTTTCCACCACCGAACTGCCGCGCAAGCGATTGCTGATCGACGGCCAGCAGGTCGAGCCATTGTCGGGCCGCTATTTCGATGTCCTCAATCCCGCCACCGGCGAGATCATCGCCGTGGTCGCCGAAGCCGATGCTGCCGATATTGACCGCGCCGTCGTCTCTGCTCGCAAGGCATTCGAAGGCCCGTGGGGCCGCATGCGCGCCGCTGATCGCGGCCTGGTGCTGCAACGGTTCGCGCAGCTGCTGGAAGATCACGCCGAGGAATTGATCGCGCTGGAAAGCCTCGATGCCGGCAAGCCACTGGCGGCCGTGAAACGCCAGGATCTGCCCGCCGCGATCGATACGCTGCGCTATTATGCCGGCTGGGCCGACAAGATCAGCGGACAGGTCATTCCCACCCGGCCGGACGCGCTGACCTATACGGTGCGGGAGCCGATCGGTGTCGTCGGCGCCATCGTGCCGTGGAATTTTCCGTTGATGATCGGCATGTGGAAGATCGCCCCGGCCCTCGCCTGCGGTTGCACCGTGGTGCTGAAGCCCGCCGAGATCACACCGCTCTCTGCGCTGCGGGTCGGTGAGTTGGCGCTGGAAGCAGGCCTGCCTCCGGGCACGCTGAATATCGTGCCGGGCCATGGCAGGATCGCAGGCCGCGCCATCGTCGATCATCCCGATATCGACAAGGTGACCTTCACGGGCTCCCCCGCCGTCGGCCGCGAAATTCTGGCTGGCGCTGCGGGCAACCTCAAGCGTGTCACGCTTGAGCTCGGCGGGAAATCCGCCAATGTCATTTTCGGTGACGCCGATCTCGATGCGGCCACCAAGGCGGCCGCATCCGGTATCTTCTTCAATTCCGGACAGGTCTGTTCTGCAGGCTCCCGCGTTCTCGCCCATGATTCCGTCTATGACGAAGTGGTTGAACGCCTCGCCGCGCGTGCCCGGGCCATCAAGGTCGGCGCCCCCGGCGAGGCTGGCGTCGCCATGGGCCCGATCGTTTCGGAGCTGCAGATGAAGCGCGTGCTCGACTATGTCGATATCGGCATCAAGGAAGGCGCGCAGCTTGCGGCCGGCGGGGAGCGCATCGGTGACCGCGGCTATTTCGTGGCCCCGACCGTTTTTGCCAATGTGGACCACGACATGCGGATTTCGCAGGAGGAAATCTTTGGCCCCGTCGTCAGCGTGGTCCGTTTCAGCGATGAAGCGGATGCCATCCGCAAGACCAACGGCACCCGATACAGCCTCGCTGCCGGCGTCTGGAGCAAGGATATTGGGCGGGTGCAGCGCTTCGCCCAAAGAGTGAAGGCCGGCACGGTCTGGATCAACACCTATGGCTATACCGATGTGCGGCTGCCTTGGGGCGGATCCCGGGATTCCGGCTTCGGCCGCGAACATGGCGACGCCGCTCTGGAGAACTTCACAGAGCCCAAGGCGGTCTGGATGAACCTGAACGTGTGAGACGGACATCGCTGCAGCGCGCAAAAGCCGGTTGATCGATATATTCTTACGGATATAACGATCATGTAGATAACTGGTCTTTGCGTGAGCTGTCCATGAACCGTCACCGGCGCTCTGCCGTCGCTTTGCGCCATGTGGCGTTCGAGGATCTCGGCCTGCTGTCATCCGTGCTGGATCGTGCAGGCTGGGATGTCGCCTTTTGCGAGGCTGCGATTGATGACCTGGCCCATCCCTCGATCGAGCATGCTGACCTGCTGATCGTACTCGGCGGCCCGATCGGCGTTTACGAAGCCGAAGCCTATCCGTTTCTCACGCGTGAAATTCAGCTGCTGGAACGCCGGCTGAAACAGGAACGGCCAACTCTCGGCATCTGCCTCGGCGCTCAATTGATGGCAAAGGCGCTCGGTGCACGCGTTCATGCCGGCAGCATCAAGGAGATCGGCTGGGGTAAAATCACCCTGACAGAGCAAGGTGCGACGACTTGCCTCGCGCCGCTCGCAGAAGACAGCGCGGCCGTTCTGCACTGGCACGGTGATACATTCGACCTGCCGAACGGCGCCATGCGGCTCGCCTCCAACACGCATTACGAGAACCAGGCATTCTCCTTCGGTCGCAATGCACTGGCGTTGCAATTCCATCTTGAAGCAGATCCGCGCCAGCTAGAAGAATGGTATGTCGGCCATGCCCTTGAGCTATCAGCTGCTGGCATTCCAGTGACACAATTGCGCGCAGCCACCGCATCGGTCGCGTCGGGTTTGCAGGATCGGGCAAACCGTATCTTCGGACGCTGGGTCCACGCCCTCGATTGAATGAGTCCAGATGCGAATTCACGCTGATGAATTGCGCGCGTAGACCTCCCATGCAGCCTGGCGCGGGTTCCCCAGCTTTACCCGTCTGGTGGAGACGATATATTCCGCACGCCACAACGGCAGAAAAATTCAGACCTCCGGGAGGATCATCATGGGCTTGATGCAGCCAATCTCCGCCACGTCGCACCCCTATGCGAACGGCTCCTACAAGCAGATGCTGATCGACGGCAAATGGGTCGATGCGCAATCCGGCAAGAAGTTCGAAACGCATAATCCCGCCACCGGCGAACTGCTCGCCACCGTCGCCGAAGGCGATGCCAAGGATATCGATCTCGCCGTTGCCGCCGCACGCCGCGCCTTTGAAGGTCCGTGGAGCAAGGCCAAGCCTTACGAGCGCCAGGCGCTGCTGCTGAAATTCGCCGACCTCGTCGAGAAGCATTTCGACGAACTCGCATTGCTCGATACCCTCGACATGGGCGCGCCGCTGATGCGGACGTCGGCGGGCAAGCAGCGCATCCTCGGCATGCTGCGCTTCTATGCGGGCCAGGCCACGCTGATCTATGGCGAGACCATCGAGAACTCGCTGCCCGGCCAGATCTTCTCCTATACGTTGAAGGAGCCGGTCGGCGTCGTCGGTGCGATCATTCCGTGGAACTCGCCGCTCAGCGCCAGCGTCTGGAAGATCGGCCCGGCGATCGCCACCGGCTGCACCGTGGTGCTGAAGCCGGCCGAAGAAGCGCCGCTGACCTCGCTGCGCCTCGGTGAACTCGCCCTCGAAGCCGGCTTCCCCGCCGGCGTCATCAATGTCGTCCCGGGTTATGGCGAGACCGCCGGTGCCGCCCTCGCCTCGCATCAGGACGTCAACAAGGTCGCCTTCACTGGCTCGCATTTCACTGGCCAGTCGATCATCCGTGCGTCCGCCGGCAACCTCAAGCGCGTGTCGCTCGAGCTCGGCGGCAAGTCGCCGAACATCGTATTCGCCGACGCCGATCTCGATGCGGCCGTCCCTGGCGCCGCGATGGCGGTGTTTGCGAATTCCGGCCAGATCTGCAGCGCCGGCACCCGCCTGTTTGTCGAGAAGAAGATCTATAACGAGTTCGTCGGCAAGGTCGCCGAATTCGCCAAGACCCTGAAGGTCGGCAACGGCGCCGATCCCAACATCCAGCTCGGCCCGCTGGTCTCCAAGGAGCAGCTCGACCGCGTCACCGGCTATCTCACGACCGGTGCGGGCGAAGGCGCCAAGGCCCTGTCGGGCGGCGGTCGTCTCACCGATGGCGACCTTGCTAAAGGCTACTTCGTGCAGCCCACGGTGTTCGCCGATGTCCAGGACAGCATGAAGATCGCACAGGAAGAGATTTTCGGACCCGTGATCTCGGCCATCGCCTTCGAGGAGATGGATGACCTCGTGCAGCGCGCCAACAACACCATGTTCGGCCTCGGCAGCGGCGTCTGGACCAGGGATGTCAGCAAGGCGCATCGCCTCGCCAAGGCTATCCAGGCCGGCTCGGTGTGGATCAATTGCTATCAGGCGATGGACCCGGCCGTGCCGTTCGGTGGCTACAAGATGAGCGGCTACGGACGCGAGTCTGGCGTCCATCATGTGGACGAATATCTCAACATCAAGTCGGTCTGGATCAACACCTGATCCTGCCACGCTGAAACAGGAAAGGCGCGAGGCGACAAGCCTCGCGCCTTTTTGTTTGCGGTATCGACGTCAAGCGAGCTCGGCGGCAGCCCTCTGCATATTGACCGACATGTCGGCCGTGACAGTGCTCTGCTCCTCGACAGCGGCCGCTGTCGAATTGACGAATTCGTTGACCTCTTCGATCGCGGCCCTGATAGCGTCGAGTGCGCTGGCGACATCGCCGCTGACACCATTGAGACCATCGATCTCCGCAGTGATCCTGTCGGTTGCCTGCTTCGCCTGGCTGGCGAGATTCTTGACTTCGGATGCAACGACGGCAAAGCCTCGTCCTGCCTCGCCGGCGCGTGCGGACTCGATGGTCGCATTGAGCGCAAGAAGGTTGATCTGGCTTGTGATGTTGCCGATCAGCTCCACGATACCGCCCATGGATTGCGCCGTATCGCTGAGCCGCTGTGCCTGCGCATCGGCGGCCTGAACGCGGTCGGCTGCGCCGATCGCAGTCTGCCGTGACTTCACCATGGTCTCTGAAATCTCCCTGATCGACGCGCTCATTTCCTCGCTGCCATCGGCAACCGAGTCGATCAGCGCCCGTGCCCGCACGGCCTTCATGCGGCCGATCGCCAGCGCCGTGGTGTCCGTCGCATATTTCACGACCTTGAACGGCTTGCCATTGAGATCGAGGATCGGATTGTAGGAGGCCTGGATCCAGATCTCCTTGCCGCCCTTGCCGACGCGCCTGTATTCGGCCGCCTGATACTGGCCTTGATTGAGCCTGGCCCAGAACTCTGCATAGGCCGGGCTGGCGATGTCGTCCGGCGCGACGAACATGCGATGATGCCTGCCCTTGATCTCGTCGAGTTGATAGCCGACGGCGTCCAGAAAGTTCTGGTTGGCAGACACGATGGTGCCGTCCATGCGAAACTCGATGACCGCCTGCGACTTTTCAATCGCCTCGATCTGCCCGCCATTGTCTGCGGAAATCAGTTTCTGTTCGGTCACGTCGGCGGCGAACTTCACCACCTTGAATGGCTTGCCGCCCTCATCCAGGATCGGGTTATAGGTCGCAAGTATCCAGATCTCGCGCCCGTCCTTGCCGATCCGCTTGTACTCGCCGGACTGGTAGACGCCGCGATTGAGACGCTCCCAGAAGGCGCGGTAGCCGGCACTGTCGCGCTCGGCCTCCGGCATGAACATGCCGTGATGCTGGCCTTGAATCTCCGCGAGCGCGTAGCCGACCGCTTTGAGGAAATTGTCATTTGCGGTGACGATCGTTCCGTCCATATCGAACTCGATCACGGCCTGAGCCCGGTCGATGGCTGCGATCTTGCCTTCCGCTTCCATGCTCCGACGCTTTTCAGCGGTGATGTCGGTCGCGAATTTGATCACGCCGACCGGCTTGCCATGTGCATCGAGCACGGGATTGTAGGAGGCCTGGATCCAGATCTCCTTGCCACCTTTTCCGAGCCGCTTGTATTGGGACGCCTGAAATTCGCCCTTGGCAAGTTTTGCCCAGAACGCTTGATAGTCGACGCTGTCATGCTGATCGGGGGCGACGAACATACGGTGATGCTTGCCGCGGATCTCATCGAGCGAATAGCCGACCGCCGCGAGAAAGTTGGCATTGGCCGTTACGATGGTCCCATCCAGCTGGAATTCGATAACGGCTTGTGAACGGCTGATGGCGTCTGCCTTGGCAGCCATGGATCGGTGCGACTTGGTGTCAAATAAACTTAGCAAAACGGCCCCCGGCCGCCGAGCTGTCATGGCTCAGCACACGACTGCGCAACAGCAATCGTGGGTATTTTGCTACGTGTCGGTTACCAGACCGTAATCGGCGGTATCATGAAATCTGATGCGACCATCAAATCCCGCTCGTCTGCATCGATCGCCTGACTGATCACACAACCGAAGGAGGTTGATACAGATCGCGCAGCTTGCGCTTGAAGATCTTGCCTGTCGATTCACGTGGCAGCGCCTCGTGGAAGTGGATTTCTTTCGGCACCTTGAAATTGGCAAGGCGCTGCTTGAGATAGGCCTGAATATCGGCTGAGGTCATCGTCATCCCGTCCTCGAGCTCCACGCAACCCACGAGTCGCTCGCCGAACTCGTCATCGGGGACGCCGAACACCGCACAGTCACGCACGCCATCCATGCCGATCAGCGCGCTTTCAATCTCCGCCGGATAGATGTTGACGCCACCGGAAATGACCATGTCGCGCTTGCGGTCGCACATGAAGAGATAGCCGTCTTCGTCGAGATAGCCGACATCGCCGACGCTGATGAGCCCGTCGCGCCCCGCTTCTGCCCGCGCGTCCGGGCGCCCCTGATAGTCGAAATCCGGCACCGAGGTCTGGCGCATATAGATTTCGCCAGGCTCGCCCACATCGCACTGGGTCCCGTCCGGGCGATAGATGCGCACCACGCCGCCTTCGATGGTGCGGCCGACCGTGCCCGGCTTCTTCAGCGCCTCCTCGGATGAGTGCCAGATCGGCACGCCCGTTTCGGTGGAGCCGAGATATTCATTGATCACGAGGCCCCACCATTTGATCATCGCCTGCTTGACATGGACCGGGCATGGCGCGGCGCCGTGAATGATGTTGTGCAGCGACGACAGGTCGTAGCGAGTCTTCACGTCCTCCGGGAGGCGCAGCAGCCGCACGAACATGGTCGGCACCATGTGCATGTTGGTGACGCGGTGTTTTTCGACCAGCTGCAGCAGATCCTCCGGATCGAAGCGCGGCTCCAGCACGATGGTGCTGCCGTGGCGGAATGCCATCAGCCCGTAGGAGCTCGGTGCCGAGTGATACATCGGCCCGTTCATCAGCACGATCTGATCGTCAGGCTTCAGCCCATAGGCGATGGCGCCGACGCGCTCGGACGCCGCGGCCTGTTCAGGCGTCATCGTTCCGCGCTTGACGCCCTTCGGGCGGCCGGTGGTGCCCGACGTGTAGAACATGGTCAGCGCACGCTTGGGCGGATTGTCCATCGGTGCCTGCTGCTCGCGCCAGACGTCGAAATCCGTATGGCCCGCCGGCACATGCGTTGCTGCGTCGGCCACGCCATAGGCGGCAGCGATTTCCGGCGGCGTCCGCACGATCATGATCGGCAATCCGTCCGGCAGCCCGTCGGCAATCTGCGGCAACAGGTCTGCATGGCAGACCAGCAACCTGGCGCCGCTATCGGAAAGGATGTAGCCGACTTCCTCACCCTTGAGATGCCAGTTGATCGGCACGATCCGCGCACCGATGGCACCGGCGCCAAAGGCTGTCTCGAACAGCGCGAAATCATTGCGCAGCATCATGGCGACCGGCGCATCCGCCCCGGCGCCGAGCGCCTTGAAGCCGGTCGCCGCCTTGGCGATGCGCTGCATGATCTCCGGATAGCTGATGCTGCGGTCGCCGCTGATAATCATGTTCCACCCCTGTATCGATCTTCTTCGTCACAACGAACGACAGTCATTGCCGCTGCCATGCCATGAAGCGCGCACGGGCGTCGAGCCAAATTTGGAGACACCGGACTTCCAAACTCGGAGAGGTCAGGGCCACGGAAATCTCCGACTTCACCCGATATCGAGCCCCCAGATTGGTCGGAACACGTCGCCTAAAGTGTAAGTTACACCGCCTCCGGATACCTTGCATCTGCGCGTAAACTCGCCGAACATGCAGGCCAAGCGCCGCTAATGGCGCATGAAATCGGGAGGATTACCGTGCGGATCAAAGCCGTTCACTTCGCGATGCTTGCCGCCGTGGCCAGCTTCTCAGCCATCACGACGGGCGCACATGCGCAGGCATGGCCGCAGAAGCAGGTCACATTCATCGTGCCATTCGCCGCCGGCGGCGGCACCGACGCCTTTGCCCGACCGCTGGCCGCCCAGCTCGACCAACAGCTCGGCAAGCGTGTCATCATCGAAAATCGCGCGGGTGCTGGCGGCACCGTCGGCGCGTCGGCAGCATCCAAGGCCGCGCCTGATGGCTACACCTTCTTCATGGGCGCTGCGCATCACGCCATTGCACCGTCGCTCTATCCCAATCTCGACTACGACATCGAGAAGGACTTCATCCCGGTCGCGCTGATTTCGCGACCGCCGCAGGCGGTCGTGGTCAATCCTGACAAGGTGCAGGCCAAGACGCTCGGTGAGTTCATCGCCTATGCCAAGGCCAATCCCGACAAGCTCACTTACGGCTCGGCCGGTGCCGGCACCACGCATCATCTTGCGGCCGAGTTGTTCAAGATCCTGACGCAGACCAAGATTCAGCACGTCCCCTATCGCGGTGCCGGACCCGCCATGCAGGATCTGATTGCTGGCCACGTGCCGGTCGTGTTCGACGGACTTGGCTCGTCGGCGGCGCCGATCAAGGCTGGGCAGCTGCGCGCCCTTGCGGTCGCCGCACCGAAGCGCGTCGCAGCGTTTCCCGACCTGCCGACGGCAGCGGAAGCGGGCTTGCCCAATTACGAGGTGGCGACGTGGTACGGCCTGTTCGCACCGAAGAACACGCCCGCGGACATCGTGCAGCGCATGACGAAGGAAGTGCAGACCGCGCTTCAGGCGCAGGCCGTCAAGGACGCATGGGAGCGCAACGGGTCGGACGTGCCTGACGTGACCGGCGCCGAATTCGGCAAGCTCGTGTCGTCGGAAGTCGCGCGCTGGCGCAAGGTCGTCACCGAGGCCGGCGTCAAACTGGACTGAGCCGGCCTCTCCGAGAGGATCATGGAGCCGTGGCCGCTCAGGCGGTCACGGCTTCCTTCGTTCCGGGTCCCGCGAACAGGCTGCGGCCGGGGATCGCGTCCAGCAACGCCTTCGTATAGGCATCGCCGGGGTTCTCGAAGATCGCCTGGGTCGGCCCCTGCTCGACGATCTCGCCACGGCGCATCACCACGATGCGGTCGGCAATTTCTGCCGCGACGCGAAGATCGTGGGTAATGAAGATCATCGCCAGGTTCATCTCCTCGCGCAGTTCGGCGAGCAGCTTGAGCACCTGCGCCTGCACCGACACGTCGAGCGCCGACACCGCTTCGTCCGCCACCAGAACCAGTGGCTTCAGGGCGAGCGCACGTGCGATGCAGATGCGCTGGCGCTGGCCGCCGGAGAACTCGTGCGGATAGCGTTCCGCCGCGCTTTCCTGCAAGCCGACGCGAACCAGAAGACGCTTGGCATCGGCCATGGCTTCCTTCGCCGACGTGCCATAGGCGATCGGACCGGCAGCGATGGCATCGCCGACCTTCTGCCGCGGATCGAGCGCGGCATAGGGATCCTGGAACACGATCTGGATCTTGCGGCGCATCTGCCGGAGATTCTCGCCGCGCTGCGCCAGCAGGTCGGCACCGGAGAACTTGACCGAGCCCGTATCCGGCTCGACCAGGCGCATGATGAGACGGCCGAGGGTCGACTTGCCCGAGCCGGACTCACCCACGATCGCCACGGTCTCGCGCGCCTTCAGCGCGAGCGAGATGTTCTGCACGGCGTCGGTGCGACGCGGCGGCAGGAACATGCCCTGCTTGGTGATGAAGGTCTTGTTGAGCCCGGTCGCATCGAGGATCGGCTCGCCGGAGATCTTGCGATCGGTGGCATTGAGCGAGCGCCCGCCGGGAACGGCGGCGATCAGGCTCTTGGTGTAATCATCCTTCGGGTTGCGCAGCACTTCATCGACGGTGCCCTGCTCGACAACGCGGCCATTGCGCATCACGACGACGCGGTGGGCAACGTCGGCCACGACGCCGAAGTCATGGGTGATGAGCAGCACGCCCATGCCACGATCGGCCTGTAGCTTCTTCACCAGCGCGAGGATCTGCTTCTGCGTGGTGACGTCGAGGGCCGTGGTCGGCTCGTCGGCCAGCAGCAGCTCCGGATTGTTGGCCATGGCCATCGCGATCATGATGCGCTGGCGCTGACCACCCGAGAGCTGGAACGGGAAGCTGCGCGCGAGCGCCTTCGGATCCGGCAGGCCGACGGCGTTGATCAGCTCCTGCACACGCGCCTCGACAGCCTCCTTGGAGGGTGCCGGCTTGGTGTGCGTGATGATCGACTCGGCGATCTGCTGGCCGACACGGGCCAGCGGATTGAGCGCGCTGAGCGGCTCCTGGAAGATCATCGAGATGGCGCCGCCGCGCAGCTTGCGCATCGTCGCTTCTTCGGCCTTGGCGATGTCCTGGCCGTCGAACTTGACGCTGCCCTGCGCGATCCCGGTACGGTCGGGCAGAAGGCGCAGGATGGCATGCGCCGTCATCGACTTGCCCGAACCGGACTCACCGACCAGACAGACGATCTCGTTGCGGTTGACGTTGAAGGTGACACCCTCGACTGCGAAGGCGCGGTCCGCGCCCGACGGCAGGCTGATGGCGAGGTTCTCGATGGCGAGGAGAGTTTTGTCGGTCATCGGTTATCGCCTGCGTGAGATGCGCGGGTTCATGACGTCATTGAGACCTTCACCCACGAGATTGATGGCGAGCACGGTGAGCAGGATCGCGAGACCGGGAAACACGCTCATCCACCATGCCTGACGGATCACGGTGCGCGCGGCACCGATCATGAAGCCCCAGGACATCAGATTGGGATCACCGAGACCCATGAAGCTCAATGCGCTCTCGATCAGGATCGCGCTGGCCACGGCCAGCGAACCCGTCACGATGATCGGCGAGATCGCGTTGGGCAGAATGCGACGGATCACTACGGTGATCGCGCGCTGGCCCTGGCACACAGCTGCCTGCACGAATTCACGTCCGCGCAGCCGCATGAATTCCGCGCGCGTCAGGCGTGCCAGCGACGGCCAGCTGACGATGCCGATGGCGAAGATCACATTGGAGATCTTGGGTCCGAGCGTCGCCACCAGCAAAATCGCCAGCACGAAGCCGGGGATGGTCTGGAACAGCTCGGTCAGGCGCATCATCACTTCATCGACCTTGCCGCCGAAATAACCGGCGGTGGCGCCGATGGTGACGCCGATGATCAGCGAGGTCAGGGTCGAGACGACGCCGATGATCAGCGAGATGCGCGCACCATGGGCGATGCCGGCGGCCACGTCGCGGCCCAGCATGTCGGAGCCGAGCCAGAGGCCCTCGGTGAGCGGCGGCTGGAACGGCGCGCCGACCATGTCCCAGGGATCGTCGGGAAACAGCCACGGCGCGGACACCGCGAGGAGCACCACGCAGAACAGGATGAACAGACCGATCATCCCGGTGGGATGGCGGAGGAATGCTTTGAAAGTCGTCATCACCAGTTTCCGTTCACGAAGCCGCACGCACGGAGACGCGCGGATCGATCATCCGGTAGATCGCATCCGTCAGGAGATTGAGCGCGATCACGATCACCGACATCACCAGGAACACGCCGAGCAACACCGGGTAGTCGCGCTGCAGCAGCGCGTCATAGATCAGGCGGCCGAGGCCCGGCCAGGCGAACACGGTCTCGATCACGACGGCGCCGCCGACCAGCGCACCGGCCTGCATGCCGGCGACCGTGACGATCGGCAGCATCGCGTTGCGCAGGATGTGATGCATGATGATGGCACCCTGCTTCAGGCCCTTCGCCTTGGCAGTCTTGATGAAATCCTGATGGGTGACATCGAGGACCGACGAGCGCATCAGGCGGGTATAGATCGCGAGATAGATGGCGGCCAGCGAAGTCACCGGGAGGATCATGTGCTTCCCGATATCGAGCATGCGCTCGAACGCCGACAACTGCACGCCGATGGTGGCATAGCCGAAAGCCGGCAGCCAATTGAGCTCGACAGCGAAGAGCAGAACCAGCATCAGGCCGAGCCAGAACACCGGGGTCGCATATAGCAGCAGCGAAACGATGGTCAGCAGCGTGTCCGACCACTTGCCCGCGCGAATGCCCGCGAGCGTACCGAGGAAGATGCCCGCGATCAGCGCCAGAATGAATGCGGTCGCCGTCAGCAACAGCGTGGCCGGCAGGCGCTCCATGATCAGCGACGAAACGGTGCGCTGCTGGCGATAGGAATAGCCGAGATCGAGCGTCAGCACGCGTCCGAGATAGTTGGCGAGCTGAACCGGATACGGCTTGTCGAGACCGTATTCGGCCCGAAGCTGCTCCAGCAGTTTCTCGTCGGACGCGCCGCTCTGGCCGGCAATCACCTGGGCGGGATCGCCGGGTGCGGCATGCACCAGGATGAAGTTGAAGGTCGCAATGACGAGAACGACCAGGACGAATTTGACGAACCATCCTGCGAGAGCGAGGACGATCGCGCTGCCGCGACCGCCCTTGTTGATAGAAGCCGAGGTCATCCGAAATACACCGAGCTGAACGACTCATGGATGCCGACGCCGGTCGATGTGACGTTCTTCAGGCGCTTGTCGATGAAGGTCGGATAGGCAGCCTCGAACATCCAGACCACCGGCACGTCCTCGACCAGGATCTTCTGTACCTTGCTGTACAGTTCCTGACGCTTGGCCTCGTCGATGGTGGACGCCGCGTCCTCGAACAGCTTGTCGACTTCCGGATTGGAATAGCCGGCGGTGTTCGAGAACAGGATGCCCTTCTTGATGTTGGACGAGATGTAGGTGCGCGACACGCCGAGGGCGGGATCGCCGAACTGGTAAACGAGGTTACCGGTGATCTCGTAGTCCCAGTTGCTGAACTTGTCGGCCCAGCCGCCCACGTCGGTGTTTTCCAGCTGGATGTCGATGCCGGCACGGCCGAGCGATTGGCGGATGAATTCGCCGGCGCGCTGATAGACTTCGCCATAGGGCGGGATCAGGTACTTCAGCGTGACGCGCTTGCCGTCCGGACCCGGCTTCAGGCCCATCTCGTCGAGCAAGGCCTTGGCCTTCTCGAGCGAGTAGTCGTAGCGCTTGACGTCCTTCTCGTAGAACTTGGTCTTCGACGACACCGGGCCGGTGGCGATCTTCGGCAGACCGAAATAGACGCGCGACGCCATCGACTTCAGGTCGAGCGCATAGGCGATCGCCTGACGGAAGCGCTTGTCGTCCATCGGCTTGACGCGGTTGTTCAGTTCCAGCCACTGATGCGGGGCAAAATACTCGTAGCCCTTGGTGGTCATCTCGTAGTTCGGCAGCTTCGACAGGCGGGCGACGTCATAGAATTCGATGTCGTTCCACTGGGTGAGCTGGATCTTGCCCTGCTCCAGCGCCACCGAGCGCGAAGCGGCGTCCGGGATGATGCGATAGATGACTTCGTCGAGATACGGCTCGTCCTTGCGGTAGTAGCCCTCGTGGCGCACGAGATGGACGTGCGACCCCTTGACCCACTCCTTGAGCTTGAACGGGCCCGAGCCGATTGCCTGGGCGTTGGCCGGATTCTTGCGATAGTCCGAACCGTCATAAATGTGCTTCGGCACGATCGGGCCGGTGGTGCAATCGAGCGCTGTGAGGAACGGCGCGAACGGTGCCTTCAGCTTGAAGATCACGGTGAGCGGATCGGGCGTCTCGGCCTTCTCGATGCGCGAATAGATTGCACGCGCACGCGCATGCGTTTCCGGCAGCATCTTGGTCATGGAGAACGCCACGTCTTCCGACGTCAGCGGCTTGCCGTCGTGGAAGGTGATGTTGGGGAAAAGCTTGAACGTATAGGTGAGACCATCCGGCGCGACTTCCCAGGACTGCGCGAGACCTGGCAGCGGCTTGAGATCGGTGCTGTAGCGCAGCAGGCTCTCATAGATCTTGCCGCCCAGCGTCAGCGTCGGCTGCTGCTGGTTCAGCGCAGTCACGAGAATCGGTGGCTCGGGCTGGATGATGGTGTTGAGCGTGCCGCCCTTGGTAGCGCCGGCTGCGCGCGTAATCCCCAGCGGAATGCCGGAAAGAGCAACGGTGCTCACGCCCAACAGCTTTGCGAATTCACGCCTGTTCATAGCCTTTTCCTCTTTTACAGCAGCGATGACGGACCATGGCATGTCCGGCCAAACGTCGCATCATTAAATGGTGTTCACCTTGTTACCCCTGCGGTTCAGCGTCTGCACGGCATTGGCGCCGGTGACATTCGCAGCCTGGTCTGTGGTGACGTTGGAGGTCTCAGCCGGATGGCTGGACCTTTTCTAAGATGATTTCGTCCCGCCATGTCGCGTTCCAATCGCATGCGACGTAAACTGACATGACCTTATCCGCATAGCCCGTCTGCTCTGCAATTGGAATAGGCAGGCGCGGCCCGGCCGCACTTAGCTTGCCTAAATAGTTATCTTGAAGAGGAAGTTTTCCAAGCAAACGGCCTCACGATGCGGCACCGCGTCGCGCTCGACTAACGATCGATCTCCAGACGCGGCTCGTTCGCAGCACGCAATCGGCGGATGCCAGCCTCGATGATGCCGATGTCGTCATCGAGCTGTCCAAGGAGGACGCCGAAATCGAAGTCGGCGCGATCACGAACCGAGGCCGCCAACCGTTCGCGATGGGCTTTGAGATCCAGCAGCACGTCGAGCTGACCTGTCTGGACATAGGCCATGACCACCGATTCGATAGCGTTACTCACCTTCGCCGCGTTTCCTCTGACAATTCGTACGCCCCGGCATTCTGTCCGCCGGACCACATCCTGACGCCCAATGACTTAGCTCACCCCAACGGGCTGCTGCAACGAATGCGGGAAATTGCGGCGCATGGCTGCAATGCGGGGTGCTGTGCGATGAGGAACCACGCTGCGCGCGCGATCTGCCTCAGGCAAAGGACCAGAAACTTCGGAACGTGTCGCGCTTCATGCTGTTGCGACTGCAGGGGAAGACACAAGAGCAGAGGACACGAACACATGAAGAAACTGATCATCGCCTCCACCGCCGCGCTTCTGATGACCGCACCGGCTTTCGCACAAAGTGGCGCGAATCCCAATGCGCCGCAGATGAACTCAACTGGAACCGGCGTGACGCAGCCGGGTACCGATAGCCGCGGCACGGCTGTGGACGTACCTGAGCGGAGCGGTAGCAAGATGGCGCCCGGCGCCACCGGCTCGCAGGCTGGCAACGGCGCGAACTCCATGGGCGGCTCTAACTCGGCTGCAGGCACGACTGGCATGGGCAGCCGTAACACCGATCAGGGCCGCACCTCGGGTGGCGGTGGCGGTGGCGGCAACTAATACCGCAATGGCTTCGTCATAAACAGAAAGGCTCCGGATCACTCCGGAGCCTTTCGTTTTTCTCAGCTGCTACGGCGTAGCGCTTACATCAGCACTTCGATCAGCTTCGGACCCTGCGCTGCATTGGCGTCCGCGAGAGCCTTGCTGAACTCTTCGGCGGTCGACACAGCCACGCCGGGGACGCCCATGCCCTTGGCCAGCGACACCCAGTCGAGATGCGGACGGTCGAGCGTCAGCATGTCCAGCGCGCGGCTGCCCATGGCACCGGCGCCGACATTGTCGAACTCGCCCTTCAGGATCTGATAGTTGCGGTTCGCAAAAACGACGGTGGTGACATCGAGGTTTTCACGGGCCTGGGTCCACAGCGACTGCGGCGTGTACATGGCCGAGCCATCGCCGACCATGCAGATCACCTTGCGGTCCGGGCAGGCCACCGCAGCGCCGACGGCGACGGGGGTGGAGAAGCCGATCGAGCCGCCCATGTTCTGCAGCCAGTCATGCGGAGCCGCGGCAGCGGTCGGGGCGAAGAAGCCACGGCCGGTGGTGATCGACTCGTCGATGACGATGGCATTCTCGGGAATGCCCAGCGCAATGGCGGCGGCCACCGACGCGTGGTCCAGCTTGCCAGTCGGCTTGACCAGTTCAGCATGCTTCTGCGGCTTGACGTCCGACGGCTTGGCGCCGACGGCGCTCGCGAGAGCCTCGAGCGCAGCGACCGAGTTCTCGCCATTGGCGGTCATGCGGTGCACGTTGCAGCCTTCCGGCTTCAGCACGCTCGGCTTGTTCGGATAGGCGAAGAAGGCAACGGGATCGTTGGCTTCGACCAGAACGATGTTCTTGAAGTTCTTCAGCACCGGCAGCGCCGAATCGACCACGTAGGGTACGCGCTCGACGAAGAAGCGGCCGCGGCCGCGGGCCATGCGCGGGTTATAGGTCTGGCTGATGACCTTGCAGCCCGTCTTGCCAGCAATCTGCTCGGCAAGCGCCAGGCCCTGCTCGGTCAGCGCCGAACCGGTCAGCAGCAGCAGCGTGGTCTCGCCCTCCTTGGCGAGCTTGGCCGCGGTGTCGACCGCCGGGGCGTGGAAATTGGCGCGCTGCTCCGGGGCGGGCACCTTGGCGATGCCGTCGGCCTCGTTCCAGGCGGTGTCGGCCGGCAGGATCAGCGTGGCGATCTGCGCCTGCGCGCCGCTGGCGGCAGCGATCGCGGCGGCGCCATCAGCGGCCACGGTCTTGGCGCTCGGCGAGGTGCGCACCCACTGCGACATCGGGCGGGCGAGGCCCTCGATGTCCGAGGTCAGCGGCGCATTGTGTTCGATGTGGTAGACGGCGTGCTGGCCGACAATGTTGACGATGCCCGAATTGGCCTTCTTGGCATTGTGCAGGTTGGCGAGGCCGTTGGCGAGGCCGGGGCCGAGATGCAGCAGCGTCGAGGCCGGGGTGCCCTTCATGCGGTAGTAACCATCCGCAGCACCAGTCACGATGCCCTCGAACAGGCCGAGCACGCAGCGCATGCCTTCGACACGGTCGAGCGCCGCGACGAAATGCATCTCCGACGTTCCCGGATTGGCAAAACAGACATCCACACCGCCTGCCACCAATGTCCGTACCAGGCTCTCCGCACCGTTCATCATCCAGCTCCAAGTTGACTGCGTAATCGCGGAGTTGATCAACCATTGTTCGGCGGGCGCGTCAAAGGGGGCAGGCGCAACGCTTCGCTGAGAGACATGCGCGGCAAGCGGTGGAAGCCGGGCGATTGCGCAAGGCCGCCGCTGCACCTGGAGCAGCTCTCACCAAGCCGTGGGTTGCGCAGCAGCATGAATTGTGGCCACTCTGCGGCTCAAATTCCATCTGGTGAGGAGTCCATGAAGCGCATCGTTGCCGCCCTGTCCGTCGCAGCCGCATTGATCGCGGTTGCCATGCCCGCTGAAGCCCGTGTCCGCAACCAGCCGGCCCAATCCGATTTCGTCGTTGATGACACCCCCTCACTTTCGAACTTCTTCTCCAATTTCGGAAATGGTGGCGGCAACAGCGCGAGCCCGATTCCGCGTCAAACCGTTGGCTTCCAGAGCAATTACGCCCCTGGCACCATCGTGGTGAACACCGCCGAGCGCCGTCTCTATCTGGTGCAGCCCGGCGGCAGCGCCCTGCGCTACGGCATCGGCGTCGGCCGCGACGGCTTCCGCTGGGGCGGCGTGCACCGTGTCACCGCCAAGAAGGAATGGCCGAGCTGGACTCCGCCGGCACAGATGCTGCGCCGCCGCCCCGACCTGCCGCGCTTCATGGAAGGTGGACCCGACAATCCGCTCGGCGCCCGCGCCATCTATCTCGGCTCGACGCTGTACCGTATTCACGGCTCCAACGAGCCGGAGACCATTGGCCAGGCCGTCTCTTCGGGCTGCTTCCGCATGACCAATGAAGACGTCACCGACCTCTACAACCGCGTCGCCGTCGGCGCGACGGTCATCGTCAAGAACTGATCGATCGCGATGAGGGCCCCGCCATCGGCGGGCCCTCATTCTGCAACTTTTCACTTATACGTGGGCGCGACCATTGAACCCTTGCGCCCTTGCGCGTTGTGCGCGAGTTTAGGTGCAATGCACCCTTCTCCTTTACAATGCGCTCGCAGGTCTGCCCTCCTTGTCATTGCGAGCCTGAGCTTCCTTGCCGTCAGCCTTCCCTTTCCTGCAGGCGCCGGTGAGCCGGCGATCATTGCTGCGCATCAGAAGCATCAGAAGAAGAGCTTCACCGACAGCCAGATCATCGACGGCTTCCTGAAGACCGCCTTCGGCGCCGAATATCATCTCGCTGGCCGTGTCGATCGCATCCGCAAATACGAGACGCCGGTACGCGTGGTGATCGACGGCGGCACCGCACTGCGCAAGAAGCAGATCGGCAAGGTGGTCGCCGATATCGGACGGCGCGTGCAACATCTGAATATCGCCGTCGTCGACAATGCGGCCGAAGCGAATGTCACCGTGAAGCTCGTGCGCGATCGCGAGCTCTATCCCACGCTGACAGCATTCTACGGTCAGGATCGCGCCAACGAGATTCGCAGCTCGCTGGATCCGCAATGCCTGTCGGGCTTTCGCAAGAACGACCAGTTCGAGATCGAACGCTCGGATGTGATCCTCACCACCGACAATGGCGACTTCACCTTCTACGACTGTGCCTATGAGGAAATGCTGCAGTCGCTCGGCCCCATCAACGACACCAATTCGGTGCCGTGGACGATGTTCAACGACAATGTCTCGATGGGCTTTTTTGATATCTACGACCAGTATCTGCTGAACATCCTCTACGATCCCCGCATCAAGGCGGGCATGACCGTCCAGCAGGTGCGCGCGCTGCTGCCGCAAGTCCTTGCCGATGTGCGCACCTGGGTCGGCAAGGTCAACGAGCTGCCGGATTGAGCCGGCCTTTCCTTCGCAAATGTGCGGCCACGCGCAACAGGTCGAGAGACCTATCGGAACCCTCCCCGACGCGCTAGGTTGTCGCAGCGGACCTCTCCCGCGCCGGGATCATTTGCATGACACTTCTTCTCTCGCATCAGGCCTCGCTCGATCACCTCACGCCGCCTGGCCATCCCGAACGGCCGGACCGCATCCGTGCGGTGGCGAAGGCGCTTGGCGATCCCAGATTCGATGCATTGGTGCGGGCCGAGGCGCCGGAAGGCAGCCTCGATCATGTCAGTCTGTGCCACGACAATCATTATATCGATGAGCTGCGCCATATCGCCCCGGCCAGCGGTCTCGTTTACATCGATGGTGACACATCGCTGTCGCCCGGTACCTGGGAAGCCGTGATGCGTGGCGTCGGCGGCGCCATCGCTGCCACTGACGCCGTCATGAAGGGCGAGCACGCCAACGCCTTCGTGGCGACGCGCCCGCCGGGCCATCACGCCGAGAGCAACAAGGCGATGGGCTTCTGCTTTTTCGATCAGGTCGCCATCGCGGCACGCTACGCGCAACGCACTTACGGCATCGGCCGTGCTGCGGTGGTCGATTTCGACGTCCATCACGGCAACGGCACGCAGGAAATCTTCTGGGCCGACAAGAGCGTGATGTATTGCTCGACGCATCAGATGCCGCTGTTTCCCGGCACCGGCGCCACGCAGGAGCGCGGCGAGCATGACACCGTGGTCAACGCGCCGCTGCGCGACGGCGATGGCGGCGCCAAATTCCGCGCAGCCTTCGATAACCTCATCCTGCCGCAGCTTCAGAAATTCTCCCCAGAGCTGATCATCATCTCTGCCGGCTTCGACGCGCATCGCCGCGATCCCCTCGCCTCGCTCGAACTCGACGCCGCGGACTTCGGCTGGGTGACGCGAAAACTGCTCGATCTCGCCGACCAGACCGCGGGCGGTCGCGTTGTGTCGGTGCTCGAGGGCGGCTACGATCTGCAGGGCCTCCAGGAATCGGTTGCGGCCCACGTGACCGAACTGATGGGCAAGCAAGCACCGATCTAGCTCGCGTGCAGTGCAACCGGGCCGCCACATTGCGCCCGCAAACATCTTTATAGAATCATGCGTCTCGAACGCACGGAAGATCGAATGGCTGAGAACACCCACGCCGACGTCAAGAAGCTGACTTTTGAGACGGCGATCGAAGAGCTGGAATCGATCGTGCGTCGCCTCGAAGAGGGCAAGGTGCCGCTCGAGGAATCGGTCGCGATCTATGAACGTGGCGAGGCTCTGAAGCGCCGTTGCGACGAATTGTTGCGCCAGGCCGAAGCGCGGGTGGACAAGATCACGACGGACCAGAACGGCCAGCCGGTCGGCACGGAGCCGCTCGACGTCCAGTAAGCGGGCGCATTGTCCCGACGGCACAACCCACCACCGGCGTATGCGCGTCGATTTTAGCGCTTGGCGCTTGGCGCGGCCTGTTATAGTCCGCTGTCAGTTCGGGGAACCAGCGTGCGCGTCCAGCACCGTCATGTCATCTATGTGCAGGGATACGACCCACGGGGCCTCGCGCAATATTACCGTATGTTCCGCACCGAACTGCGCAAGTTCGGTCGTCTCTATGGGCTGACCACCACGGTCGGCCGCCCGAAGGAGCATGCTCCCGGCGAATTTGCCCATGAATCAGCAGGATGGACCATCGAAACGTCCGGTGACGGCTGGCAGACCAAGACCAATTACGACTTCCTGCGCTGGGAAGACCTGATCCAGCGCGATCTCGCTGCGCCGATCTGGCGCACCGCCATCCACGGCATGCTGATCTATTGGGGCCTGGTGTTTTCCGGCACCATGGGGCGGTTCTGGCGTGCCCACTGGCGTTTCGCCACCTTCATCAGCTGGCCGCATTTCGTGCTGCTCAACGAGGCGATCTGGTCGGCCGCGGCCGCCTGGCTGGTGGCATGGGGGCTGAAGACACTCGGCGTGCACGGCTTCCTGGTCGGCTGCGCGGCAGCGGCCGTCTTCATCGCCGCGCTCGGCTCACTGGTCAAATACACGGAAGAGCGGACCTATCTGCTCTATCTGATGGCCGACACCATTTTCACCTGGCAATTCTCCCACGGTAACCGGCCCGAATGGGACGCCCGCATCGACCGCTTTGCCCGGCATCTGGTGAAGGTGGCGCAGAATTCCGATGCGCAGGAAATCGTGCTGGTCGGCCACAGCTCCGGCTCGTTCCTCGGCTCGGAAATCTTGGCACGGGCGCTGAAGCTCGATCCCGGTCTCGGGCGCCGTGGACCGCGCATCGTCCTGCTCACCCTCGGCGGCAACATGCCGATCGTCGGCTTTCACAAGGCCGCGGCCGGCTTTCGCGACAATCTGCGGCGGTTGGCCACCGAGCCATCGATCGACTGGATTGACTGTCAGTCCCGCAAGGACGTGATGAATTTCTATCCGTTCGACCCGATCTCCGGCCATGGAATCGATGTCGGCGGCGCGAAGCTGAACCCGACCATCGTACCGGTTCGGTTCCGGGAGATCATCCGCCCCGAGCACTACAACCGGTTCCGCTGGAAATTCTTCCGCGTCCATTTCCAGTTCGTGATGGCCAATGAACGGCCGCATGCCTACGATTTTTTCATGATCGTCTGCGGCCCGGTTCCATTGCGCGAGCGTGTGGCGCAGCCTGCTGCAACCCTTGCATTGGTGGATGGAGACCCTACGACCCGCGAAAATGCATGGAAGACGCTTGATTTGGGTCAAAGAAGCGCCATTTCGGCCTCGTCGGACGGCACCCCAACCGCGGCTCGACGGATCGGCTGACACACGCTGCGCGAATGTGCAGCGGGAACCCGAGCCTCCACCATGGTTGGCTTTGGCAGAGGCTTTGGTGTAAAGGGACAAGGTTCACCGTGAGGCAACCGGGCCGCAATGCCGGGCGTTAACGGTGATAAGCGCTTCAACCATCTGACGAAAATGTTCGGATGAAGAAGCTTTCAAGCATGCTAGATACCACGACGAAAAATCGAAGCCCATTATAAGGCCTCGAAACAAGCTTCCCGGTTCCGGGGGCTGCGCTAGTCCGAACCGTCTGACGCCTTCGCGCGACGAACCGGATGCTACCGCAATCCCGGACATGTCAAATTGGAATAGTGCCGTGACCAATTTTAGTAAGACCCCGCTGCTCGATACCATCCGGACTCCGGAAGATCTGCGCAAGCTGAAGGTCGAGAAGGTGCGTCAGGTCGCCGACGAGCTGCGTCAGGAGACCATCGATGCCGTGTCCACCACCGGCGGCCATTTCGGCGCCGGCCTCGGCGTGGTCGAGCTGACCACCGCGCTCCACTATGTTTTCGATACGCCGCGCGACCGCATCATCTGGGACGTCGGGCATCAGGCCTATCCGCACAAGATTCTCACCGGTCGTCGTGATCGCATCCGGACCTTGCGTACCGCTGGTGGCCTCTCGGGCTTCACCAAGCGCAGCGAGAGCGAATACGATCCGTTCGGTGCTGCGCATTCGTCCACCTCGATCTCGGCGGGCCTCGGCATGGCCGTGGCGCGCGACCTCTCGGGTGGCAAGAACAATGTTATCGCCGTGATCGGTGACGGCTCGATGTCGGCAGGCATGGCTTACGAAGCCATGAACAATGCCGGCGCCATGAATTCCCGCCTGATCGTCATCCTGAACGACAACGACATGTCGATCGCGCCGCCGGTCGGCGCCATGTCAGCCTATCTGTCGCGCATGTATTCGGGCAAGACCTATCGCGGCCTGCGCGATGCCGCCAAGCAGCTCGGCAAGCATCTGCCGAAGCTGATCGCCGATCGTGCCGAGCGCGTCGAGGAATATTCGCGCGGCTTCATGAACAATGGCGGCACGCTGTTCGAAGAACTCGGCTTCTATTATGTCGGCCCGATCGACGGTCATAACCTCGATCACCTGCTGCCCGTGCTGCAGAACGTCCGCGACATGGAAACCGGCCCGATCCTGGTTCACGTCGTGACCCAGAAGGGCAAGGGCTATGGTCCGGCGGAAGCTGCCGCCGACAAATATCATGCGGTCGTGAAGTTCGACGTTGCCACCGGCACCCAGTCGAAGTCCAAGCCGAACGCCCCGGCCTATCAGAACGTGTTCGGCCAGAGCCTCGTCAAGGAAGCCGAGAAGGACGACAAGATCGTCGCCATCACCGCGGCCATGCCGTCGGGTACCGGCGTCGACATCTTCAACAAGGCCTTCCCGGCCCGCACGTTCGATGTCGGCATCGCCGAGCAGCATGCGGTGACCTTCGCGGCCGGCCTCGCCACCGAAGGCTACAAGCCGTTCTGCGCGATCTACTCGACCTTCCTGCAGCGCGGCTATGACCAGATCGTCCACGACGTGGCGATCCAGAATTTGCCCGTGCGTTTCGCCATCGACCGTGCCGGCCTTGTCGGTGCCGACGGCGCAACCCATGCCGGTTCGTTCGACAATGCCTATCTCGGCTGTCTGCCGAACATGGTGATCATGGCGGCATCCGACGAAGCCGAACTGGTCCACATGGTCGCCACCCAGGTCGCCATCAACGATCAGCCCAGCGCGCTGCGCTATCCGCGCGGCGAAGGTCGCGGCGTCGAGATGCCGGAAGTCGGCATCCCGCTGGAAATCGGCAAGGGCCGCATCATCCGTCAGGGCAAGCAGGTCGCACTGTTCTCGTTCGGCACCCGTCTCGCCGAATGCGAGAAGGCCGCCGACGAACTCGCCGCACACGGTCTTCAGGCAACCATCGCTGATGCGCGCTTCATGAAGCCACTCGATCTCGAACTGCTGCTCAAGCTCGCCCGCGAGCACGAGATCCTGATCACCATCGAGGAAGGCTCGATCGGCGGCTTCGGTTCGCATGTCATGCACACGCTGGCCGAGCACGGCATGCTCGACGGTGGCCTGCGCATGCGCTCGCTGGTGCTGCCCGACATCTTCCAGGATCACGACACCCCGGGCGCGATGTATGCCCAGGCCGGCCTGGACTCGAAGGGCATCGTCAAGAAGGTGTTCGAGACTCTCGGCAAGGACTTTGCCGCCGAGACCGTCAAGCTCGCCTGATCTGTCCACACACTCTCTGTCGTCGCCCGACTTGATCGGGCGACCCAGTAAACTCAGTCAGTGCAGTGTGTACTGGATCGCCCGGTCAAGCCGGGCGATGACAAACTGAGGGATACGAAGGCAATCGAGCCGACGCGCCCGGATCGCCTCGTTCTCGTCTGAATTGACGCGTCAAAGTCGGCCCGCTTCGCGATTACGACGGGGACTTCATGAACATCTATCTCGCTGGCCCCGACGTCTTCCTGCCCAACGCCGCCGAGATCGGCCGGCGCAAGGTTGCACTCTGCAAGCGCTACGGCGCCCATGGTTTCTTCCCGCTCGATAACGATGTGGACGTGACGGCGAGCGATGCCTCGCGGCAGATTTTCCATGGCAATGAAGCGATGATGAATCGCTGCGACATCGTCATCGCCAATCTCACGCCCTTCCGCGGTCCCAGCGCCGACGCCGGCACGGTGTTCGAGCTCGGCTTCATGGCCGGCCATGGCAAGCTGTGCTTCGGCTACAGCAACGATCCCGCATCTTACGTGGATCGCACGCGTCGCATGACCGAGATCAGTGACAGCGACGGCCATCTGACCGACAAGGACGGCCTGACCGTCGAGAATTTCGACCTGACCGACAATCTCATGATGATGCACGCGCTCGACCTTTACGGCTCGCCGCTGATCGTCCCGCGCGAAGCCCCTGCCGATGTGTGGCAGGACCTGACCAGCTTCGAAGCCTGCCTGAAACTCGCTGCATCCTACTGACCATGACGAAATCATCGACTTCACCCGCGGCCGCGAAGAAGCGCGCCGATACGCTTCTCGTCGAACGCGGCATCTTCGAGAGCCGCGCCCGTGCCCAGGCCGCCATCGAGGCCGGGCTTGTCATCGCCAATGGCAAGCAAGTCGCCAAGGTGTCGGAGCTTTTGCTGCCTGACGCCGCGATCGAAGCCGAGCCCGCGCATCCCTGGGTCTCGCGCGGCGGCGTCAAGCTCGCTGGCGCGCTCGAACATTATCCGATCGAGATCGAGGATCACGTCTGTCTCGACGTCGGCGCCTCCACCGGCGGCTTCACCGAAGTGCTGCTCGCCAATGGCGCCAGCATGGTGTTCTCCATCGATGTCGGCACCAGCCAGTTGCATCACTCGCTGCGCGGCCACCCCAAGATCGTCTCGATGGAAGAGACCGACATCCGCAATTTTGAGAACAAGCGCCTGCCCGCACGACCCGATGTCGTCGTGATCGATGTCAGTTTCATTTCGCTGAAGGCCGTGCTGCCCGTCGCCCTCTCGCTGGCTGCCGCGCCCATGAGCCTGCTGGCGCTGATCAAGCCGCAATTCGAGGCCGACCGCAAACAGTCCAAGCGCGGCATCATCAAGAACGCCGATGTCCATCAGGCCATCTGCGACGACATCACGACATTCGCGAAGGAGCTTGGCTGCACCGACATCGAGGTCTTCCCGTCCTCGATCAAGGGCGGCGATGG
>NZ_JBIISY010000282.1:0-7158 GCF_044340795.1 Tardiphaga sp.
TAGGGCTCTTGCTCGCGGTGCCATGTTTGGCTTGCCCGAGAACTCCGAGATGACAACCTGAAATTGCTCAACAACATACATGCTCGATTGGGGAATCGAAGCCGTATGGAGGTACCTCACTTGAGGTTGAAAATCCAGATCTCACACGATGCAGGGGTGATGTTTTCCACGCAGTGTGGCGGAGAATCACTAAATTCTGTGATTGCGATCCAGATCGGCACAACTGTAGATTTTCCGGTCGTGATTGATGCAGGTGTAGGAGCCGGGGCATGCACAAGCGATATCAGCCACTCAATGTCCCGATCGAAATCGTCCGCACCGTCGTGGCAATTTCCGAAACTGGCAGCCTGACCAAGGCAGCAGAGCGGCTCGGCCTGAGCCAGCCAGCCGTCAGTTCCCAGATCAAACGAATTCAGGGACTGGTCGGTGGTCCGTTGTTCATCAAGACCTCACAGGGCGCCACGGCCACCCAGCTCGGCAAGCTGGTCCTCCATCAGGCCCGTCGGATCCTCGACGCCAATGACCAGATGCTGCGCATCGGCGGCGCTGCCCATGCGCCGCAACCGATCCGGCTCGGATTGAGCACCTTGTTCGTGCGCCAGTTCCTGAGTGAGCAGAGTGCCGGAAAGTTAGCCGACGTCATCGTTCACACCGACAATTCCGTCGGTATCACCAAGGGCCTGATCGACGGCTATATCGACATCGCCTACGTCTTCGAAAATCCGGAGATGACCAGCGAGATCTCACATCTCATCGTCAACGAGATGGACGAGGAATTCGTGTGGGTGCGGGCCCGCAGTTTCGTGCTCAGCCCCGGCGCGCCCATTCCGTTGCTGACCTGGCCCGGCGACGATCTGATGATCCGCACGCTGACGCGGCATGACCTTGCCTACAAGATCGTGTTCAACAGTCCCGATTATCACGCGAAGCTGGCAGCTGTGGAAGCCGGGCTCGGGATTGCGGCGATCCCCAAGCGGATGATCCCCGAACCGCTGGTATGGGCACAGGAATACTACCTGCCCCCGCTGCCGCCCCTCAAGGCGCTGCTCTGCGCGAGATCAAACCTGGAGAGCTCGCTGAGCACGGACCTTCTCAACGCAATGTCGGAGCGCTTCTTCAAAACGCCGCAGGCGGCGAACCTGTAACGCGCGTCATCACCGCGGGACCAGATAGTGCGTGTCCCATTCGCTGCGCGGGATCTCGGCGCCGAGTTGATAGCTGAACGACTTGATGTCCAGGCCATCGGGCGAGGTCTCGCACACATAAGCAAGCCTGTACCATTTGCCCGACGAACGGATCGCGCCGCCCGGTGCCTTGATCTGGGTTCCTCGCATCACCGGATCGGCAAATGCGTAGGCAACGAACTCGTCGGGCCGATAGCCTTTATGTTCTCGGCCGACGATCCCCATCGCGCGTGCATCACAACGCTGTTCGACGCGCGTCGCGGGATCGAGCTTCAGCATCTGATCGGTACGCGACGATCTCGCCACCGACGGCGACACCGCGCCGACCGCCGCAAGCAGAGTAGCGATAAACGCCATGATTTTCATATGCTTGGATCGGAAATTTAAGAGGGAGAATTAGGGGTAGACAGCACAAACTAGCATGTTCGCAGACGCAAAAAACCCCGCCATGGCGATGGCAGGGCTGAATCTTCAGGATTGGGTCAGCCGATCCGCTTGTAACTGAGCAATTGATAGAATTCAGATGGCTTGAACGCGCGTCCGCCCAGCTCCGAGATGTGAACTTGCCAACCGGCATCGTTCAACTGACGCGCTTGAGCCACTGCGATTTCCGGAAGGATCCGGTGGGTGATCATACTCCGGTCGTCGCGAGTTGCATGGATCGTAAAAACTTCGCCGCGCCGCATGGGCGCCGGAACTCCGTGGTCGAGACTCTCTTCAGCCGACACCGTCACCAACGCCAGTCTCCTGTCCAACGACTCGCCTGAGACCATGGTGCAACGGCATGATTAACCGAACCTTGCGACGATCTTCTGCTGTCCAATTGCAGTCAGCGGCGGTCAGGACTTGAAGACGCCCGTGATCTTGTCCCACAGCGACCGATCCTTGTCGGCGTCGTGTTTCGACTTGTCGGGCTGTGCCGCGCTCACGGGATCGGAAGCCGGGAAGGTTCCACTGAGACCGGCCTTCAGATCCTCGCTGGTCTTGCGATCCGCCCTCGCCGCTTCCTTGACGCCTTCGGCATATTTGTCGTGTGGCGCCGGATCGAACTTCTCAGCCATGATCGTGTCCTCCGTTGAATGAAGGAAAAACACGCGCCGGACGTCGAGGTTCCGGTCGACGGTCAGTCGAGCCCACGCTCGCGGCTCAGCTTCACCATTTCCTGGATGAACAGCGCCTTCTGCTTGTCGTCGAGCACAGCGTAGAGCGGCTCCGCGGCATCGGCGACGGCGCGCTGATCGCCGGCACGGTCGTTGAGGAACTGGGCCTCGTTGCGCATCTGCTCGATGATGTCGTCCGGCGGATCGCGCTTGGCGCGGGCGACGCGCAGCTTGAATCGCTCGGCGCCATTGTTGCCGAGCGTATGCATGGCGTCGCTGAATCCGGTCCAGTTCTTTTCCTGCTCAGGAGTCAGATTGAGCGAGGTCTTGATGCGCGTGATGTTGGCGTCGCTGTTGGCCACGATCTGCTCGGCCGTCAGTTCAGGAGTCTGCTCGGCGCCCTTCTTGCCCTTCTTTGCTTTGGCCTGCTTGGAGTTGGACTGAGCGCCCGAGACCGGGCCGCGAACGCTGTTATTGTTCGAAGGAACACCGAGCACACCGCCGACCGCTCCGACCACGCCACCGATCGCGCCGCCCAATACGCCTCCGATCGGCCCCGCCGCGCGATTGCCGTCACGCGCCCCGCGTTGCATGCCCTGCACCAGCCCCTGGGCGTGCGCTGCGCCTGCATGCCCGAGCAGAAGGACTACGGCAAAGCAAAGCGCACGATGCGGCTTGTAGGATCGGATCATCGGCATCTCCATGACCGCTATTTTTGCGGCGCAGCAAAACCGTATATCGGAATCTGCGTCATCGAACATAATGGCTTCGCGTCAGCCAAGTCCACCGGCACCACGTTCGATCTCGCCGCACAGTGCTGCGCTGGGTGATATGGACCTCGTCGCGACAAGACTGTTAGATGAATCCGGCGCAACGAAGAACGTCGGCGCATCACAGAAAGAATATCTCAAGGGGTGGAAATGGCGACCAACAAGAAGAAACTTCTGATCACCGAGTCCCTGTCGCCGCAAGGCCGCGCTCTGTTCGATGCACGCGACGACATCGAGACGATCGAATTCAGCAACCTGATTTCCGCGCCAGACTTCCTCAAGCTGATCGAAGCGAATGCACCCGTGCATGGGGCGGCGCTCGGCGCCACGCGCTTCGGCGCAGCGGAGCTGGAAGCCAGCAAGGATCTGCAGGTCGTGGCCCGCATCGGCGTCGGCTATGATGCGGTGGACGTGCCTGCGCTCAGCAAGCACAAGGTGCCGCTGATGATCGCCGGCACCGCCAATTCGCCTTCGGTTGCCGAACAGGCATTGTTCATGATGCTGACGCTGGCGAAGCGCGCAGCCGAACTCCATGCGATGGTGAAAGATGGCAAATGGGCCACGCGCTTCACGGCACTTCCGTTCGACCTGTTCGGCAAGACGGTCCTGGTGGTCGGCTTCGGCCGCATCGGCAGCCGCACGGCGACGCGCTGCCAGGCCATGGAAATGAACGTGCTGGTCTACGACCCCTATGTCTCCGCTGACGCCATCAAGGCCGCCGGCTACGTACCGGTGAAGGATCTCGACACCGCAGTGGCTCAGGCGGATTTCGTTACCCTGCACTGCCCGAAGACGCCGGAGACCACCGGCCTGTTCGACGCCGCGCGGATCGCCAAGATGAAGCCGACCGCCTATCTCATCAACACCGCCCGCGGCGGCATCGTGCTCGAGGCCGCGCTCTATGATGCGCTGACCTCGGGTAAGCTGGCCGGCGCCGGCCTTGACGTGTTCGAGGCAGAACCGCCGCCGCTGGGCCATGCGCTGTTCGAGCTGCCCAATGTCATCATCGCGCCCCATGTCGCCGGCGTGACCCGCGAGGCGCTCGACCGCATGGGTTTGCAGACCGCCCGCAACATGCTGAGCGCCCTCGATGGCGAGCCGATCAAGGCCAATGTGGTCAACACCGACGTACTGAACTGACGACTTCCGGGACCGGCGGCCATGAAAATGGTCGCCGGCGTGCCCCAAAAGGGCCACAGGCGTTGTGAAAGTGTCATATGCACCGGCCGGTTGCTGGTCAGTAACACCTTGATCTGCCTTTGGACTTTCCTTTTTGGATATGCCGGGAGCCTTGCCTTGACCCAGAATGATCCGACCGACCACGCGCTGGCCGCCATCGCCAGCATCCTCGACAGCAAGGAGTCCGCACTGTCCGGGACTGCAGACACGGATCCGACCGGCGGCAACGAACATGAGACAGTGACCGTGATCGCAGAGCGCGTCACCGTGACCGTCGAGCAGGAAACCGTCATCGCCGAGATCGACGCCCCGACCACTGCGCCGGAGCCGCATATCGAGCACCACGACGAACCAGCCGCCATTGCCCCGCTTGCCGAAGTCGATGGTTACACGCGATTGGGCCCTGGCCCGCTCGATGCCATTCGGTTTCGCTGGACAGCCCGGCGGGACGAGGACGGCCAGTATTTCGTCGATGAGACCATCGGCAGCCATTCCCGTCCGATTTCATCGGGCCCGATGCCGCGAGACGCGGTGGTCCCGTTCATCAATGATCGCGAGAGTTCGGCACGCGAACGTTTCCAGAGTCTGAAGCGGCAGATGACCATCAGCCGCCAGCCAGAGACCGAGTCCGTTGGCGAAAACTGACAACGACTGAACTTTTCGGAACGGTGGCGTGAACCCGCCGTTTTCTCCTGACGACGAAGTAGCACAGCGGTTTCGGCGGGGTCTGCGCTCTGGAGGCGAGACGTGCCTTGGACGGAAACCGAGTGCGCAAACGTTCAGGGGACCAATCATGACGCGCTTCGCCGCCATTGCCGCCATCCTGCTGGCCACCACCGCAGCCAAGGCCGCCGACACCTACTCCTTCGACCTCGGCGGCCAGACCGTCACTATTGATGCACCAAAGGACTGCAACTCAGCGGAGTGTGTGTCGATCTCGATCCCCGGCGTGTTCGAATACAACACCAAGCGTATTCGCCGCGATCGCGACAACCGCGAGAGCAACACAGCGCCGTCCCCTCGCGAAGAGCGCATACGCCCCGCCACGCCGCCGACAACGGCTAACCCTGCGCCGCCAGCTCCGGTCGCAGCGGCCCCTGCAGCACCTTCGACGACGACAGCTGCACCGGCACCATCAAGTGCCGCGCAGCCCGGCAACCCGCCTGCCGCAACGGAGCCCGCTCCATCGACGGTCGTTGCCAATGCGCCGGCAACCGATCCTGCGGTGAAGCCGACACCAGCGCCTGCGGCGGCTGCGTCGCCACTCGGCATCTGGATGACCGAGAAGAACGAAGGCAAGATCCGCATCGAAAACTGCGGCAGCGACATCTGCGGTTACGCCATGGACAAAAAGACCGAGGCCAATGGCGAGAAGATCCTGATCAACATGAAGCCAGGCGACAGCAAGTGGGCCGGCAAGATCTACGATCCGAAGAGCGGCAGCACGTATGACTCGACCATCGCGCTCAAGGGCAACGACTCGCTACGTGTGCAAGGCTGCGCCTTCGGCGGCATGTTCTGCGGCGGCCAGACCTGGACGCGGGTGAACTAAGATAGCTGTAGGGTAGGCAAAGCGCAGCGTGCCCACCTTCGCGTGCACGGCTGGTGAAGGTGGGCACGCTGTGCTTTGCCCACCCTACGTGAGTGATCAGCCGACGGCCTTCCCATACTGCGCGTCGGTCACCTTCTCCATCCAGTCAGCTGTCTTGCCGTCGAGGGCTTCCTGCATGGCGATGTGGACCATGCCGGTCTCCGGCGCGGCGCCGTGCCAGTGTTTTTCGCCCGGCGGAATCCACACTGTGTCGCCCGGCTTGATCTCGATGATGGGCTGACCTTCGGTCTGAAAGCGGCCGACGCCGTCGGTCACATACAGCGTCTGCCCGAACGGATGCGTGTGCCAGGCGGTGCGCGCGCCCGGTTCAAAACTCACGCGGAACGTCACGAGACGTGCCGGTGCTTCGGCGACAACGACCGGGTCCTGCCAGACCGTGCCAGTAAAATACTCCTCCGGCGCCCGTTTGGTCGGACGTGAACCTGCAGGAAAAAGCTTCATGGCACGGTCTCGCTTTCGTCTCGTTACTTCTTCGACGCGGCGTAGCGCGCCTTGGTCTCGGCATTCATCGGATAAAGGCCCGGCAGCGACGCGCCGTTATTCACCTCATTGACGATCCACGCCTCCATACGCTCCTGCTCCTCGCCTTCGGCGAGAACGTGCTCGAGGAAGGCTTTCGGAATGACGACCGCGCCATCCTGGTCGGCGACGATGATATCGTCCGGGAAAACGGCAACGCCGCCGCAGCCGATCGGTTCGCCCCAGCCGACAAAAGTGAGGCCGGTGACCGAAGCCGGGGCCGCAAAACCATCACACCAGACCGGGAGATTGGTGCCAAGCACGCCTTCGATGTCGCGCACGACGCCGTCGGACACCAGTGCGGCAACACCGCGCTTCTGCATGCGGGCGCAAAGGATATCGCCAAAAATGCCGGCATCGGTGATGCCCATAGCATCGACCACGGCGATGCAGCCTTCCGGCATGGCTTCAATGGCGGTGCGGGTCGAGATCGGCGACGACCACGATTCCGGCGTGGCGAGGTCTTCACGGGCCGGTACGAAGCGCAGCGTGAAGGCCGGGCCGACGAGGCGCGGCATGCCCGGGCGCAACGGCTTGGCGCCCCGCATCCAGACATTGCGCAGCCCTTTCTTCAACAGCACCGTGGTGATGGTGGCGGTGGAAATCTTGGTCAGGGTGGCAACGACTTCGGGAGACAGGGACATGCGCGGGGCTTTCCATCAGAGGATGTTCAGGCCGCGCATCTTGCGGTGGAATGCCACGACGTCAAGAGGCACGCGAACAGTGCTGCATCGCATCGGCGATCACTTCAGCTTATCGTTAGTATGCATGATAATTTATTGAAGCTGCTCGAC
>NZ_JBIISY010000052.1:0-32159 GCF_044340795.1 Tardiphaga sp.
TGTCGCCGTTCTTCTGCTGGTACAGCTTGATAGCATTGTTGATCTGCTGGCCAGTGGAAGCCTGGCCTCCGGTCATCGGCACGATCAGGCCGATCTTCACGGTCTCCTGCGCCTGCGCGACCGCGCCCAGCGCGAACACGCCGGCGGCAGCCACGGTGGCGGAAATGAACGTCCTCAGCATCGTATCCTCCTCTGTGCGTGATGTCGGCTCTTGCAGGCCGGAAGATCGTTGTCCCCATACGCGTTTGTCCGCGATATCGAAGCCATGTTGACGTGTCAACACTCGCCTTGACAATGCGCAACGGACTGGTGAATTGCGTAATTCCGACGCATCGCGGCATGCTGCTAAAGTACTAGCAGGTGCTGTGACGCTCCTGTTTGGGACGTTTCAGAGCATTCATTTCGCATGACGAAGCCGGTCATCAACCACACGCGATACGTCCCTGCCCTCATCAACTTCCTGGCCAACAAGCTGGCCGGCGGGGCATCGGGGGCTTATCGGCGGGAATTCGGCGTCGGGGTCACCGAGTGGCGCATCCTGTCCAAGCTCGCCAGCGAGGACGCCTGCACCGCCCAGCAGATCTGCCAGTATTTCGACCTCGACAAGGGACTGGTCAGCCGGACGCTGAAGTCCCTGGCCGATGGTGGCAATGTCACGGTTGTCGATCAGGGCGACGGCAAGCGCATCATCGTCATGACCAAGGCCGGCCGCGCGCTGCATGACCGCATCATCGAACTGGCGCTCGACCGCGAAAGCGTGCTGCTGGACTGCCTGAAGCCAGACGAGGTGGAGGTGCTGATCGACCTCCTCAGGCGACTGCTGGCGCAGACGCCGGCGGTTAATGCCGTGCAGGTGCGGAAAGCGGGAGCGCCAAAGCGGAAGACCTGATCGGTGCACCGGCGACGCAGGTGCAAAAAATTACACCGACCCGCTCCCGTTACCTTCCATTTTTCGCAACTGGCCCCATATTTGGTGAGCGTTCACCCACCTTCCACTCAGCCGTGTTGTTTCCAATGTTTGCCACCCGCCGCCTGGCCGCTGTTTTTGGCCTTTTCTTGCTGTCCTGCGGCCTGTCCGGTTGCGGGTCGATCAGCTCATTCGTGGCTGGGGGCATGGCCGACCTGATCCCGTCCTGGGCCGGCGGCCTGCCTGCCGATGCGCCGCCGCGGCCGGGGACGCCGGAATATGAGGCCTACGCGGCAAAGCAGCGCGAGCATCGGCAAGGTGACACGGCCCCCGGGCCAGATCCGGCGACATCGCCTTCGGCCGACGCGATTCATTAGAGCACTCCGCAGGTTTGTCGTCGCCCGGCTTGACCGGGCGATCCAGTAGACACTGCAGGTAGCGAGTATACTGGGTCACCCGGACAAGCCGGGTGACGACAGAGGAGCGCGTGGCTCAGTTCGTGAACACCACCGTCTTCTTGCCATTGAGGATCACGCGATCCTCGAGGTGATAACGCACGGCGCGGGCCAGCACGCGGCGCTCGATGTCGCGGCCCTTGCGGACGAGGTCTTCCGGCGAGTCGCGATGGCTGATGCGCTCGACATCCTGCTCGATGATCGGACCTTCATCGAGATCGCTGGTGACGTAATGGGCGGTCGCGCCGATCAGTTTGACGCCGCGCTCATGGGCCTGGTGATAAGGCCGCGCGCCCTTGAAGCCCGGCAGGAACGAGTGATGGATGTTAATGCACTTGCCGGAGAGCTTTGCCGACATGTCGTCCGATAGGATCTGCATGTAGCGTGCGAGCACCACGAGTTCGGACTTCGTCTCGTTCACGAGATCCCAGATCGCGGCTTCCTGCTCGCGCTTGGTCTCCTTGGTGATCGGCAGATGGTGAAACGGAATGTCACCGAAATCGATGCCGTTATAGGTCTCGCGCGGATGGTTGGAGACGATCGCGGTCGGGATCATTTCCAGTTCACCGGTGCGCCAGCGATAGAGCAGATCGACCAGACAATGGTCCGACTTCGAGGCCAGGATCATCACCCGCCGCTTCGTCTCCTGGTCACGCATCAACCAGACCATCTTGAAGCGTTCGGCGATGGCGCCGAAGCCTGTCTGCAGCGCGCCGAGATCGACATTCACATCCGCAGCGGTGAACACCACGCGCATGAAGAACACGCCGGTCTCGCTCTCGTTGAACTGCTGGGCATCGACGATGTTCTGGCCGTTATGGGCGAGGAAGGTCGAGACGGCGGAGACGATTCCAGGACGGTCCGGGCAGGACAGGGTGAGGACGAAGTGGTGCGACATGTGCGGCTACTGTCTTGAGATTCAGAGGAAATTTTGCCCTGCTCTACCACTTGGCATTGGCTTCCGCCAATCCGATTGCGCGCTGCAGTAAATGAAAGGATGCCGTGATGGCTGAGCGACTGGACGGCAACCGCATCCTGATCCTGGAAACCCGCGAGGAAGCCCAATTCTCCAGACTTCTCAAGGAGAAAGGCGCCGATGTCCGGCAATGCCCGATGTTCACCATCGAGGATGCGCCAGACCCGAAACCGGTTCTGGACTGGATCGCCCGTTTCACGGCTAACCCCTTTGACGATCTCGTCTTAATGACCGGCGAAGGCCTGCGGCGCATGCTCAAACTGGTGCGGCAACACGGTGGCGACACGGAGATGGTTGAGGCAATCGCCAAATCGCGAAAATTTGCGCGAGGGCCGAAGCCGGGCAAGGCGCTGCGCGAGATCGGCCTCGCCCCGGACGTCACCACGGAGAAGCCGACCTCGGAAGGCATCGCCGAGATGCTGGCGACCTACGATCTCAAGGGACGCCGGGTCGGGCTGCAGCTCTATCCGGAGAAGGACCATGCGGCGCTGATCGGCGCCATCGAGGCGCAAGGTGCCGTCGTCGATACGGTGCTACCCTATGTCTACGATTCCAAGGCGGCCGATACGAACATCCTCGCGGCGATCGACGAGATGGAGAGCGGCCGCATCGATGCCATCGCGCTGACGAGTTCGGGTCAGGTGCGCCGCCTCGTTGATGCAGCGCGCGCGCATGGACGCGAGGATCAACTGCGCAACGCACTTGCGAAGACGCCGATCGCGTCCGTCGGTCCTGTCGTCTCCGATGAACTTGTGGCCTACGGCTTCCGCGCATCGATCACGCCGGCCGAGGATGCGTTCTTCATGCGGCCGCTGATCTCTGCCATGTCCGTTGCGCTTGCGCGGAATTCGGCAAGCTGACTTGACGCATCGGCTCAGCCCGACATGATGCCCGTTCAAGACAAGAAGAACGGGTGGAAATGGAATGCCGAAACTCCCGCTGTCAGATTTGCGCGTGGTGGAAATTGGATCCGGCGATCAACTGGGCTACTGCGGCAAACTGTTTTCCGATTTCGGCGCAGAAGTCATCAAGATCGAGCCACCCGGCGGCGATCCGATGCGGCGACATGCTCCGCTGTTTGATGCCGGCAATGGCAAAAGCGAGAGCGGCGTTTTTGCCTGGCTGAATACCAACAAGCACAGCGTCATCGCCGACCTCGAAAGCGCTGGGGATATCACGCATCTTAAGAATCTGCTGCAGAGCTGCGATCTGCTGCTCGACGCACGGCCACCGTCGATCATTCCCACATCGCTGCTCAATCACGATGGCCTGCGCCGAGACAATCCCGGCCTCGCCATCACCGCGATCTCCTGGTTCGGCGAGAACGGGCTCTATTCAGATTTCCATGCCACCGACTCCATCTGCCGCGCCCTCGCCGGCTGTGTGAAAATGGTCGGAGCCAAGGAAGGCCCACCGGTTCTGCCGGGCGATGGACAGATCTCCGTCATGACCGCCCTCACCGCTTTCATTCCGACACTCGCCGGTCTCTACGATCGTCAACGCGGCGCGCGGCGGTTTGCGGTCAGCGCTCACGCAGCGATGCTGCATATCAGCGAGTTCGATACCGGCCTCGCATTGGAGTCCGGCTTCACGCGACCGCGCACTGCGCTGAATCGTTTCGGCCGCGGCTATCCCGTCGGCAATTTCCCCACCAAGGATGGCTGGCTCGGTGTCACTGTGGTGACCCCGGCTCAGTGGGCGGCATTCTGCGTGATGCTCGGCCTGCCCGAGCTGGAGAAAGAAACCAGATTCACCGATGGCCTCGCCCGCTCGGTCAATTCGGCAGAGCTTGCGGCCATCTTCCAGCCGATCCTGCTGCAGAAGAGTGCGCAGGACTGGTTCGAGATGGGTATCGAACTGCGCATCCCGCTCGCGGTGGTGCCAAGCATGGAAGAGCTGCTGCGCCAGCAATATTATCGCGACCGCGGTGCCTTCGCAGACGTGACCATCGGCAGCGGATCATTCGAGGCGCCCGTACTGCCGCAGCGCCTCACCGGCTCGCCGCCGATCGCGAATGGCAAGGCGCCGCTGGCAGGCAGCGACGATGTTACCAACTTCAAGGCGCGCGATCGCATCGCGACACGACAAGCGACGTCTGACGATCCGCTGCCATTGAAGGGCCTGCGCATCGTCGATCTCACCATGGGGTGGGCCGGCCCCACGGCGACGCGGCAGATGGGCGATCTCGGGGCTGACGTGATCAAGGTCGAGTCGTGCCAGTATCCCGACTGGTTCCGCGGTACCGATCCGCGCGGGCCCTATCACCCCGAACGCACTTACGAGAAGGTCTACTGGTTTCAGCAGATGAACCGCAACAAACGCGGCATCACGCTGGATCTCACCAATCCCAAGGGCCTCGCGCTGCTGAAGCGCCTGATTGCCGATGCGGATGCCGTGATCGACAACTACGCGGCCGATGTGATGCCACGGCTCGGTCTCGATCCGGATTCCATGCGCAAACTCAATCCGCGACTGATTGTGGTCACGATGCCGGCTTTCGGCATGAAGAGCATATGGAGTGGCGTGCGCGCCTATGGCTCGACATTGGAGCAAGCTTCGGGCCTGCCCTCCGTCACCGGCCGCGAAGGCGACCCGCCGACCATGGTGCATACGGCGCTCGGCGATCCCTATGGCGGCGTCAGTGCGGCGGCGGCGCTGATGATCGGCTTCATGCATCAGAAGAAGACCGGCGAAGGGCAACATATCGACCTCAGCGCCACCGAGGCACTGCTGCCGATGGTGGCGCCCTCGGTCATCGAGCAATCCATCACCGGCACGACAGGCCCACGGCTCAGCAACCGCCATCCGCGCTACGTGCCGCATGGCTGCTTCCCCTGCATCGGCGAGGATCAGTGGCTCACCATTGCTGTGCGCAGCGACGCGGAATGGCAAGCGCTCTGCAAGGTCATCCATCGCCCGGACCTTGCCGAGGACACGACCCTGGCCACAGCCGATGGGCGTCGCGCCGATGAAGACCGCATCGAGGTGGCGATCCGGCACTGGACCATGACGGTGCGGCCGGAGCTTGCCATGAATGCGCTGCAGGATGCGGGCATCCCCGCCGGCACCGCGCGACTGCCGATGGACATGGCGGGCGATCCGCATCTGCTCTCGACCGGACATTGGCAACCGGTGACGCGCCGGTTCATGGGACCGCATCTGTTGCCCTCGGTTGCCTATCGTGAAGGCAGTTCCCGCGCACCCTATTCGATCACCCGGCTCGCGCCGACCCTCGGCCAGCACAATGACGAAGTGCTGCGCGAGGTGCTCGGCCTCGGCACAAGCGAGATCGCCGAATTGCGCAGTGCCGAAATCATCGGCGACACCGCGACATCCAAGAAGGCCAAGCCGGTCGCCCCCGCGACGTAATGCACCTACGACGAACGGATGCTTGCAGCCTGTGCTGCATTCGCTCACACTCGCCTTCAAGAACCGCCAGCGGATGGATCAACAAAGATTCGACGCTGGGACCACGGTCGTTCGAAGCAATATTCAGGGAGAAAAATCATGCACAAACGGCATCTTATCAAATTGGCCATTAGCGCATCGCTCGCGCTGCCATTGTTCGGCACCGCAGCAATGGCGCAGGAAACCGTCAAGATCGGTTACATCGATCCGCTCTCGGGCGGCGGCGCCAGCGTCGGCGAAGGCGGCCTGAAGACCTTCCAGTTCCTTGCCGAGGAACTCAATGCCAAGGGCGGCATTCTCGGCAAGAAGGTCGAGGTCGTCGGGCTCGACAACAAGACCAATCCGCAGGAAAGCCTGATCCAGGCGCAGAAGGCCATCGACAGCGGCGTGCGCTATATCACCCAGGGCAACGGCTCGTCGGTCGCCGGTGCGCTCAGCGACTTCCTCACCAAATACAACGATCGCAACCCCGGCAAGGAAGTCCTGTATTTCAACTATGCTGCAGTCGACCCGGTGCTCACCAACGACAAATGCAGCTTCGCGCATTTCCGCTGGGATGCGAATTCCGACATCAAGATGGAAGCGCTCACCAACTACATGAAGGGCGTGCCGGCCATCAAGAAGGTCTATCTGATCAATCAGGACTACTCCTTCGGCCAATCGGTGCGCACCCAGGCTCGCGCCATGCTGAAGGCCAAGCGCGCCGATATCGAGATCGTCGGCGACGAACTGCATCCGCTGCTGAAGATCACCGACTTTGCGCCCTATGTCGCCAAGATCAAGGCCTCGGGCGCCGACACCGTCATCACCGGCAATTGGGGCCAGGACATCGCGCTGCTGCTGAAGGCAGCGGCTGACGCCGGGCTCAAGGTGGGCTGGTACACCTATTATGCCGGCGGCGCCGGCGGCCCCACCGCCATCAAGCAGACCGGCCTGAACCATCAGGTGTTCCAGATCACCGAAGGCTTTGCCAATATCGACCACAAGTCGTCGGTGGATTTCGAAAAGGCGTTCCGCGCCAAGGCCAATATGGGCCTGTGGTATCCGCGCGCGGTGAACCAGATGCGGATGTTCGCGGCCGCGGCCGAAAAGGCGAAGTCGCTCGAGCCGGTAAAGGTCGCAGCGGCGCTTGAAGACATGAAGTTCGACGTCTTCAATGGCGGCGAAGGCATCATGCGCAAGGACGACCATCAGTTCTTCCAGCCGATCTACATCTCCTCCTTCGGCGAGCGCACCGAGAAGGAGCCGTTCGACGAGGAAAACACCGGCTGGGGCTGGAAGCTCGCCGCCAAGGTCGACACCAAGGACACCATGCTGCCGACCACCTGCAAGATGGAACGGCCGTAAGACGCCAGCGAAGAATGATGGCCTGGACGGGGTGAACCACACACTCCGTCATGCCCGGGCTTGACCCGGGCATCCATCTTCTTCCTCTCGCAAAGATGGATGGCCGGGTCAGGCCCGGCCATGACAGCGTTTCATCGGCGCTGCCTTCGACTAGACACCGAGGTCCTTCGTGCTCGAACTCATCGTCATATCCACGCTGAACGGCATTCTGTTCGGCATGCTGCTGTTCCTGATGGCCTCGGGCCTGACGGTGATCTTCAGCATGCTCGGCGTGCTGAATTTTGCCCATGCCTCGTTCTACATGCTGGGCGCCTTCTTCGGCTTTCAGATCAGCAAATGGGTCGGCTTCTGGCCGGCGCTGATCATCTCGCCCCTGCTGGCTGGCGGACTCGGTGCGCTCGTCGAGCGCTACGGCCTGCGACAGGTGCATAAATATGGCCATGTGCCGGAGCTGCTGTTCACATTCGGATTGGCGTTCGCCATCGAGGAAGTCGTGTCGATCGTCTGGGGCAAGAGCCCGGTGGATTTCCGCGTTCCGGCGCTGCTCGACTTCCCGGCCTTCACGCTGTTCTCGACCAATTATCCCGCCTTCAAGATCTTCATGCTGGTGATCTCCATCGTGATCTTCGCCGGCCTGCTGATCACATTGAAGAAGACCCGCATCGGCCTGATCGTGCAGGCCGCCCTCACTCATCCGCATATGGTCGGCCATCTCGGCCACAATGTCGGGCGCATCTTCATGCTGGTGTTCGGCGTGGGCACCGCGCTCGCTGCCGTCGCCGGCGTGATCGCAGGGCCAGCCCTGGTGACGCAATCGAACATGGCGGGACTGCTGGGGCCGATCCTGTTCGTGGTCGTGGTTGTCGGCGGCCTCGGCTCGCTGCCCGGCGCTTTCCTGGCCTCGCTGCTGATCGGCCTCGTGCAGACTTTTGCGGTGTCCATGAACGGCTCGCTGGCTGGCGCTTTCGGGCCACTGAGCCCTGACCTTGCCGCCACCTGGCTGGCCGATATCTGGAACGTGACCATCGCCCAGATCGCGCCGATCATGCCCTATGTGCTGCTGGTTCTGATCCTGATGTTCCGCCCTATGGGCCTGCTCGGGACACGCGAAACATGAGCGACGCCACCATGACCATTGCGCCGCCCGCGGCCTCCGCCTCCGATCGCCTGAAGTTCTACGGCATGTGGATCGTCGCGGCTGCCGCGCTCGTGATCCTGCCGAAAATCTTCTCGTCGGGCGGATCGCTGACCACCTTCAGCCTGATCGGCATCTCGATCATCTTCTCGCTGTCCTACAACATCCTGCTCGGCCAGACCGGCATGCTGTCTTTCGGACATGCCGTCTATTACGGACTCGGCGGCTTTCTCGCGATTCATGCCATCAACATCATCGCCAAGAACAAGTTTGCGATCCCGCTGCCGCTGGTGCCACTGATCGGCGGGTTCGCCGGTCTCGGCTTCGCACTTCTGTTCGGCTGGGTCTCCACCAAGCGATCCGGCACCGCCTTTGCGATGATCTCGCTCGGCCTCGCTGAACTCGTGGCGTCGTCCGCACTGATCCTGCGCAGCTTCTTCGGCGGCGAGGCCGGCATCTCGGCCAACCGCACCAAGGTGCTGCGGCTGTTCGACTGGAGTTTCGGGCCGCAGATCCAGATCTATTATCTGGTCGCGGCATGGACGCTGATCGCCGTCATCGCCATGTATGCCCTCACCCGCACGCCGCTCGGGCGCATGTGCAATGCCGTGCGCGACAATCCCGAACGCGTGCAGTTCGTCGGCTATGATCCGCATGTGGTGCGCTTCATCGCGTTCTGCTTCTCCGGCTTCTTCGCCGGCATCGCAGGCGCGCTGGCCGCGATCAATTTCGAGATCGCGAACTCCGCCTATCTCGGCGCCGTGCAATCCGGCACCGTGCTGTTCGCAGCCTATATCGGTGGCATCGGCTTCTTCATCGGCCCGATCGTCGGCGCCATCTTCGTGACGCTGCTGTCGCTCGGCCTCTCCGACCTCACGCAGGTGTGGCAGCTTTATTTCGGCCTGATCTTCATCGCCGTGGTGATGTTCGCGCCCGGCGGCCTGACCGGCCTGATGATGATGCACTGGCCGCTGATCAAGGCAGGCACCATCGCCCGCGTGCTGCCGGCGTATCTGATCGCCTTCGTGCCGACGCTGGCGATGCTGGTCGGCCTGATCCTGACCATCGAGGTCACCGTGTTCCACATGGTCCATGCCGGCGGCAATTCGCACATCAAGGCGTTCGGCATTCCGTTCGATGCGGAGAATCGCGGCGTCTGGGCGATTGCCGCCGTGCTGCTGATCGGTGGCGCCTTCCTCGCCCGCCTCACCTGGAGAATGATCGCCGCACGCTGGGATGACGCCCTCACCGAAGCCCGTGCCAAGGGAGTGGCCGCATGACCAATGCCATCGAAATGCACGGCGTCGAGAAGACCTTTGGCATCACGAAAGTGATCCAGGGTGTCGATCTCACCGTCGCCAAGGGCGAACGCCATGCGCTGATCGGGCCGAACGGCGCCGGCAAGTCCACCACGTTCAACCTGATCTCCGGTTATATGAAGCCGACCAGCGGGACCATTCTGCTGAACGGGCAGGATATCGTCGGCCTGCCGCCGTTCCAGATCAATCGCCGCGGACTGTCGCGCTCGTTCCAGGTCACCAATGTCTTTGCCAAGATGACGGTGTGGGAGAATTTGCGTTGCGCCGTGCTGTGGGCCACCGGCCATCGCTACGCGTTCTGGAAGAATGTGGACGCTCTGCCCGAGGTGCGCGAGCGCACTGCACAGATCCTGCAGGACATCAGCCTGGTGTCGCGGCGCGACGTACCGGCGGGGCTTTTGACTTATGCCGAGCAGCGCGCGCTGGAGATCGGCATCACGATTGCCGGCGGCGCCGATGTGATCCTGCTTGACGAGCCCACCGCCGGCATGAGCCATGCCGAGACGGAACGCGCCGTAGAGCAGATCAGGCGGCTGACCGAAGGGCGGACGCTGCTGATCGTGGAGCACGATATGAGCGTGGTGTTCGGACTCGCCGATCGCATCTCGGTGCTGGTCTATGGCGAGGTGATCGCCACCGGTACACCGGACGAGATCCGCGGCAACAAGAAGGTCAAGGAAGCCTATCTCGGCGAGGAGGCTGCCTGATGCTCGAGGTCAAGGATCTCCACGCCTATTACGGCAAGAGCCACATCCTGCAGGGTGTCGACATGCATATCGACACCGGCGAAGTGGTTTCGCTGCTGGGGCGCAACGGCGTCGGCCGCTCGACCACCGTCAAGGCCATCATGGGCGAGGTGCCGCCGCAGGGGAGCATCAAGTTCAAGGGCAAGGACATTGCCGGCCTGCCGAGCTTCAAGATCGCGCATCTCGGCCTCGGCTATGTGCCGGAACATCGCGACATCTTCCCGGGCCTGACCGTGCGGCAGAACCTGCTGCTAGGCGTCAAGGACGCGCGAAAACCCGGCAAATGGCGGCTCGACGACATGCTCGACATGTTCCCGAATCTCGCCCGCCGCGCCGATACGGCCGCCGGCGTGCTGTCCGGCGGCGAGAAGCAGATGCTGACCATCTGCCGCACGCTGATGGGCGATCCCGAACTGGTGATGATCGACGAACCGACGGAAGGTCTCGCGCCGCTGATCGTGCAGCAGGTCGGCGACCTCCTGGCCGAGATCGCACGACGCGGGGTGGCGATCCTGCTGGTGGAGCAGAAGCTGTCGATCGCGCTGCGCATTTCGCACCGGGTCTATGTGATGGGCCACGGCCGCATCGTGTTCGAGGGCACGCCGGCGGAGCTGAAGGCAAATGACGGCGTGCGCAAGGAATGGCTGGAGGTCTGAGCCTACTCCCCGTAGGTGCTCAGCCGCTCCAGATCGATCACCGTCACGCCGCCATATTCAAGCCGCAGCAGCCCCTCCTTCTCGAGGGTCTGCAGGCATTGATTGGCCTTCTGCCGCGAGATGCCGGAGATCGCGCCCAGCTCTTCCTGCGTGATCTCCAGATGCCGCGTGGCATCACGATACAGGATCGGGTTGAACAGGGAGGCGATGCAGCGCGCGAGCCGCCCTGTCGCATCCAGCATGCGGCCATATTCGGTGAGCGCGATGAACTGGCCGAGGCGCTCGTTGAGCAGCGACACCAGGAAGCGATTGAAGCCGACGCTGTTCTCGAAAAGCCAGAAGAAGGTCGTCCTGTCCATCAGGGCGACACGTGAATCGCGCATCGCCACGATGTCGTAACGGCGCGGTTCGTTCTTCAGAACGCTGCCCTCGCCGAACCACGCGCCCGCCGTGAGGCCGGTGATGCTGACTTCCTTGCCGCTGCGCGAAATCGTGCCGATCTTGACGAGGCCCGACACCACGCCGGTCCAGTAATCGAACACGTCGCCGCGCATGGAGATGAACTCGTTCGCCTTGAACGATCGCTCGGTGATGCCCGCGCGCGCGACCTCGATTTCCCGGTCGCTGAGATCGCGCGCCCAGGCGGCGATCCTCTTCAATTGATCCGCAGCAATCATGCCACCGCCGCCATCTACCTTGTTGCGACGCAACAAACCATGCCACGCGACAAATTGCCGGGCAGATTGTCCGGCGCGAGACATTTCCCACGCCCGGTTTAACGTAGGGAGGATGACCGCGGAAGGTTCATTAGTCGAATGGCCTGCGATGCCCCGGCGATATAAGCTCAGGGCGTTACCGTGGACGGGATAAAGAGCGCGCCAAGCGCCGTATCTGGGAGGGCCTACGTGACGGTTGCTTTGGAAGTACGCGGCGTATCATTGCGCTTTGGCGGCGTGCGCGCGCTCACGGATGTGAGCTTCGCCGTCAATCAGGGCGAGCTGTTCTCCATCATCGGCCCCAACGGCGCCGGCAAGACCTCCATCGTCAATTGCATCTCCGGCCGCTACAAGCCGACCGAAGGCCAGCTATTCTACGGCGGCAAGGAGATCACCAATCTCAACACCAATGCCCGCCCGCGCATCGGCATCGGCCGCACCTTCCAGAACCTCGCGCTGTTCCATCATATGAGCGTGCTCGACAACATCATGGTCGGCCGCCACCACCTGCTGAAGAACAATTTTCTCACCGGCTCGCTCTACTGGTTCACCGGCGCGCGCAAGGAAGAGCTGGAGCATCGCCGCAAGGTGGAGGAGATCATCGACTTCCTCGACCTGCAAAGCGTCCGCAAGGCGACCGCCGGCACCCTGCCCTATGGTCTGCGCAAGCGCGTCGAACTGGCGCGCGCCATGGCGCTGGAGCCGAACCTCATTCTCCTCGACGAGCCGATGGCCGGCATGAATTTCGAGGAGAAGGAGGACATGGCCCGCTACATCGTCGATCTCAATGAAGAGTTCGGTATGACCGTGATGATGATCGAACACGACATGGGCGTGGTGATGGATATCTCCCACCGCGTGATGGTGCTCGATTTCGGCCGCAAGATCGCCGAGGGAGATCCGGCCGCCGTGCTCGCCGATCCGCATGTGAAGCGCGCCTATCTCGGCGAAGAAGACGAATTGCTGGTCGATCCCGACGACGCTCCCGTCAATGAGGAGAGCGCGGCATGATGGACTATGCAGCCCGCGTCAAGCAGGCCGACACCTATCCAAAGCTGCTGCGTCTCAATGCCAAGGAGCACGGCAAGGAGATCGCGCTGCGCGAAAAGGATTTTGGCCTCTGGCGTGAATTCACCTGGGATGACTACCACAACCGGGTGAAGGATTTTACGCTCGGCATGGTCGAGCTCGGCATCGGCCAGGGCGATGTGATCGGCATCATCGGCGACAACCGGCCTGACTGGGTTTCCGCCGAGATCGCGGCGCATGCAGTTCGCGGCATGAGCCTCGGCCTGTATCGCGACGTGCTGGACGAGGAAGCCGCCTATCTGCTGAACTACGGCGAGGCGAAGATCGTCTTTGCCGAGGACGAGGAACAGGTCGACAAACTGCTCACCCTCGCCGACCGCGTTCCGGCGCTAAAGCATATCGTCTATAGCGATCCGCGCGGGATGCGGAAATATGACGATCCGCGTCTGCTGGAAGCCGACAAGCTCGCGCATATGGGGCGCGAGCGCGCGGCGAAGGAACCGGCGCTCTACGATCAGATGGTCGATGCTACTCGTGGTGAGGATGTCGCGGTCCTTTGTACCACATCAGGCACGACGTCGAATCCAAAACTCGCCATGCTCGCGGCCGGCCGCGTTCTCGGCCATTGCGCAGTGTATCTGTCCTTCGATCCCAAGGGGCCGGATGACGAATATGTCTCGGTGCTACCGCTGCCATGGATCATGGAACAGGTCTATGCGCTCGGCAAAGGCCTGCTGTCGCGGATGAAGGTCAACTTCGTCGAGCAGCAGGACACGCTGATGAACGATTTCCGCGAAATCGCGCCGACCTTCGTGCTGTTTGCGCCGCGGGTCTGGGAGGGCATCGCCGCCGATGTCCGCGCGCGCGTGATGGATGCCTCGCCGCTGAAACAGAGCCTGTATGAGCTCGGCATGAAGACCGGGCTCAGTGCCCTCGCCGATGGCAAGCGTTCCGTGGTCGCCGATGCGCTGCTGTTCCGCGCCTTGCGCGATCGTCTCGGCTTTACGCGCCTGCGCTCGGCCGCTACCGGTGGCGCGGCGCTGGGGCCGGATACGTTCAAGTTCTTCCGCGCTATGGGCGTGCCGCTGCGCACGCTCTATGGCCAGACCGAAACACTCGGCGCCTTCACGCTGCACGCGCCGGATGCCGTCGATCCCGATACTACGGGCATTGCGATGGGCGACAACATCGCCATCGAGGTCCGCGATCCCGACAGCCAGGGCGTCGGCGAGATCGTGGTAAAACACCCGAACATGTTCCTCGGCTATTACAAGAACGAGGAAGCTTCCGCCGCCGACCTGCGCGACGGCTGGATGTATTCCGGCGATGCCGGCTATTTCAACGACGACAAGCAACTCGTCGTCATCGATCGCATCAAGGACCTCGCCGAGACCGCACGCGGCGAGCGCTTCTCGCCGCAATATATCGAGAACAAGCTGAAATTCTCGCCATATGTGGCGGAGACCGTCGTGCTCGGCGCCGGCCGCGATGCCTTGGCCGCGATGATCTGCATCCGCTACTCGATCATCTCGAAATGGGCCGAAAAGAACCGGCTGTCGTTCACGACGTACACCGATCTCTCTTCACGGCCCGAGGTCTATGCGTTGCTGCAGAAAGAAGTCGAGACGGTGAATGCGACGCTGCCACCGGCGCAGCGCATTTCGCGGTTCCTGCTTCTGTACAAGGAACTCGACGCCGACGACGGCGAGCTGACGCGGACGCGAAAAGTCCGCCGCAACGTCATCAACGAAAAATATGCCGATATCATCGACGGCATCTATGGCGGCAAGAGCGAGATCCCGGTGGATACGACGATCCGATTTCAAGACGGGACATCGCAGCGGATTCGGACGAAGCTGAAAGTGGTTGATATGGGGACTGCTGCGCGGATGGAGGCGGCGGAATGAACACCCAGTTCCTCCTCCAGCTTCTCGTCAACGGCCTTGTGGTGGGCACGCTCTATGGCGTGGTCGCGATGTCGTTCGTGCTAATCTACAAGGCCACGCAGGTCGTCAATTTTGCCCAGGGCGAATTGCTGCTGATCGGCGCCTGGGTGTGCTGGACGCTGCTGACCAAATATCAGGTGCCGTTCTGGCTCGGCATGCCGATGACCCTGGTCTTCATGTTCGCCTTCGGCATCCTCGTTCAGGTGGTCATCCTGCGGCCGCTGATCGGCGAGCCGATCATCTCGGTGATCATGGTGACAATTGCGCTCTCTGCCGTATTTCAAGCCGCGCTGAAATGGATCTACGGCGTCAACCCACAGCCCTTCCCGCGTATCTTTACCAGTCAGGCGGTCACCATCGGCAGCCTGCAGATCCAGACCGTCTATGTGATGAGCCTCGTCGTTTCCGTGCTGATGATGGTCGGCATGGCCTGGTTCTTCAAGGTGTCGAAATGGGGACTCGCGATGCGCGCCACGGCGTTCAATCAACAGGTGGCGCAGTCGCTCGGCATTTCCGTGAAAACCGTGTTCGCCATGGCCTGGGCGATCTCTGCCATGGTCTCCGCGGTGGCCGGTGTCGTCGTCGCGGTCGTCAACGGTGTCTCATCGGGTCTGTCAATCTACGGCATCAAGGTGTTCCCGGCCGTGATCCTCGGCGGCCTCGATTCCATCGCCGGCGCGGTGGTCGGCGGAATCATCATTGGCCTCTTGGAAAACTTCGCGCAGTTCATCGACAGCGAATATCTGCACTGGGGCAATCTCTACGAGATCGCGCCGTTCTACGTGCTCATCATCATCCTCATGATCAAGCCTTACGGCCTGTTCGGCACCAAAGACATCGAGCGGGTGTAAGCCATGGCGAATTCCACACTCCTCCCCGCTGGCGACTTCCGCTCCTCCTACGCGGTCGACACCACGATTTTCCCGACCACGACGAGCCGGAATTTCGCGATCCTCGGGATCGCCCTCACCTGTCTCGCTCCGATGGTGTTTAGCGACTACTGGCTGAGCATCCTGATCCAGATTGGCATCTATGGCATCGCCGCGCTCGGGCTGAACATCCTGGTCGGCTTCACCGGCCAGATCTCGATCGGCCACGCCGCGTTCTTCCTGCTCGGCGCCTTCACCTCGGCCTATATTTCCAACAAGACGTCGATCCCGGTGTTCTTCGCGATCCCGCTGGCCGGCATCGTCACCGCCATTGTGGGCCTGATCTTCGGACTGCCGGCGGCCCGACTGAAGGGGCTCTATCTCGTCATCGCCACGCTCGCTGCGCAATATATCCTGATCGACTTCTTTTCCCGTGCCGAATGGTTCTCCGGCGGCTCGGTGCCGGCGATGGCCGAACCGTTCTCGATCTTCGGCTATGTGCTGCGCGGCGACCGGCAGTATTTCTATGTCGTGCTCGCCTATGTGGTGGTCAGCTATCTCCTGGTCACCAATCTCATGCGCTCACGCGACGGCCGGGCGCTGGTGGCGGTGCGCGACCACTATCTCTCCGCCGAGATCATGGGCATCAATCTCACGAAGTACCGCACGCTGTCCTTCGGTCTCGCCGCCTTCTTCGCCGGCATCGCGGGTGCGCTCTATGCGCATTACCAGCTCGTCGTCTCCAACGAAGGTTTTGGCATCGAGCGCTCGATCCTGTTTCTCGCCATGGTCATCATCGGCGGCACCGGCTCGATCATGGGCACGCTGATGGGCACCGCCTTCGTGGTGCTGGTGCCGGAAGCGATGGAATGGATCAGCATGGAGCTGAAAGGCGGCGTCATCGACAAGGCGCTGGCGCTCAACAACAACCTCACCTTTCTGCGCGAGATCGCCATCGGCGTCATCATCATCGCCTTCCTGGTGTTCGAGCCGGACGGGCTCGCGCATCGCTGGCGACAGATCAAGGCCTACTGGAAACTCTACCCGTTCTCGCATTGAGGACGGCGAACTGCTCAAGACTATAAAATATAAAACGCTGGGAGAATGCTCATGACGATGAAATCATTTCTGACTTCTGCATCACTCGCTCTTCTCATTGCAGGCGCGTCTGCTTCCGCGCAGGCGCAGATTGCCGTCGGCCACCTCGCCGATTACTCCGGCGGCACGTCGGACGTCGGCACGCCTTATGGCCAGGGCGTGGTCGATACCTTTGCCTGGATCAACAAGAATGGTGGCATCGGCGGCAAGCAGGTCAATCTCGACAGCAACGACTACGGCTATCAGGTGCCGCGCGCGATCGCACTGTACAAGAAGTGGTCGGGTGGCGAGAAGGTCTCGGCCATCATGGGCTGGGGCACGGCGGATACCGAGGCGCTCACCGGCTTCCTTGCACAGGACAAGATCCCGGATATCTCAGGCTCCTACTCGGCAGCGCTGACCGATCCGACCGGCGCCGGCGGCAAGGCGAAGCCTGCGCCGTATAACTTCTTCTATGGCCCGAGCTATTCGGACGCCTTGCGCGCCGAGCTGACCTGGGCGGCGGAGGACTGGAAGGCCAAGGGCAAGTCCGGCAAACCGAAATATGTCCATATGGGCGCCAACCATCCCTATCCGAACGCACCGAAGGCGGCGGGTGAAGCCATTGCTGCCGAGCTCGGATTTGACGTGCTGCCGCCGCTCGTCTTCGCGCTGGCGCCGGGCGACTACAGCGCGCAATGCCTGAGCCTGAAGAGCTCCGGCGCCAATTACGCCTATCTCGGCAACACCGCGGCCTCCAACATCTCGGTGATGAAGGCCTGCAAGGCAGCCGGTGTCGACATCCAGTTCATGAGCAATGTGTGGGGCATGGATGAGAATGCCGCCAAAGCTGCGGGCGATGCCGCCGACGGCGTGATTTTCCCGCTGCGCACGGCGGTCGGCTGGGGCGGCAATGCCCCGGGCATGAAGACGGTGCAGGAGATTTCAAAGATCTCTGATCCCTCGGGCAAGATCTATCGTCCGGTGCATTACATCGCCGGCGTCTGCACCTCGCTCTACATGAAGGAAGCCATCGAATGGGCCGCGAAGAATGGCGGCACGGGTGGTGAGAACGTCGCCAAGGGCTTTTACCAGAAGAAGGACTGGGTACCGGCCGGCATGGAGGGCGTCTGCAATCCCTCGACCTGGACCGACAAGGATCACCGCCCCACCACCAAGGTCGATCTGTATCGCTCGAAGGTCTCGGGTTCGACCGATGGCGACCTCAATGACCTGATGGCGAAGGGCACGATCAAGCTGGAGAAGGTGAAGACGGTGGATCTGCCACGCAAGCCGGAATGGCATGGGTGGTAAGCTAGCGACGAAGCCAATGGTTTCCCTCCCCCAAGCCGCCTAGCGGCGCAGTGGGGAGGGTCCGCCGTAGGCGGGGGTGGGGTGCCTCCGCATATGACAGAGTTCGTGGAAGCACCCCACCCGACCGGCCCAAAAAGGCCGGCCACCCTCCCCACTGCGCGCAGCTTCGCTGCGCTGGAGGGAGGGAAAGATAGAGCCGCAACCGGGGAGTCACATTGGTGCAGACGACACTTCAGCCCGAAGCCAAAGTTGCAGCTGCGATGGCTCCTGCCCCCCTCCTCGACGTCCGCAACATCGAGGTCGTCTATGACGACGTCATCCTCGTGCTGCGTGGCCTCAGCATGGAGGTACCCAAGGGCGCTATCGTCGCGTTGCTCGGCGCCAATGGCGCCGGCAAGTCGACGACGCTGAAGGCGATCTCCGGCCTGCTCAAGACCGAGGATGGTGAAGTCACGCGCGGCGAGATCATGTTCGACGGCGAGCGCATCGACGGCACTGATCCCGACAAGATCGTCCGCCGCGGCATCTTCCAGGTGATGGAAGGCCGCCGCATCGTCTCCGACATGACGTCGCTGGAAAACCTCCGCCTCGGCGCCTTTACACGACGCGACAACGAGGTCTCCTCCGACATCGACATGGTCTATGACTACTTCCCCCGCCTGAAGGAGCGCACCGGCCTCGCCGGCTATCTCTCCGGCGGCGAGCAGCAGATGCTGGCGATCGGACGCGCGCTGATGGCGCGGCCGAAGATGATCCTGATGGACGAACCGTCGATGGGCCTGTCGCCGCTGTTGGTGAAGGAGGTCTTCGCCATCATCAAGAAGATCAATCGCGATCTCGGCGTCACCATTCTGCTGGTCGAGCAGAACGCCCGCGCAGCGCTCTCGGTGGCGAGCCACGGCTATATCATGGAACAAGGCAAGGTCGTGCTCGACGGCACCGCCGACGAGTTGCGCGACAACGAGGACGTGAAGGAATTCTATCTCGGCGGCGCCGGTGACCAGCGCAAGAGTTTTAAAAACCTCAAGAGCTTCAAGCGGCGGAAACGGTGGCTCTAGTTTTGCACGACCTGCTCACGGCACGCCGCCCCGGCGCAGACAAGGCCCGTCTTGCGCGCCAGGATCGCGCGCACGCGGCGCGATACGATGAACACGATCGCGATCATGGTGACCACCGCCACCGCCATCAGCGCGCGCTTGAAAGACGATCCCTCCTCCAGCAGCAGCGCGCGTCCGGATGCGCCGAGCCAGGTGTACATCACCAGCTGCGGCATCGTGCACAGCGTGGTGATCACCGCATAGGGCAGCAGGCCGATCTTGGTCAGCCCGAACAGATAATTCTGCGCCGAATTCGGCAGCGGGCCGAAGAAGCGCATCAGCGCCATGATGCGCCAGCCCTCGTCATTCACCGCCTGCGCAATCACGCGCCAGCTGGCACGCCTCTCGATCTGTCGCTCGACCCAGCCGCGCAGAACACGGCGCGCCAGGATGGCCGCCAGCACCGAGGCGACGGCAGCGACCGGCAGGATCACCATCAGCGACTTCAATCCGAATGCCGCGCCCGCGCCGATCACGACGAAGGTACGCGGAAACGGCAGAAACGAGGACGCAACGACCAGTGCCGCCAGGACGCCCGCTGCTGGAAGATCAAGATGGCCCCAGCTCTCGAGCCAATGGACGATATGGTCTGACGACATGATTTTCCCGTAGCACGACCACACGGGCCAAGGAACGACCGCAACGTCGCAACCACCAGGACACAGCCAGATGCGCCACTTCGATGCCCTCGAGAACTGCGACCCGTCGCACCGCCATGCCAATCTGTTCTCCCGGCTCCCCGACGTGCTGCGTCACGCCATGCAGGCGCCGGCCTATATGGAACATCTCAAGGGGATCAATCCGGCAGCCATTGTCAGCCCGGCGGCGCTGGCGCAGCTTCCGGTGCTGCGGAAATCCGACCTGCCGGCGCTGCACAAGGCCAAGCCGCCCTTCGGCGGCTTCGTGGCGGCCCAGCCGGGCTCGTTCGGCCGGCTGTTCACGTCGCCCGGCCCGATTTTCGAGCCGGAATCCAGGCAGGCGGATCCCTGGCACGGCGCGCGGGCGCTGCATGCCGCCGGGTTCCAGCCGGGCGACATCGTGCTGAACACGTTCAGCTATCACCTCGTCCCCGGCGGCTTCGTGTTCGACGGCGCCGCCCGGGCGCTGGGCTGCGCTGTGATCCCGGCCGGACCCGGCAATACGGACCAGCAGCTGGAACTGATCGAGACCTATCGCCCGGCCGCCTATACCGGCACCCCGGACTTCCTCAAGATCCTCCTGGACGCCGCAGGGAAGGCCCAGCGCGACGTTTCCTCGATCAAGCGGGCTCTCGTGTCCGGCGCCGCGTTCCCGCCCTCCCTGCAGGCCGAAATCAAGGCACGGGGCATCGATGCCTATCAGGCCTATGCCACCGCCGATCTCGGCGTGATCGCCTATGAGAGCGCGGCCCGGGACGGGCTGATTCTCAATGAAGACCTGATCCTGGAAATCGTCACCCCCGGCACCGGCGATCCCGTGGCGCCCGGCGATGTCGGCGAGATCGTGGTGACGTCGCTGGACCCGCACCATCCCTGGATCCGGCTGGCGCTGGGGGACCTCACGGCTGCCCTGCCCGGCCGCAGCGGCTGCGGACGGAGCAATCTGCGCATCAAGGGCTGGATGGGCCGCGCCGACCAGGCGACAAAAGTCAAAGGGATGTTCGTGCGCCCCGAGCAGATCGCGGAAATCGGCAAGCGCCACCCGGAGCTTGGCCGGCTTCGGCTGGTCGTATCCCGCGCCGGCGAGAGCGACGCCATGGTGCTGAAAGCCGAAGCCAATGGCGATGCCGGCCTCGTCGACGCCGTCACCGCGACCTTGCGCGCGGTGAGCAAGCTCGGCGGGACCGTGGAACTGGTGCCGCAGGGCTCGCTGCCCAATGACGGCAAGGTGATCGCCGACGAGCGCGGCGGCTAGCGCGCAGCGCACAAAAACCGCGGACTTCGCGATCCGATCCTGCTATGCAGCGACCGAGTTCCGAAGATCGCGACCAATCTGGATGCTGAAACTGCTGCAAACCACCGAAACCTGGCTGCGTCACCCCACGGTGACGAAGATGATCAGTTTCGGGGTCATCGGCATTGCCAATGCCATCATCGACTTCGGTGTGTTCAGCATCGCCTATCAGGTGCTGAACATTCCGATCGTGCCTGCCAACGTGCTGGCATGGATGGTCGCAGTGTCATGCTCCTATGTCATGAACACCATGATCACGTTCCGTGCCGAATCCGGACGCGTGCTTCGTCGCAAGGACTACCTCGTCTTCGCCGCGTCAGGCGTGCTCGGCATGATCGCCAATACGGCCACGCTCCTGCTGCTCTCCAGCATCATGCCGGTCTATGCCGCCAAGATTTGCGCAATCTTTACGGCCTTTGTCGTGAACTTTGCGATGTCACACTTCGTTGTGTTCCGGACGAAGCCACGCGGCTGACCATCGTCATTCAGACAAGCACACGCGGACATATCTACCAATCGCGCGAGACGATGCAGCGATCTTAACGGTTCTGCATTGCTGTAGCTGACATGACGATCGATCCCTGCAATCCCTGCGAGGCACTTTCGCGCGGCGACGCAGGAATGATCGCGCTGCTTGAGCGTCGCAACGCGTCGCCAGACATGACGCGCAAGAGGATGAAGCCAGGCGATGACATCTCGACTCGTTCGATATCTCAAGCTCGGCCAGCAGCGGCTGAGCGTCTTGCATGAAATTCTGCAACACCCTCTCAATGAAGGATCGCGCGCGAGAACCTTGCGACGTTACGTTGCCTGGAATCTCACGCGCGCCGTCATCGATCGAAAAGTGGTGCTGCCGCTGCCGCACGATCTGCAGATCATCGTGCCCAACCAGAGCAATTTCGCCACCGGCCTGTATCTCCACCAGCTCTATGACTTCAGCAATATGGGCTTCTTCTGCCATTTCCTCCGCACGGAAGATCTCCTGCTCGATGTCGGCGCCAATATCGGCGTTTACGGCCTGCTGGCGACAAAGAGCACGGGATGCCAGGTGATCGCCTGCGAGCCGGCGCCCGATACATTTCGGACCCTGGCGGACAATGTGCGCCTCAATCGTCTCGACGACCGCATCGAGCTGCACAATGCGGCCGTGGGCGATGCCGAAGGCACGTTGACGATGTCGGTGGGCCAGCACGGCCTCAATCACGTGGTGCAAGGTGGCGGCACGACAGTGCCGCAGCATCGCCTCGACGACATCAACGGCGAGCGCATGCCGCGCGCGCTGAAGCTTGATGTCGAAGGCTATGAGATGCACGTGCTGCGCGGCGCGCCGCGAATTCTCGCCAATCCCGCCTTCAAGGTGGTGATGGTGGAGATCAACGGGCTGATCGAACGCTATGGCGAAACCGTGGACGGCATTCGTGCACATCTGCGCAGCCACGGTTTTGCGCCGGTCGCCTATGATCCCGCAACGCGACAGCTCGCCCCGGGCGGCGAACATGACGAGATGTTCGTGCGCGATCCCGATTTCGTCAGCGAGCGCGTGCGCAGCGCCCCGCCCTTCGTGCTGTTCGGCAAGACCTACTGAGCGTCCGGTCCGAGCACGCGATCGGCTTCGGCCACCGCGCACAGGATGTGATAGAATGACGACGCCGGGATCGTATCGACCAGCGAATTGCCTTCCGCGTCGAACTGGTCGTACCAGCCGCCTCTGACCGGATGCTGCAGATAATGCTTGTCGAGGCGTGCAAGCGCTGCGCGCGCCTCATCAGCTGCGCCCGCGACTCCTGACTCGGCCTGCGCCAGCCACGCCTTGATGATTTCCGTCTGCGGCCAAAGCCGGCGCGTGGACTTCACGACATTGCCCTGCACATCGCCTTCATCGATCAGACAGCCGGTGGCATCGCGATAGCGCAGCGCGGCTTCCAGCAACGGCGCGCGATATTTCCCGGTCGGACAACCGGTGATGCGCTCGAATTGCTTCAGCAGCCACACCCATTCGGCCTGGTGGCCGGGCTCGACGCTGACCGGCTCGATGCGCGACCAGTCCTGCTCGAAATACTCGCCAAGTATGCCCGTCTTTGAATCAAACAGATTTGACACGAACAGCCCGAAAATATCGCCGGCGCGCTGCTGGAATGCGGGGTCGTGGGTGGCATCGAAGGCCGCAATGAAGGCCTCGAACATGTGCATCTGCGGATTCTGCCGCCGAGGCATGGCGGCGGGAATACCTTCGACATAGCCACCATCGGGAGAGCGGAGCTGCGTGTCGATGAAGTGCATCAGGCTGTCGATTTCGGCGCGGACACGAACGTCGCGATCGAGCTGATAGACGGTCGCCAATGCAAGCAAGACAAACGCGTGATCATAGGTGTCGCGCAATGGATTGAGGACGGAGCCATCGGGCGCGATGATATGGACATAGCCGGGGCGGCCGTCGGGCGACTTTGCCTTGGCGATCAAATAGTCAAGCGCCTTGCGGGCGATCACCGCCCCCTCGGGAAACCAGCCGAGATGAGCGGCCTTGGCGAAGCAGTAGATCTGGCGGGCTTGAACGCGGACACGGCGGGGGGCGGCGAAGTCAGGATCGCTGGCGGAAGTGAGACGCTCGACAAACCCGCCCTTGCCGCTATCCCAGCCAACGGATGACCAGAAGCGCAGTGCCACCGTCATCCGTTGCGCGAGCAAATTTGATTCATTTTCTGGCAGCACCTGGATAACCTCCTCATCACGACGATCATTCATACTGTCCCGACCTATTCCCGTGCACTAGCTGGGAGAACTTATATCGACTCCGTGGAGGGGCGTCAGGCGTGCATGTCCACGCAAGTGCAACGTCGACAGCGCTATTCCAAGTCCCAGCCTCTTTGCTCCAACGACGATAACCGGTCGTCGGATTAACACCAAAGCGTAACCGGCGGCCTGCCGGACAACGATGCGCGGCTTGCACCTACGCTCCGGTATTGCGCCCATCGCTGTCGCGTGCCAGCTATCTGTAAAATCGCGGCATATCTTTGTTTGCGACGGCTCGCGATTCGCGCAGCTGCGCTATGCATGCTATCGATTTTGTGACGCGCCCCTCACCTGGCGGCAGATGTAAAGGATCCAGGCTCGTGCCATCGTTCAATTATTCGCTGAGCGGGAAGAAAGTTTTCGTGGCAGGTCACCGCGGCATGGTTGGTTCGGCTATCGTCCGACGCCTCGCGACGGAGAACTGTCAGGTTCTCGTTGCCGAGCGCGGTGAGGCGGATCTTCTCAATGACGGGCAGACGCGGCTGTGGCTTGAGAAGAATCGACCGGACGTCGTCGTCCTCGCCGCAGCCAAGGTTGGAGGCATTGGCGCAAACAATGCGCTACCGGTCGATTTCTTGTGCGAAAACATGCGTATCCAACTCAATGTCATCGAGGGCAGCCATGCTGTCGGGGTGGAGCGTCTTTTATTCCTCGGCTCGTCCTGCATCTATCCGAAATTTGCGCAACAGCCGATCAATGAAAATGAACTCCTGACCGGCCCGTTAGAGCCGACCAACGAATGGTACGCTATCGCGAAGATTGCCGGGCTGAAGATGTGTCAGGCCTATCGACAGCAGTTTGGCCGCGACTACATTTCGGCGATGCCAACCAATCTCTACGGCCCGGGTGACAATTATCACCCCGATCATAGCCATGTGCCAGCAGCTCTTCTCCGCCGTTTCCATGAGGCAAGACTGGCCGGCGCGTCGTCCGTAGCGGTATGGGGTACGGGAACGCCACTGCGCGAATTCTTGTATGTCGACGACATGGCCGATGCCTGCGTTTTCCTGCTTAAGCACTATTCCGAGCGTGAACCGATCAATGTCGGTACCGGCGACGAAGTGACCATTGGCCAATTCGCAGCAATGGTCGCGGAGGCCGTCGGCTATCGCGGCAAGCTGGAATTCGATACCAGCAAGCCGGACGGCACACCGCGCAAGTTGCTCGACAGTTCGCGCATTCGGGCGATGGGATGGCAGCCCAAAACGTCGCTACGCGACGGCTTGCCAAAGGCGCTGGAAGACTTCCTGAAGGGCGGCGGACGCCACCTCCATGTGACCAGCGACGCAGGGTGATAGGGCGGACGGCAACGGCATCGACTTGATAGCGGGCGAAACAGGTCGAGGCTTCGCCCGCTCCCTTTATAACTATTCGAAGCGCTCGAAATAGCGGAAGCCATGGCGCTTGACGAGTTCGTCGCGCTCTGCAGACTTGAGATCTTCCTGCATCATCTCCACGACCAGCGACTGAAACGAGGTCTTGGGCACCCAACCGAGCTTCTTTTTTGCCTTGGACGGATCACCTAGCAGCGTTTCAACTTCTGCCGGTCGGAAGTAGCGAGGATCGACGGCGACAATGCATTTACCCGACGTCGCATCATACCCCTTCTCATCCACACCGGTGCCTTCCCAACGAATCCTGATACCGACTTCCGCTGCAGCGAGATCAACAAATTCGCGTACCGAATGCTGTTCACCAGTGGCAATGACATAGTCCTCGGGCTGCTCCTGCTGCAGCATCAGCCATTGCATTTCCACATAGTCACGGGCGTGGCCCCAGTCGCGCAACGCATCAAGATTGCCGAGATAGAGACGTTCCTGCAAGCCGAGCTTGATGCGCGCCAGCGCGCGCGTGATCTTGCGGGTCACAAAGGTTTCGCCGCGCACCGGAGACTCGTGATTGAACAGGATACCGTTACAGGCATACATGCCATAAGCCTCGCGGTAGTTCACCGTGATCCAATAAGCATACAGCTTGGCGACAGCATATGGCGAGCGCGGATAGAACGGTGTCGTCTCTTTCTGCGGGATCTCTTGAACAAGACCGTAAAGCTCGGATGTCGACGCCTGGTAGAAACGCGCCTTTTGATCCAGCTTGGTGATCCGCATGGCCTCCAAGATGCGCAATGCGCCGAGGGCATCGGAATTTGCCGTGTATTCCGGCTCTTCGAATGACACCGCGACATGGCTCTGGGCCGCGAGGTTGTAAATCTCGTCGGGCTGAACCTGTTCGACGATGCGGATCAAGCTCGATGAGTCGGTGAGATCACCGTAATGTAGCTTGAGGGTTGGATTGTCATCATGCGGATCGCGATAGAGATGATCGATGCGATCGGTATTGAACAGCGAAGTTCGACGCTTGATCCCGTGGACGACGTAACCTTTGTCAAGCAGCAACTCGGCCAGATAAGCGCCGTCCTGGCCAGTAACGCCGGTGATAAGTGCAGTCTTCTTCGTCATGTTACGGCAAACCTCTAGGACGTAAGCGCGTAAGAATGGCTTCGCGCGTGTAATTCGTAATATGCCTTGACCTCAGGGCGCCAAAGGGCGCGCGCATTTATCTGAAGGGTCTAACAACGTGTGCGGGTAACGTACAACCTTTCGCAACAAGCCTGGTACAGGCACAATCCGCTGATCGGGATCCTAGGAAAAGGGACATCTCGATTCCCGATCGCTCAGGGTGCACACCTTTGCCCTAGTCTCGAGCGACAGGCAACACAGGCCTTATTCATCACGCTATCACCGAACGATTGGCCTGTCGGCCAACGAATAATTTCAGCAATATCCGATAGTTGGTGAATCTGACAGCAGTCCACCGGGCACGCTTTGGGGTGCCTGCGCCGATCACTTCGGGCCCAACGCCCGACGAAGCCCCTCATCAAGGCTGAACGGAGGGACCCACCCCGTCGAAATAGCGGCAGATGTATCCATTTCCAACGACCCGAGAAGACTGTCGCGCATTGTGGGCTGCACCGCCTTGATCGCGAAATCGAGCAAACCGGGAGGAATGGGAAGCAACACAGGCGACCTGTTCATCGCCATTCCCATCTGTCGAACGAAAGTGCCGATTGATACCTGTTCGGCATCCGCAACGAGATAGGTCGCACAGGCCCGATCCTGCGCATGTCCGACCAATGTCGCGATGAAAGAACAGAGGTTGTCAACGCCGATAAATGCCCTTCGATTGTTGATCAAACCAAAGGGCAACGGCAGGCGCGCACGTATCGCCTTGGCCAATTGCTTGAAGTTGCCAACCGCATCGCGACCGTGGACAAGCGGCGGCCGGACGATAGAAATGTCCATTCCGGTCGAGCTCGCCACCTCCGCGAGGCCCAGTTCGGCGGCAGCCTTTGATCGACCGTAAACGCCGCGCGGGCGAAGCTGGTCATGCGCGGTGAACGGGCCGCGGCCATCGGTACAACTCCCGTTGACCAGAATTGAGCTTAAAAAAATGAACTTTCGGGCGCCGGCCCTCGCCGCCGCACGCGCCAGGTGCAACGTGCCGTCAGTATTGATGGACGTGTAAAGCTCGTCAGCATGCTCTTCGTTCGGATGATGAACACGGGCGGCGAGATGAACGACCGCATATATGCCGGCGACCGCTTCGCTCCAGTCTGTCGTGTGACCAATCGAATCGATCGCGACGTCGCCATCCGACATCGTGCCACTGCGCATCGCTCCACGCACGGCGTAGCCATTCGCACGCAAAAAAGCCGGCAGATTCCGTCCGACAAAACCGCTTGCGCCCGTAACAAGAACAATCGGCTGCATCAAGCACGTCTCTCAGGCATTTGATTCAGGTCCATCAGTTCATCAGCCAGCGCGACATATTTCGCAAGAGCGGCCTCCTTACTGAAGTCACGGCTGATTTCAACTGCGCGGTCGGCGATCGCCTTTCGATCGGCCCTGGACGCTGCGCGAATAGCATTCGCCAGTGCCGCAGCGTCTCCGGGCGCAACCACCCATCCGATCTCGTTCTCCGAGATGGTCAGCGCAGCTTCGGTTTCGGGCTCCGACGCGAGAATGACGGGACGACCGATGGCAAGTAGATTGTAGAAGCGGCTGGGCACCGACATGCCTGCAATATGCTCGCGATAGGGGATCACCCATACATCCGCGGAAGCCAGCAGATCTCCGACTTGTGCATCCTCGACACGTTTTACAAACGTCACATTCTTCAACTGCGACTCGGCCTGTCGCTTCTGCAGTCGGTCAAAGCCGCTGCCCCATCCGGACAGCAGGAAATGGATATCCGCTTCGTTCTCAAGCAGACGCGCGGCATCGAAAACTAGATCCGGGTCATGCGTGAAGCCCAGATTGCCCGACAGACCAACGACAAACGGAGCTGCAATCTCGCGTCGAAACACGTTCTCCGCCGAAGATGGGCGATATCCCGGCACCAGACTGCACCAGTTCGGGATCAGACGAATTTTGCTGAGCCGCATCCGCCGATATTTCATCAACGGCGCATTGGCATCCCGTCCGATCGTCACCAAAGCACTCGCTTGTCCGAACATCAAATTGTTGAGAAATCTGATCGCCAGCGCGGCAGGTGAACTTGGTTTGATCAGCCCGGCACTGACCAACACTTCCGGAAAGAGGTCATGCATGATGACGACGGAACGCGACCGCTTCAACCATGCGGCAGTCGCCACCGCGTAAGGAAGAACGAACGGAGCCGTTACCCCGATCGCGACATCGCCCCGCTTTAATTTTTGCAGCAACGCAAAGAAGATACGACAGACGAACAGAACTTCATTCGCAGCCCGTCGCAGCAACGCCGTCTTCGACGCCATCCTGTTGTCGATGGAAATCACGGCCGGATCTCCGGGAGACAACGACGGGAAATCACCGCTGCCGGACAACACCTGCACCTGATACTTCGCTGATAGCGCGCCTGCGACGTCGCGCATGATCGCAGCGGTCGTGCTCTGGTCCGGCGGATAGTGCTGCGTGGCGATGACGATCTTATTGCTGGCCATCATCTGGCACCGTGATCGGTTAGGGCCGTAGTCATCTGATCTTTCCTCATCGACGGCTTGCAACGATCCGGTCGACGGCTGTTACAAAATTCTCAGCGAATTGCCGCACTCTTTCGCCCGTGTCGGAGCCAACGTCCCGAATGACCGGAGCCTGCCTCGCAATTGCCTGCAAATGATCTGCGAGTGTCTCAGCATCATCGGGAGAAAAATACAGGGCACTGCCTCTGGTTTGTTCGCGATGCACGTCAATGTTTGACAGCACCATGGGAACACTGAATGATTTTGCTTCCTCGACAGTGGTGCTCCACCCCTCGAAGCGGGATGGGTTGATCAAAGCAGTACAGGCGCGCAGCAACGCATACACGTCAGGCAGCGGTATCATTCCAAGATATCGGAAAGCCCCATCCAGTTGCTGCCCGGTAACTTCTCGGACGATATCGTCCAGATAGCCAGGCTCGTTCGGATTGGCGCCGCCGGATACAGCCACCGTGACCTGCACGCCGCGCTGCTTCAGGATCGCCAAAGCACTGATCACAAGCCGATGATTCTTGTGACGCCAGAACTGATTGGGCAAATAAAAATAGCGCGACGGCAAATCATACGTCTTCAGCACATCGACCGGGTTGCGTGTCAGCAATTCCGGAGCGGGTTCGCTGGCAAAGCGAACAACGGCCGTGCGCCCTTGCGTGCGAGGATAGTAGGAAAGGCAGTCGCGTTCTGCACTCTCACTGCTGAGCATGATGGTTCGGTTTCCCAGTATCTGAAGCCGAAAGCCGAGTTCGCGTCGCCAGCGGGCGCCCGCCGTAAAGAGCTGCGGCAGTTGTCGATGCTGGAGATCAGGAATCCATGCGACCGTAGGAAACGGCGACATCCATCCGAAAAATCGCGCATTCTCCCAGACGGCATCTATTTTATGGCGCCGGAAACTTGCGATCGCATGGAGATCCCTAGCGAATAGTGTCGGCAACAACGTGCGCAGAGATGAACGAGAAAATGCAGCCGAACGAACAATCTCGACACCGGGAATGCGTGCAACTGCCTCGACGTCTGCGCCGTCTTGTTCTGCAGCGAATACGACAGGCGTGATGGCGCCCGGACAATATCTGGCGAGCGCCGTGAACAGGTTCAGTTGATAGTTATAGCCGCCTGCCCACGCTTTGCGCGAGATCAGCGTGAAGGCGAGCCGGATCGGACGATCGATGGTCAATATGACTGTCCCTTGAACCAATCGACATAGTCCTTGATCCCATCTTCAACGGGGATGCTCCAGCGAAACGGCAATGCTGCAACACGCCGCTCGTCCGCTACGAGGCTAAAGGGATCACCGGGCCGTGCATCGCCTGAAAAACGCAATTCGATGCCGCCCCCCCACGCCTTCGTCACCATGCCGGCGATGTCGGCAACTGTCGTTGCAACACCGCTGCCACCATTCAGGCAGACGAATTGCTGACCATCATCATTCGCCGCTACGGCGAGCAGCCTGACAGCGTCACGAACATCGATCCAGTCCCTTGCCTCACGGCCAGTCCCTCCCAGCACAAGCTGTTGTTGCCCGCCCTTCAACCGCAGACAAAGGTCCCACAACAACTGCTTTCGTAGAGACGGACCATAGACGGAAAACAGCCGAACGATGGTTGCCCGGAGCCCGAATGATATTGCATAGCTCTGGCAGAGTTGCTCCATCAGCAGCTTATGAAAGCCGTAGGGCGACATCGGTTGCTTGTCGGCGTCCTCCGCGATCGGTCCGGAATGGTGCGCCCCATACACTGCAGCGCTGGACGCCACGACGAGCCGGCAGCTTGGCGCCGTATGGCGCAGCCATTCGAGAAGTCTGGCTGTTGCAACGACCGTCCGGTTGAAATCCTCGTAAGGCTGCTCGATCGAGCGACCAACCGTCGAACCGCCAGCGAGATGAAAGACGGCGGTTGGCGCACCATGACGGGTTGCCAGCGCATCAAGATTCGGCGCATCGATCTCGCCGTTGATCCAGTTGCTCAATCCGAGGCGCTGACGATCGGTTTCATCAATCGCACCATGACCGAGCCCCGCGACAACCTCACCAGCGCCGGCAAGCGCGAGAATGAGGTGCCGGCCGATGAACCCATTGCCTCCAGTAACCCAGACGCTCATGCGGAAGCCTTCTGACAGACAAAAGAGTAAAGGCGACCGGGACGATTGTCGAAGCGCTCTGCAATCGACAGCAAGAGCGAGAGCGCCCACTCGGAACCCAGTATAGCTTTCCATAACGGGCGCAGCGGTAACACCCGCGAGAGCTTTTCGACCACCGCATCGCGCAATGTTGCTCTGGTGTGCGGAAACAGGTTGATGGCACTACTCAGCGGCGGCAAAGCCACAATATGTGAGAACTTTGCTTTTTCGAGTGCCTCAACGTAACGCGAGAGCAAGAAGGCGTGTTCCCCCCCATAAAGCCGATGAAGCGGATGCGAAGCCAGAAATTGATCGAGGTCGGATTCCCGACTGATTACGTGCTCCCGCACGCCCAGAAACAATCCACCAGGACGCAGGACTCTATACATCTCCCGACACGCGCCATCCAGATCGCGCGTGTGGTGCAGCACGGCGCGCGCAAACACAACGTCGAACGTGTGATCGGGGAACGGCAGCCCTTCGGAGAACTCTTCAACGACTTGAATTGCAAGACCACTGTCGCGCGACAATTGTCGAATAGCTTCAGCACCGACGATCGCACTCGGATCCGGTTCGAGTGCAGACACATCAAAACCTTGTCGAGCCAAAGCAAAACTTGCGATCCCCCGACCAGCACCAACGTCGAGCGCCTTGCCGCCTCGACCGGAGATTAATTTAGCGACGTCGTGCCATTCGCTACTACGAAAATAGCGTTCCGCCGCCTCGACAAGCGGGTCATCGTAAAATGCATCACGCACGAGTTGCTGCTGATCCGGCTGCTTGCGTAGCCAAACGACAGCATCCTCCCATGTCAGCAAATTCGGATTAGTCGACATCGTCACCTGTTCCTCCGGTGGCGCTCGCGCAGCGTTGCTCGTACATATCTCTGAAGCGCATGTTACCCGTATGGCGCATGTGCAAACAACGCTGCACGTCTGCCACCCGTCACCACTCAACCATTACGCCTGGCTTCATCTCCCGGCGCGAGTTCGCGCACAACTCTGGCGGGACATCCGGCAACCAGCGAGTAAGGTGGCACATCGCGTGTGACGACCGAGCATGCAGCAATCACAGCCCCCTCTCCGACCCTAATTCCTTTGAGCAAACTCGCATTGAAACCGATCCAGACCTTGTCTTCGATAGTTACTGGTGAATGAGCGACACAACTCCAGTCCTTTTTCCCAACTGCCCAGTCGCGGACGTCATTTTTGCGGTCACTCCAGTTGGTACTGTGGGAATCGTGATCCACGATCGTAATCCCCCAGGACATGATCACGTCATCGCCAATTGCGATATTGCGATAGCAGACCA
>NZ_JBIISY010000283.1:0-7134 GCF_044340795.1 Tardiphaga sp.
TTTTCGCCGCTGCGTGTCTTGTAAGACTTCCCGGTCTCAATACTGATTGTTTCCACATTCTCACCTCCCCTTAAGATGCCATCACGCCGTGCTGGGCCATTGCGTAGAGCATGGCGCCAACGAGGGCGAAGATGATGAGCGCGAGGATGGAATCGCAGAGCGCTTGGTTGCGGTAGTAGAGGTTGGGCGCCCGCTCACTGCCGTTGTAGCAGAGAAGGCCATATTCTTTGGTAGTCATGTTGATTAGCTCCTGTTGTTGAAGACAAGCTGACATAGGAATTTATACTCGTAAAGATATTTTATGCTTTACCGGAATATTTTCTTATGCGACTCTGCTTGGACAACAACAGGAGTAATGACCATGAGAACTGAAATGGGCGCGTTCGCCGCTTTGGCCGAGCAAGCCCGCCAACAATCGCTCTTTAAGGAGCAACAACGGCGTGTTGCAGAAATCGCACGCCAGATTGACGAAGTTTCGGGAGAGATGGGGAGCAACGCATTTGTCGATGCCATCCGCACTCACGGATATGACGTTCAGGCCGACTTGGGCATGCTGTCCCGGCGAGGCGTTGATCGTTTTCAACACTAAGAGAAAGAGAGGCTGATGGCCAAAATGAAAATGAGCAGTAGCGGCGGTTCTTTCCAAGACCCTGCTATTGGCACCTACGCCGCGCTTTGCGTGCGTGTGATCGACCTGGGCACCCAGGAGAATGAATACGAAGGCAAAAAGAGCCAGCGGCGGCAGTTAATGCTCGGCTTTGAGCTACACGGTGAAGCCGTCGACACCAATGGCTGCGGCTATATGGTAGGCGACGATGGCAAGATTGACCCGAAGAAGCCTTTCATGGTTTCCGCATGGCTCACTGCCTCCTTTCATGAAGAGGCCACCCTGCGCAAGTTCATGGAGAGTTGGCGCGGCCAACCCTACTCCGACGAACAGATCAGCGAGTTCGAGAATGAAGGCTTCGATTGGGGGTTGATGCTAGGCGTGCCTTGCATGGTGCAGATGGCGCCGAACAAGAACGGCAAGATCAAAATCAAGAACCTGACCAAGCTGCACAAAAACATCGACAAGCCAGTCATGGTCAATAAACCCATCGTTCTCATGCTCGACGAATTTGAGCAGGAAGCATTCGACGCTTTGCCGCAGGGTATCCGCGATATCATCGGCAAATCCCCCGAGTTCAAGGGTATGAACGGCATGGCCATTGATAAAGCTATGGCAGAGGTAGCGCCCGCCTCCAACGAGCCGCCGTTTGACGACGAGATCCCCTTCTAATGGCGGACTTGTCGAATATGACGCTCAGTCCTGATGATCAGGCCGCCCTCTTGGCGGCCTATCAGGCTGAGAACGAAGCGTACGTGAGCTGGCGACGGGCCGTCGATAACAAGTCGAAAGTCGAGGACCGAATTCGCGATAATTACTTGAAACAACGAGAAGCCGAGCACCGTGCCAAAGGATAGACCAGGCATCTTCATCAACACTACTGACCGTCCGGACGTGCCGAAGGTCATCGAAGAACTCAAAGCCGCTACTGGCATCACCACAAACGTGGAGATCGTCTGCCAAGCATTGCGTCATTGGTTGAAGCAAGTTCGACGCGACGAGGCTAAGCATAAGAAGGTCGTGGCTCATTGAGCCGCGTCGTTTACGTACCGATTCTCCGGGTGTCCCTGCCTCTCAAAGACGGAGCTTACATGGAGGCAGTTCACCAACTGCCCTGCTCCGTCACTGGCCTGCCCGGCGCCGAGGCTCACCATCCCAAGGGATTGGCTTGGGGGACCGGCATGGGACAGAAGGCTCCAGACGCGACCGCAATCCCGCTCTGCAAGCGGATTCATGACGAGTACCATCGTATCGGTGTGAAGAGCTGGGAGGCCAAATATGGCCCGCACGAGGACCATCTGCGCAAGACATGGCACAAGCTCGGTCGGCTCCCGTCCTAGAGGGTGTCACTGCCCCACGCGAGCCGGCCCTCTGTCAGGAAGTTCTTATCGCTGCGGTAGTAGCTCTCGTGATGTTCGTCGCCATTTCCTGCGAAAAACCCGTAGAGGCCATACTCTTCGATGTCCTTGAAGTAGAACCCGATGCGGGTCTCGGCAAAATGGCTCACGTGGTACGCAATGAGATGAGGCGTCTCGAAAATCACCTGCCGGTCGCCGTAATCCCACAGCTCATCTTTCTGGCGCCAGTCGTACTCGCGCATCCCCATCTTGATGTGCTGATACAGGCGGGTGTCCCTCGCCAACCGGGCAGCGACCTTCTTTTGCCCTTCGACATGCTTTTGCTGTCGCCACCAGATGAATATGCCGACCAGAGCCAGCACCGTGACTATCGACCAATCCATGTTTCCCCCAGGCGGATATTATCGCGCATGGCCATGAAGCTTGCTAGAACAAACGGGTGACGACGATAACGAACACGACGAGGAAGCACGCGGCTCCGATGCCAACGACCCCTTCGGCGCTGACATCACACCCCAACAATTTGATCTGGAATTTCGGCGGACGATTCATGACGCGGCTCTCCATTAAAATTCGCTGGAAGCCGAATCATCGCGTTGCGATAAAGAATTTGTGGCAGGTTTTCTGAATCCTACGCAAGGGCCTTGTGATTTTGAGCGCGGGTTATTCCCCAAACCCGGAGGTTTCTGTGAGTTTCGTTAGTTCCGGGGATAAATCGATAACGTGGAGCGCCCGCTGACGGCGGCAGCGGTTGGCGTACCGACAACCACGAAAGGAAGCTTACGCGGGCCAAGCTCTAAGAGGCGGCGCACGGCAGCAAGCAAGCTCACAGGGACTCGAACAGGAACCGTAGGCTCGCCGTAACGGCCGCTGCCAGGACGACGGCCACCGCGAGAGCAAGCTCGTCGTTCAGCCTTTGGTCGTGTGTCCGTATCCACCATACCTGGATTCTTGCCCACATTTTCTCACCTGACAATCGTTCTTAGAACTGCACTCTGATCGCGCCTTGTGGAATTCCGATACTCCGCAATCGCGCTGTTTGCGAGTATCAGCTCCTGTTTGATACCAGCGTCCATCATGCGTTCGACGCTCTTAGTGATGAAGAGATCCGCGGCAGCTTCGTCTTCCAGCTCTCCCGATAGTTTGAGGAAGCCCAGAGCTATTCCGACGGACTTCCGGGTAATTTCCTGAGTAGTGAATGCCTGCATGCGGCCTCCTGAGCCGCGAACGAGCAGTCGTGCTCACTGTTCCGTCCCCCCGTGATTGTTTGTCGCGGCGGGGAACAGGGTTCCCGAATTGGTGTTACGCGCAGACAACAAGGGAGAAGACTTATGGCCGAGACGGCACGCGACATTTACGTGACGGGACTACGCAACGCTCACGCTATGGAGATCCAGGCGCGGGAATTGATGGAGCGCCAATCGGAGCGCATGGACGATTATCCGGAGGTGAAGGCAAAGCTCACCATGCATCTCGCTGAAACGAAAGAGCAGTTGGCACGACTTGAAAGCTGCCTACAAGACTTGGCCGAGGACAATTCGACGCTCAAAGACACCGCTCAGTCGGTCATGGCAAACTTCATGGCAATGTTCCACGCAGCGGCGCCGGACGAAATCCTGAAGAACACCTTTGCCAACAACGCCTTCGAGAACTTCGAGATCGCGGCCTACAAGTCGCTCATCAGCATGGCTGAAGCTGCTGGGCAACCGAAGGCAAAGGAGATCCTGCAGCGTTCGCTCGACGAAGAGCAGAAGATGGCTGATTGGGTTCGCGACAACGTCGAAAAGCTGACGTCGGCTTACTTGGCCAAAGCAACGGCTGCGGCATGAAAAACGACCAAACCCCGAGGCCCGACGACCGCCAGGATTGGCCGGACACAAAGCAAACCGATCAGCCGTGGAAGCAAAACCCGCAGAACGCAACTGACCCAAGCCTGCCCGACACTCCAAAACCTGATCTTGAGAAGTGGCAGAACAGCAAAACGCACTGAGGATTTCCCGCCACAGGCGGCATATAATTAGGGGCGTCGGGAACTCCGGCGCCCTTTCTGCTTCTCTTCGTCGGGATTGAGCCAAACGGGGGTCAAAATGGCTGATAGATCTTGTCCGAAATGCACGTCCGCCCTGTTCCTGCAGCGCATCGAGCCGGGCATGAAGGGGTACGTCAACCGGGTGTTCGAGTGCCGCCAGTGCGGGACCGAAAAGACCTTCCCCGGTCGAGCTAACCCAGGCATCCAGACCTGGCCGCGCGACGAGGTGGCTTAGAGGCTAAACAAAGCTGCCGTCATTTCTTCGCTGGCCGGGCCGGAGGCTCCGCTCCTCTCGTTCCAGCATTTCGCGGCGTTGCGCCTTCAGCTCGCGCACGCCCGCTAACTCGCCGCCGAGCTGGCGTGCGGCTTTTTTCACCGAAGAAGCCGAACGGTTCAGAGCCGCAGAACACCGGGCCGCTGACGCCCCTTGTGACATCAGCACCCGAAGCTTTTGAAGATCTTCCTCGGTCCAGCGCCGGACGAGCGGCTTCATGCGGCGAGCTGCTTGCGGACGGCGGCAGCGGAGTTGCCGACTTTGTCCACGGCCCGCTGCAGCTCCTCCTTCGACACGTTGAGATGCTTGGTCCAATATTGGACCTCGTGCGCCTCGTGCATGTTGATTTTGCTGCGGTCCTGCTGACCCTTCTTGGAAAGATCGTCCATGGCATGCCTCCCGCCGATTTCCACGTGGAAAGAATGCCTGCCGCTAATCATTGTTCCAGAAATGAAACCTTGAGCGGAGGAACGTGGTTACTCAGTGGAAGCCCCGCACGGCTCCAAGGATGTCACGCGGAAGATAGGGCTTTGGAATGAAAACCGTCTCTTCGGGCATCTCGCTTGCAAGCGGGCGGTGTTTTCCGCTCGCTATCACAATGTGGACGGGTGGCCATCTGTCCCGTACAGCCAGGGCGAGTTTGAGGCCGTCCATACTACCCGGCATGTCGATGTCAGTGAAAACCAGCGTAATCTCAGGATCATTTTCGAGGTAGGTGATTGCCCGGTCTGCATTGGTAGCGGTCAGCACGGAAAACCCCGCATCATGCAGGGCATCCTCGACCCACATCATGATGAATGGGTCATCTTCGACGACTAGAATCTTAGGCAACTTCCGCTCTCATCTTCCGCCCACAAAAGTGACAGACAGCGGAATCGTTCCGCTGAAATGAGAAGATTTGCAAAAATTAACTGTTGAAAGTTCCGTTGGAGGAGATTTACCTTAACGGCGTCACCGCCCGGTTCGTAGGCTTTTATCGGTGATGAGAGTCATCGGCTCCCGCCTTCCTCCAGCGCGAGCATGACATGCTTCCAAACACTTCCCACATCACACGGCCGCCGTGCGCCAAGTGCGGGAAGCCGACGTTGCTGATGCGGATCTCCCCGCGCTCCGCCGGGATGGAAGTCCAGATGTTCGAGTGCCCCTCCTGCAGCCATGTGATGGAGCACATCTGCAAGGCGCAGCCCCCTTCGCCCTGGCTGAACAGCGGCCTCCAGCGCCCCGATTAATCGAACCGCATGTGAGGGGGCCATGGGTCAATCGGTTTCGGCTTCTGGTACGGCACGAATGGTGCCGGATAGCCTTCCTTCGCTTCCTTCTGTAGCTGTTTGATATGCTCGGCGTTCTCGCCGCACTCATCGAGCAGGAGTTCAAGCTGCCTGTCGTCGTGGGAATGGATCATGACGCCAGCCCCAGCAGCTTGTTGCTTCGCTCCTCAGCCAGCTTGGCCATCTGCTCACGGTGCCGCTTCTGACGCTCTTCGAGACGCCGGTTGGCAGCATCTAGATCCGCAGCAGACATGACCGGCTCCGCCCCCTCGTTCTCCCAGCGCCTTTGATTCATCCAAGTGGAGAGCATGGGTGCATAGACTGTATCTGGCTTGTCCACGCCGATACGGGCTTTCACTGCGGCGAGAATATCCTCATGCCTGGCTCCGCTCTTGATAGCGGCGGCATAAGCGCGGGCAGCGGGCTGACGAGGTTGCGAACCTCCGCCTCGCTTCCAGACAGCCTTCCAGATTTCGTCGAACTTGTCCGGCTCCCCCTTGGGGGTTGGGGGGAGAGTTGAGTGAGTGGTTGTTATGTTGGTGTCTGTAATAGTTTGGCTGTTTTCGCCAAAGCCTTTGGCTGAATTAGCCAAACCCTTTGGCTGTTTTAGCCAAAGCTCCCAACCGGTTTCCGTGAGCGTGTACCAGGTGGTCCGAGCATACATGCCCTCGCTGTAGTTCCCGCGCTCAATGAGACCGGCGTTCGCAAGCTTTTGCAGCGCAGATCGAAGCGTTCCTTCACCGATATACCCGAACTCTTCCAGCCACTCGCGGCGGCTCATGTACATCCATGCTTTGCCGTCACGTTGCCGGTCAGGTTTGCTGCGATTGTGTCTCGCCCAGTATCCAATAGCTTGAAAGAGCACGGCGCATTCGAGGCCGTACTCCTTTGCGATTTCGACGTCGAAGGTTTGCAGGTCCATTATGCTTCGACCCGCTTGAATTCCACGACCCATACCCAAGGGTTGGCATCCCACTGCTGACCCAGCACATCTTGCTCAATGAAAAGGTCGACGGGATCGTGGTCTAGTCCTCCGCATTCCAATCGCGTCGAAGGTGGATAGCCTTCGCAGACGGCACCGAATTGCCCAATGTCTTGCAGACGCTCCACCCGCACGCTCACCACTTCCAGCAGAATGCGGCTGGCCCAGCGGGGCATGTGAATAGACGGACACCAAGGCAGGTCGGTGCCGTTGTCCTGTGCTCGAAATTCACCGTCAGCCCGGTAGACCAAGCTGTCATCAATAAATGTTTCGCTGTACTGGTTCTGGTTTTGAGCCCAAGTCTCCCGCACCCACAGCCGGTCACCGGGCTGGCCGTAGGGACATTTGGAAATGATTGCCTGATGGCAGTCAGAACACGTCATGCCAACCCGCTTCCCAGGCCAGGAATGATTGCAAGGACGCATCTCTGCTGGAGCATCAGGGAATGGTCGAACTGATTTCAGGAAGTCGGTTTTTGCTATTCGCCGCGTCTGCGTTTTGCGGCCTTCCAATATCGCGCGCACCATGGGGCCGCTGAAAAGTATTGGACGTTCTTTTACTGATGGGGGTGTGATTGCATCCATCTGCTCCCAAGCTTTCATTGTTTTTGGCTCCC
>NZ_JBIISY010000284.1:0-7092 GCF_044340795.1 Tardiphaga sp.
GTGAGCCGTCAGCATCGCCGCTGCCGGAGGCAGCGCAGACCAAAATGGTCCAGGCGGGTGGAGCCTCCGCCCTGCGCCCGTCCGACCTCGAATTCTGGACCGTGATCAGTGAAGTCGCGGATCCCCCACCTATCGTGCCAGCCGAGCTCGACGCCATCGAGCGTTATTTCTCGGCTGTACTCGACGACGTCTTCGGCTTGCCCCGCAAGATGTCCGTTCAACCGAAGTAGAAGGACCACGCCCATGCCCGTTGACGACTATACCCTCCGGCAGATCGCCGACATCGCTATCGAGACGGCGCTTCGTATCGTTCAGGAAGCGATGGAGGCGACTAACTTGGAGCGGGAATTCAGCCTCGACCCGGAAAACCGCTTCAAAGTGTTCGGCCGCTTGCCCTTCATTCGCGAACTCAAGCAGCTCTCGGAGGAGCAGCGTCACGACTTGTTCGTGTACGGCTTCCGGAGCAACCCCCATGCGGCTCAGGATGCATTCGAGCGGCTCCTGATCGAAGAACGAGACCGTTTGTGGGACGGCTTCCGCGACCGCTGGAATGTGGTTGCAAACGAACGCCCGTTGTTCGGGTGACAACGCTTTAACCGTGCGGTGGATGATGGGAAAAGTAGAGCTTCCCCTGATTCCATCGCACGGTTAGACTCTTCATCGTATCGCGTGAGAAAGCCTGACATGGCCCGTAAGAACCTGAAAATCGCAACTTCGCCGGATGTGGTCAGCAACCCGCGGCGCAATGTTCTCATCTATATTCGTGTCTCGACGGAGAAGCAGTCGAACAATCAGCTAAGCCTGGACTCCCAGGAAGAGAACCTGATCGCGCGCTGCAAACGCGATGGCGATCATATCGCCGGCATCTTCCGCGAGGAGGGAGAGACCGCGACGAATATGCGACGTCCGGCGTTCGAGCAGATGATCGCCCGTGCGACGGATGGGACGCGAACGATCAATGCCATTCTCGTTTATTCGTTCTCGCGTGCATTTCGCAATCAGGTCGAGCAAGAGCTCACCGTGCAGATGCTGCGGAAACACAAGGTCGAATTGATCTCGCATGCTGAGCCGCTCGCGAACGATGACACCGGCGATATGTTCAGGAAATTCATCGGCATCGTGAACGAATATCAGTCCAAAGAGACCGGACGTTCCACGATGAGGACGATGAAGGCCAATGCGCAGCTTGGATATTCGAATGGCGGCATCATCCCCTACGGGTACAGGTCTGTCGATGCCGAAATCATCGGCAACAAGCAGAAGAAGAAGCTGGCCGTCGAGCCCGTCGAAGCGGAGGTTGTGATTCGGGCCTTCGATTTGGCTAAAAATGGTGACGGGACGAGCGGTCCGCTCGGAACGAAGAAGGTCGCGGAGTGGCTGAACGAACGGGGCTATCGCTCACGTAATGGGGCATTGTTCGGCACCGGCACCGTCCACGAGATGCTCACCCGTCGCGCATATACGGGCATTCGCAATTTTAACGAATTCGATCGGAAGAACGATCGTGAGCGCAAGGCCGCTTCCGAGATCATCGAATACGAAATTCCCGTCATCATCGATCAGGTCACCTTCGAGGCGGTTCAAACCTTGCTGGTGTCGCGCCGCCCTAAGTCCCGCGGTCCGCGTTTGGCCTCGGCGCCGTCTTTGCTGGGTGGGCTGGTTCGCTGCGACTGCGCGCAATCCTGTGCGCTAACGACTGCGACTGGCACCTCCCGGACTGGCGTGATCTACAGCTATTACAAGTGCATTCACGCCATCAAAAAGGGGCAGCACAAGAAAGGGAGTGGGGCGCCCTGCAGCAACCGGAAGATTGCCCGCCCGCTCATTGAGAAGCTGGTCGTCGGGGCGCTGCTCGATCAGCTCCTGCAGCCTGAACGCGTTTCCGCTATCTTGATGACCTTGAAGGCGCGTCGAGACGATCGCCAGGCTTCGGCAGATCGGCGTCTAGTCGATTTGGCCCGCCAAGTGACAGACGCTGAAGAGCGTTTGTCCCGTCTCTACGCCTCTATTGAGGCCGGGACCATCGACGGCACCGATCCGACCCTAAGAGAACGCGTGTCGGCCCTCAAGACGACCAAGGACCGAGCAAGCGAAGCGCTGGAATATGCCAGGAAATCAAGCGCTGTGCCGATCGAAATCGACCCCATTGCCATTGACCGCTTCACCCGCTTGATGCGCGAACGCCTCGTAGACGGCGACGTGGCTGCCAGGAAGGCGTACCTGAGTGCCGTCGTGGACGCCATCGTCGTTACCGACAGCACCATCCGCATCATTGGTTCAAATGACAATATTACGTCTACGCTTGGCCCAGATGGCCAACCACGCACTTTGGTTCGTAAGTCTGTTCAGGAATGGTGCCCCTGGCCGGGATCGAACCAGCACTCCTTTCGGAACTCGATTTTGAGTCGAGCGCGTCTACCAATTCCACCACAGGGGCCATCGGACGCCGGAACCCGGGGTCGCGAAGTGGCCGGACTATAGCCGGGACTTCCCGCGGGTCAACTGCGGGAGCGGCAGAAAAGTCGCGATGCACATGCCCAGCGATGTCGGCAGTGTGATCCGCGGATATCTCGACAGTCCGGCGGGCTCGCGATAGGACGCGATAGCCATCCGGGAGAGCCATGTGACCGCCGTTTCGTCCTCGTCCGCCGCCTCGTCCGGCAGAAATCCTGCATTTAGTGCGGCTGTTGCGGTGGCCGTGGTCGCCGTCGCGACCATTGCCGGCGCATGGTTTTTCGAACTCGCTCTGGATATCCGGCCGTGCCCGCTCTGCCTTGAGCAGCGCTATGCCTATTATCTGTCGATCCCGCTGGCCGTGCTGGTGGCGATCGCCGCCAATCGGAATGCGCCGCGCGGTGTGTTGGTCGCGGGCCTGGTGATCCTCACGCTGGCTGCGCTCGCCAATGCGGTTCTTGGTGGCTATCACGCCGGCGTCGAATGGCAATTCTGGCAGGGGCCGACCGGATGCTCCGGGCCGGTGGTCGATCTCGGCAAGGCCGGCAGCCTGTTCGAGCGGCTCGACACCGTGAAGGTGATCCGCTGCGACGAGGTGCAGTGGCGTTTCCTCGGGCTGTCGCTGGCCGGCTACAACGTGCTGATCTCGCTGTTGATGGCGGCGATTGCCGGCTGGGGCGCGGGCAAGACCGCGCGGCGCTAGTCGTCGATATCGTCCTGCGCCTTGCCGAACAGATGCACGATGCCGGGCGTGACGATCGAGACATAGATGAAGCGCGACAGATGATGCGCGCCGACAAAGATGGGGTCGATGTGCAAGGTCAGCGCCAGCGCGAGCATCGCGTCCATGGCGCCGGGCGCGAAGGCGACGACCGCGTCGCTCAGCTTCACATTGGTGGTCAATGCGACGACGGCGACGAATACTGCCGAGATGACGATCGCCACCGAGAACGAGCCGAGCGCGGCCCAGACGTGGCTGAGAATGGTGCGCGGTGAGATCTTGCCGAAACGCGATCCGATCAGCGTGCCAATGCCGACAAGGGCGGCGATATAGGCCCATTGCGGCAGCGTGCCATGGATCCAGCCGCCGCCATGCAGCACCGATGACGCCATCATGGCGCCGAACATCCAGCTCGCCGGAAACCTGATCCACTTCATCACCAGCGACACAGCGATGGCAGCCATGGCCAGTGCGAGCAGCGCCAGTGGCGTCGCTTCCGGCCCGCGCGACGGCAGCGGGCCGTGGCCCATCTGCCCGGTGGCGGCGAGCAGCAGCGGCACCATCGCGGTGAGGATGATGACGCGAAAGATCTGCACCACCGCGATGCCAGGTACGTCCGCATTGCGCTCGGTGGCGAGCATGATGATCTGCGACAGCGCGCCGGGACTGCCGGCCAGCAGCGCAGAGGTGCGATCCCAGCCATGGACGCGCTGCAGATAGATGCTGCTGCCGAATGTGGCGCAGAAGGTCGCCAGCGCCAGCAGCGCGATGGTCACGGGATAGGCGGCGAGATTCTTCACCATCTCGGGCGACACCATCGAGCCCAGCGACAGGCCGAGGGTCATCAGGATCACATGGGCCATCGGCTGCGGCAGGCCGACGGGGCGGCCGAGAATGCCATAGGTAGCGACGGCGATCATGGCGCCGGAAATCAGCCCGCCCGGCAATTCCGCCCCATAAAACAGCGCGCCGCCGATCGTGCCGACGATCAATGTCTCGACGGTGGTGCGGGTCTGCAAAAGGCTGGGAAGGGCTGATGGCAGTGACATTCGGCGGCGGCTCGAGGAGCCCGCTTTATGACAAAGTCCGGACCGGGCGACAAATGCGTCCCGGTCTACCTGCCCCTCGCTTTCGCAAGCGAGGGGCAGGTATGAGTTCGTTTAGTTGGTCTTCATGCCCTTCTTGCATTCCGATCGGAACTTGCGGCGGGCATCGCCATGCAGGTTCTTGGCGTCGGCCTGTTTGGAGCATTCCAGTGACGCCGCGGTGCGGGGCTTCGCCGCCTTGCTGCTATCGGCAGGCGCCATCTTGCTGGCGGGCGCCATCTTCTGGTCGCCCGTCGCGGGCGCCTGCGCGCTGGCGGCGCCGATCAGCATGAAGGAGGCGATGGTGGCGGTGGCTAGGCTGGTCACAAATCGGGTCATGGCGACACCTCTTCTTTCCGGGATGGGCAGCGTGATCGCGCAGGGCTGAACCGCAGGTGAATGAACTACAATTCGTGCCGGATGCGCGATGAAGATAAATTTGCGCTGCCGCGCGCGACCTCATTGCCGTTGATTGTGGCATTGCTAGGATAGTCCGGTCATTCGCGTATCCAGGGAGAAGACGACATGACGAAACACATCGCTCTTGCCAATGCGGTTACCAGTGCTTTTGCCAGTGCCTTTGTGATCTCCGGAATGGTCTTGCTGGCGGCGCAGCCAGCCAATGCGCTGACAGCCGCCGAATGCAGCGCAAAATATCAGGCGGCGAAGACCGCCGGCACGTTGAACGGCCAGAAATGGAATGACTTCCGGAAAGCCGAATGCGGCACGGCTGCCTCGGCCACTCCTGCTGCAACAGCGGCGCCGGCTGCGGCCGATGCCAAACCGGCAGCTGCGCCGAAGACGGCAGCTGCTCCCGCAGCAACACCTGCGGCGCCGTCGGGCCCGGCGACTTTCCCGACGGCCGTCGATCCAAAATACGCCAAGGAAACCGCGGGCAAGCAGCGGATGCATACCTGCGTGGACCAGTACAACGCCAACAAGGCCAGCAATGCCAATGGCGGCCTGAAGTGGATCCAGAAGGGCGGCGGTTATTACAGCGAATGCACCAAGCGCCTGAAGGGTGCAGCTTGATCAAATCAGCCGTGCGGTTCGGTTGATCGACTTATTCCGTTCTGCGGGCGATAACGCTGCGTCATCGCCCGCGGAGCTTCCATGATTGCCAGTCTTTGCCTGATCCTGCTGTGCCAGCTTGCCGGCGAGGTCGTCGTGCGCAGCTTTGCCTGGCCGGTGCCTGGTCCCGTGTTCGGGATGCTGCTGCTCTTCATCCTGCTGCTGCTGCGGGATCGCGCGTCGCTGTTCGCGGTCGGCCCGTTGCAAGGCGGCGGTGTGGAGACCACCGCGCGGGGGCTGCTCGCGCATCTGTCTTTGATGTTTATCCCGGCCGGCGTCGGCGTCGTTCAGCGCCTCGATCTGCTCGCCGAGCACGGTACGGCTATCGCTGGCGTGTTGGCGATCTCCGTGGTGATCACGCTGCTTGTGACCGTCGGCACGTTTCTCGTGATCAGCCGCCTGATGACGCGAGGCCGGCCTGCGTCATGAGTTCAAATCCGTTCGCGCTGTGGGTATATCTCTCGCAGCAGCCGCTGCTGTGGCTGACCGTGACGCTGTTCGTCTATGCGACCGCCGATGCACTGTCGCAAAGGACCGGCCGGCATCCCTTCGCCAATCCCGTCTTCCATTCCATGTGGATCCTTGCGGTTTTCCTGCTGCTGACGGGGACGTCCTACACCACCTATTTCAGCGGCGCGCAGTTCGTGCACTTCCTGCTCGGTCCCGCCACGGTCGCGCTGGCCGTTCCGCTCTACGAGAATCGCAAGACCGTGCTGGCGGCCATCGTGCCGATGCTGGCGGCGCTGGTGGTCGGCTGCATCACCGCCATCGTCTCCGTGGTGCTGCTGGCGAAAGCCTTTGGCCTGCCCGACAAGATCACGCTGTCGCTGGCGCCGAAATCGGTCACGGCGGGCGTCGCCATGGGCATCAGTGAATCCCTCGGCGCGGATGCATCGCTCACGGCTGTGTCCGTCGTGCTCACCGGCATCATGGGGGCGATCATCGTCACCCCGATGATGAACCGGATGCGCATCACCGACTATCGCGCCCGCGGCTTTGCCGTCGGTCTGGCATCGCACGGCATCGGGGTCGCGCGGGCGTTTCAGGTCGATGCCATGGCCGGCGTGTTTGCCGGTATCGCCATGAGCCTGAATGCGCTCGTCACCTCACTGCTGGTCCCCATCGCCGTGACCCTGCTGGTGCGCTAGCGCACACAACCGTTCACAAGCTGCTGAGCCATGCGCTCCCCTGCATGGAGAAGCTGGAAAAACGCCACTAAGGTCATCGCGATAGCAATCGCGAATCGGCGGATCATGATCACGATGATGCAGGGCGTGCTGGGGCTTGGCTCCGGCGCACTGGTGGGATTTTCGCTCGGCCTCGTCGGTGGTGGTGGGTCGATCCTCGCCGTGCCGCTGATGGTGTATGTGGTCGGGGTCAACAATCCGCACGTGGCCATTGGCACCAGCGCCATTGCGGTCGCTGCCAATGCAGCCATCAACCTCGGCAATCACGCACGCGGCGGCAATGTCCACTGGTCCTGCGCGCTGGTCTTCGCCACGGCCGGCATCCTTGGCGCTCTCGGCGGCTCCATCCTCGGCAAGCAGATGGACGGGCAAAATCTGCTGGCAATGTTCGCGATACTGATGCTGGTGATCGCGGTTCTGATGCTGAAGACACGTGCCCGCATCGGCGCGCATCGCGTGGCCATCAGCTCCGCCAATACGCCGGCGCTGCTCGGCCTCGGTTTGGTCACCGGCACGCTGTCGGGCTTTTTCGGCATCGGCGGCGGCTTCCTGATCGTTCCGGCCTTGATGCTGG
>NZ_JBIISY010000053.1:0-31847 GCF_044340795.1 Tardiphaga sp.
GTCGCCCTCGATCGTGATGGCATCAGACGTTACGGGCAGGCGTGGCGCTGGCCGTCATAGCCGAGATACGTGCCGGTGCGCACGTTGTACGACTTGTAGGTGCGGATGCAGTAATCGACATCGCCGCCGCTGCTGCGCGGTGCGACTTCAACGACATCCGGCGCATCGTCGTAGTCATAATAACGGCTGCCGTAATAGGGGCTGCCGCCGTAGTAACCGTAGGAATTGCCATAATAGCTGCTGGCCGCCAGGCCGCTGCCAATGACCGCGCCGGCTGCGAAGCCAGGGCCGAAGCCGCCACCGCGCCAACCGCCGCCACGCCAGCCGCCGCCATGGTGCCAGCCACCGCCGCCGAAGCGTGGGCCGCCGCCATGCCAACCACCACCGCCGCCGCCGAAGCCGCGGCCACCGCCGCCAATGGCCACGCCACCTCCGCCGCCACCCGGGCTGCCGATGACCACGCGCTTCTCAATTGCGAAGCTCGGCGTCGCCATGGCCGGGATCGCTACCGCCGCAAGCGCCGCAATGCTCAGAACCTTCAAACCAGTCATCGTCTTCTCCTATCTGGATATGTTCCCAACAGTCTCGCGCAGAGCATGTTCCGCGCGGTTAGCGCATATCTTGGGGCCATTTCGCGCTGTGTCCGATGTACAAGGCATGAACAAAGCGCTGCATTGCCTGTGACTTAGATGTGATCTCGAAAGCAGGCCGCAGAGGTGGTCTCACAAACAGTTGCGAGCGGCGATGCGTCGCGTCGGCAACTGGACATTTGGCGGTCCCGATGGCATCAACGGCCGACGAATTCCCTGGAACGGCTCAAAACATGAAACAGTTTTTGCTGAAATTCTTCACCTGGTGGAGCGGATCGACCTTCGGGACCGATCTGTGGACCAGCCGATTCGGCGAACTGGTGGGCACCGACGAGCAGGGCAACCGCTATTACCGCACCAAAGGCGGCAAGATTGACCCAACGCTGGGCTTCGAGCGCCGCTGGGTGATCTATAACGGTTATGCCGAAGCGAGCCGCATTCCGACCGGCTGGCATGGCTGGATCCATCACACCACGGACGTCGTGCCGAGCGAGCAGGATTACCAGCCGCGCGAATGGCAGAAGCCGCATCTGCCGAATCTGACCGGCACGCCGGCAGCCTATCGCCCGTCGGGCTCGACGCTGGCTTCGGGCCGCCGCCCCAAGGCGACCGGCGACTACCAGGCCTGGACGCCCGGCTCGTAATCGCCAGCTCCGAATCTGAAGAAAGCCGCGCTTGGCGACATGCGCGGCTTTTTTTGTTGGCCGGGTGACGCGGCCTGCTTACGCGCCCAGCTTCTCGGCCGCGCGCGCGACCTTGGCCTCGCGCTGCTTCCATCCGCCGGCGCGTTCGGTCAAAGCTGACACGACATCGACCGGTGCGCTCTCCGGCGAGCCAGCATCGAAAGGCGGCGCCGGATTGTATTCGATCCCGAGCTGGATCATTTCTGCGGTCTTGCGGTCGAACATCAGCGACACCAGTGTCAGCGCGAAATCGATGCCGGCGGTGACGCCGCCGCCGGTGACACGGTTGCGATCGACGCAGACGCGTGACGTGTCCAGGGTCGCGCCGAAACGGGACAGGAAGGATCGCGCCGACCAATGGGTCGCCGCACGATATCCTTTCAGCAGGCCAGCGGAGCCCAGCACCAGTGCGCCCGTGCAGACCGACGTGATGTAGCGCGCGCTGGCGGCCTGCTTGCGCAGGAAGGCGAGGATTTCTTCGTCGAGCATCGCATCGTCGGCACCTGCGCCGCCGGGCACACAAATCACGTCGAGTTGCGGACAGTCGGCAAAGGTCGTGGTCGGCAGGAAGGTGAGCACGGTGTCGCTGGTGAGCGGCTCGATGCGCTTCCAGATGAGATGCACCTCCGCGCCGGGAACGCGTGACAGGACCTGCAGCGGACCGGTGAAGTCAAGCTGCGTGACATTCGGAAACAGAACGAAGCCGATGCGGATGGGTGAGGCCATGACGATCTCCTGACGGGCGGGCAGCTGGCTGCTTGACCGCCTCACTGTGTCATGATGGCATGACGTCCGAAATGTCTAATATCCCTCGATATCGGACATTCATCTGTCACGAAGGCCTGACCATGATCGGCATACTCGTCTTTCAGAAATTTCAGTTGCTCGATGCCGCCGGGCCGATTGCGGCGTTCGAGATTGCGGGCCGGGTCGCGGGCGTGCCGTCGACGATCAAGGTGATTGCCGCCGATGCCGGAGAGGTCGCGAGTTCGTCGGGCGTGACCTTGCTGGCACGCGGCTTAAGGTCAGTTGCCGGTCTCAACACATTGATCATTGTCGGTGGGGAAGGCGTACGCGCGGCCGCCGCCTGTCCGCGGATCCGCGCATTCGTGCGCAACGCGGCCCGGCGGGGATGCCGCGTCGCCAGTGTCTGTTCGGGCACCTATGTGCTCGCCGAAGCAGGCTTGCTCGATGGCCGGATGGCCACGACGCATTGGCGGCATACGCGGCAGTTCCTGACCGCCTATCCGCGCGTCAGGCTGACGCCGGACCGCATCTTTGTTCGCGACGGCAATATCTGGAGCTCGGCTGGCATCAGCGCCGGTATCGATCTCGCACTCGCCATGATCGTTGAAGATCACGGTGAGGACGTCGCGCGGGCTGCGGCGCGCCAGCTCGTGCTGTATCACCGTCGCGGTGGCGGCCAGTCGCAATTCTCGTCGCTGCTCGAACTGAAGGCGCCCACAGGGCGCTTTGCGCCGCTGCTGAGTTGGGCGCGTGAGCGTCTCGATCAGGCGCTCACGGTGGAGCAACTGGCGGAGCAGGCCGGCATGAGTGCACGGCATTTCACGCGGGCCTTCATCGCGGAGACCGGAGCGACACCGTCGAAGGCCATCGAGCGCCTGCGCGTGGATGTCGCCAAACAGCGGGTCCAGGACAGCAGCGAAGCCATTGAACAGATCGCGGAAGTCGCTGGATTTCGCGATCCCGAACGCATGCGGCGGGCTTTCATCCGCAGCTTCGGGCAGCCGCCGCAGGCCATGCGCCGCGCCGCGCGCGCGGCGGCCGTCGAGACGCGATCAGCCTGATCTGGTCGTCACAGCGACTTCAGCCATCCACCAATGTCATGCAGCGCCTCATTGGCCTTTGGCAGGATCTTGCCCATGGTGATGAAGCCATGGAATTGGCCGGGATAGGTTTTGAGCTTGACCGCGACGCCGGCGTCGGCGAGGCGCCTGGCATATTCATCGCCTTCGTCGCGCAGGGGGTCGGCGCCCGCAATCAGCACGTAAGCGGGCGGCAGGCCGTTCAGGTTCTCCATCCGCGCAGGAGACGCACGCCAGTTGTCGATATCGGCGGCTTTGTTGAGATAGTGGTCCGCGAACCAGCGGATCACATTATGCGTGAGCAGGCAGCTCGTTTCCGGCTCGCTGTGCGAGGGATGGTTCATGCGGAAATCGGTGGCCGGATAGATCAGCATCTGGCCTTTGAGCTTCGGCCCGTCGTTGTCGCGCGCATCGATGGCGACGATGGCGGAGAGGTTGCCGCCCGCGCTGTCGCCGCCGACGGACAGATGCTTCACATCGATATTGAGCTGCACCGCATTGTCGGCGATCCAGCGCGTGGCGGCGATGGCATCGTCGATGGCGGCCGGAAACTTGTGTTCGGGCGCGAGGCGATAGTCGACCGAGATCACCAGCATCTCGCCTTCATAGGCGAGGAAGCGGCACACCACGTCATGGCTGTCGAGGTCGCCGATCACCCAGCCGCCGCCATGGAAGAACACCAGGCAGGGCGACATCCCGTCCTGCTGGCGGAGCGTCTTCGGCGTGTAGAGACGGGCAGGGATCGCGCCAGCCGGTCCGGGAATGGTGAGCGCCTGCACGGATGCCAGCTCCGGTGGCTCCGGATTGGCGACCGGCCGGGCCTTGAGATACCATTCGCGCGCTTCCGGCGGCGTCAGCGTCTCGTAGGGCGGACGGCCGGCATCGCGGAAGACATTCAGGACGGCATTGGCATCGGGATCGAGAACGACGGGCATGATCTGCTCTTCTTGGTTTTGGGTTATGCCGAGGTGCGGCCGCCATCGACGGTATAGGCAGAGCCAGTGACATAGCTCGCATCGTCCGAGGCGAGAAACGCCACGATGGGCGCGACCTCCCTTGCGAGGCCGAGCCGGCGATGCGGTACGCGGTCCACGACCTTCTCCACCGGTGCGGGCGAGCCGCGGCCGACGCGGGCATCCGTGATGGCCGAGAGCATGCGGCTGTCGATCAGGCCGGGGCAGACCGCATTCACGCGCACATTGGTCCCGGTGCATTCCTGCGCGGCGCTCTTGGTGAGGCCGATGACCGCATGCTTGCTGGCGCTGTAGACCGCGATTTCGGGCGAGCCGATGATGCCGGCGATCGACGCGGTGTTGATGATCGAGCCGCGATCCTGCTTCAGCATCACCGGCAGCACATGCTTCATGCCGAGAAAGACGCCGACCACATTGACGTCGAGCACCTTTCGGAAATCGGCGAGCGAGGCCTTCACGATCGGCGTGATCGTGCCCTCGATGCCGGCATTGTTGTAGAAGATATCGATGGTGCCGAAGCGCTTCACCGCAGCGGCGACATAGCCGATCACGTCTTCCTCGCTGGTGACGTCGGCGGTGATGGAGAGGGCTTCAGCGGAGGCGGGGAGGCCCGAGACCGCGCGCGCGAGGGCCGCAGCATCGCGGTCCACAGCGACGATCTTCGCCCCGCGTGCGGCAAGCAGCTTGATGGTTTCGGTGCCGATCACCCCGGCAGCCCCGGTGACGACAGCGATCCTGCCATTCAGACGAATTCCGTCGGCCATATGCGTTCTCCCTGATGCACTCCGGTTGTCCCGGATTGGCGGTCGGTCGATCCGGCTCTCCGTGAACTATTTCACGCACGGGAGAGGCTGACCAGACGGTGGTATGGGAAGCATGGCGCCCTTCCGTCGCCGCATTCGGCGTGCTAGTGGACACCCCAATAAAATCAAAGACTTGCGTGTCTCATAGGCGGCGTTTTTTGCCGTTTTCTTGCAAAAGTCTCACGCCGCGATGCGGTCGATCTTGTCGCTGATTTTTTCGAGGCGGCCGGCAAACTCGCCGCGGAAATCGGCGATGCTTTTTTCGACGCGTCCGACTACGAGGCCGAAGCTGTCTTTGCTCACAAACTCGTCTCGCGCCCAGATCTCGACCTGATAGGTCTTCTCCTTTTGAGCCCAGAGCTGAGTTGCCAGCCACCACACGGCACCGCACAACGTCCCGATCAGGGCGACCAGCAAGCCGATCGCCGAGATGATAAGGCCGGCATGTTCCATTGATCAGCGATCCGCCCGCGAGAGAAAGCCCTGCTTGAACAGGACAACAACGTTCAGCACGCCCATGGCGACCTTGAACAGAAGATACAACCCGGCGGCGACCGCGAAGATCCACCAATGGGCGAAGCACCAGGCCGCAACATTGATGATCGTCTGGAACACCGTCGCGATCGTGCCGAGCGTGTCCTGGGCGGTCTGCAGCGTGTCGTTCGCCTTGCCGAGCAAGCCTGACTGATCAACCCCGCCGCCAATACCGAGCAGACCGAGCAGCCAGCCGATATTTCCGAAACCGTCGAGCGTCTTGATCTGGCTGTTGCCGCTGTCGCGCAGATCCTTCGCTGTCGCATCAGCACGCGCGGCCGCCACACGGCGCGGCCCGGCCGTCAGGAGAGCGGAGGCGAACTCGGCGTCGATTGCTTCCGAGGGCTTCAGCCCGTTCTGCTTGCGGAATTCCCTGATCGCCGATTTCGTGCGGTCGCCCATCAGGCCATCCGGGTTGCCGACTTCCGTGTAACCTTTGCTCGAAAGCATTTCCTGCTGATCATACAGAACAGCGTCGCCGTCGGGATGCAGACCCGGGCGCGCCTTTTCGGGCGTGGTGACGACCGCAGCGTCCTTGCCGCGCAGGACATTCCACAGAGTCGACAAGATGCCTGGACGCTTCACCGCGACCGGCGCCGGCGCCGTCACCACGTCGGACGGCGCGGCTGCGGCCGGTGTAGCCGCCGGTTTGCTGCGGGCAAGCGCCTTGCCGAACACGATGCGCTGCGCCTCGATCCAGTCAGCGGCGGGCCATGGCATCGCCTTGCCGGCCTCGTGCGCAGCCTGCGCCTTCAGGAAAGCAATGCCCGACGGGCCCGACCAGAACGCATCGTTCATGATCGTGTCATCGGTCAGGCCGGGCACCCGCTTTTTGCAGTAGGCAATATAGTCGGGAACATTGTTGCCACCCGACCACGTCGCGATCGCGTCGGCGAAGCGCTTGTTTTTATACTTTGGCGAAGTGCGCCAGAGGTCCAGCTGCGCGCAGATGCCCTGCACCGGGGTGTCAAACACTGCGATATTGTTGCCCTGGCCGGTGCCGTCACTGAGATACACCGTCTGCGTCGATCCCCATTTGAGCGGGATCTTCGCATTGGTGGGCACCGTCGCGCCGCCGGCCGGCCGCTTGCCGGTGCGCCCCCACATGGCGCCGGGGTTTCTGTAGCGGATTGCAGCGGGATCTCGTTTTGCAGCCATGGCGCACCTCGCGGTTGAGGTCGCACCATGGCGTGCGGACAGCGGTGTTAACTCGGCTACTCGGCCGGCTCCCAGAACCACGTCGCTGTCGCCGCTAGCGAGGCTGGGATCATGATGCTCTGGCCAGGCTCCAGCCTGATCGGAATTGTGGAGATCGGACCGACCGCGACGCGTTGTCCGCCGGACGAATAGTCGTGCCAGGCACGCTTCCAGATCTGCAGCGTCGCTGCGTTGGCGCCCAGCGCATCACCGTACACATAGACGATGGCCGCCTGTCCCCATCGGTTTTTGAACCACGTTCCGCGCGGCGGCATCACGGGCTGGACCGACACAGGCGACCCGGGGCCGGGCGGCACTGACACATTGCCGTCCCAGAAACTGCCGTTGCGCACCTTACCGATCAGGCTCTGGTTGTTTCTGCGCAGGATGAGCCCGTGGCCGCCGTAGACGCCAGCAATGTCGCTGTCATGGTTCTTGATGATCGCAATGCGCACGTCCCCGATGAGGTGACCTTCTGCGAGCAGACCTTGCCCGTCGGTGACATCGAAGACCCAGTCGCAAAGCGTCATCGTGCCGCCACTGATCTTGTTGAAGCCGTTGCCGCCAGCGTTCGGATTGTCGCACTTGAAGCACGTGCCAAGAACTTCCCAGTCTACATTGAACCACGTACAGCCGAAGACCGAGCCGTTCCCGGCGATGTGGGTGCCGATCCTCGCATTGCCGTTCGCGCCGTGGAATTCGGTCATCGTGCAGTGCTGGACTTTGTGCGCGGTGCCGTAGAAGTCCGCAGCGCCGCCACCATGCGAAGCCGGCACGCCGCCGCAATTTGCCGTCAGATAGCACCAGCTGGTAACGAGGCCGGAGGTCAACACGCCGATGCTGTTGACGCTAGGCGCACGATTGGCGACGACGATCGGACCGAACCAGGTGCCGTTGAAATAGCAGGAGGTGTTGCCGCTGGGGAGTGTGTCGCCTTCGCCGATGAGAAGTCCGATCCCGTTCGTGCAATAGGACTCCACCGTGAAGCCCGCAAATTTGCCGTAGAAACACGCGTACTGGCCCGCAGACACCGGCCCTGTTCGATTGGTGATCTGAAATTGCGGCGAGGGGACCGACGTATCGATCATGAATGTCGTTTCGCCTTCGCCCGCACCGAGGAAACTGGTGCACACGATGGCGCCGACATCGAACAGCACTTGCTGCGCCCAGCGATACCTGCCAGGAGGCACGAGCAAATATGTCTTGAGCAGCCGCGCCGTGGTGTACGCTATGTTGAAGGCTGCACTGTCGTCGGTCCCGACACCGCGCGAGATGCAGTCCGCCTTGGCGCCGAACATCTGCGGCGTGACGGGCGAGCTCGCCAGCTCCCACCACGCGCCATCCGCGGATTGAAATTTGCCGGCATGCGAAGGCTGCGACATCACGCGCCGATACAAGGCACCGCCATTGTCTCCCGGCACCGAGTAGCCAGCCGTTGAAACGTAGGTTACGCCGGGGCCGATATTCGAGACGCGCGCGGCGTCGCGGCTAGGAAACGCGGGAGACTGCAGGCCCGACACAGCAAGCGCGTTGATCTGCAGCTGCAGCGTGCCGTCGCGCGTGTCGACATATCCTTTCGTCGTCGCATCCGTCGGCAGCATCGGCTCGCCCAGATTGCGCAGCCGCAAGCCGAACATATTGCCGAGACTGGCCAGCGCCGAACTGTTCAGATCGCGCCTTACTTCCTGCAGCGCGAGGACGAGCTTGTCGATTTCCGCTTCCAGCTTTTGCGACTGCAACACGCCGGCGCGGGTGACATCCGTTGTGCGATCGGGGATCCGCACGCCGCGGATCTCCAGCTGGCTGCTCGCCGGCAGGGCGGCGTTCAGCGTCACCATGAAAAGGGCTGGGAAGGCCGTCGACGGTGACGCGGGCGTGACGGTGTACAAATTGCTTTCAATATAGGCTGCATTGCCGCCGCCGGGTGGCGACGACAGGAGCGCGACATCCCGCGCGTCGTAGAGCACGAACGGGATCGGGCCGAAGACAGTTTGTCCCGGGCCGGTGACGAAGCTCACCGTGCGGGTGCCGCGAGGGATCGGAAAGGTCAGGCTCATGGCGCGGATGATCGCCGCGCCGGCCCGGTGTTAACTCAGGGCGCGACCAGCTGAGGTGCTCGATCTGGAACCGGCTCGCCGGGCCGCCACCAGTAGCCCTGGCCATGTTCGCGGAGCGCCTTGCGTTCTTCCTCGCGCCAGCGCCGATGGGCGTTCGGATCGACCTGATATTGCAGCTGATCGAGCACCAGGCGCTTCCATGCGAGCCGCGCCTGCCACGCCGAGGACACGATCGGCATGTAGCGGCCGGCGAATTGCACTGCCTCGCGTCCAAAATTAGTATCTTTGCCGAGAATAGCCTGCCGAGCGTTACCCACCGTCAACTTGAACAGATCTGTCACGAGCCCGATGGTCGGGCCGGCGGCCTGTTCGCCCAGCGAGTAGCCCATCCGGTTGACGTCCGCGAGCAGGAAGTCGCCAAAGATGCCGAACCCGCCGCCGGTAGCCATCCCCTGCAACACGGTAGCCGTGCTCATCTTCTGCGGATCTTTGCCATTGGCAATCTGCTTGAGCTGCGTCGCGACGATGCCGCCAATCGTGAGCGGGATCATCAGCGCCGCCGCATAGCCGATACCCTTGCCGCTGGTGAAGCCGCCTTCCTGGGCGACGGTTTCCAGCTGTAGTGTGGTGAGCGACATCGAGAACGATTTGAACTGCGTGAAGCTCTCCAGCAGTTCGGTCGCGAAAGATCCTTTGGGACCGGCGCCGATCGCAAAGGATTTAGATCGCGCGGTCCCGGTCGGGACCGCACGTTCGGTTTCACCGAGGATCATTTCGAGATAGCGTTCTGCTACCGCGCGATCGGTCGCCGCGATATCGAGAGGGCGCAACCAGCCCGCCGATCCCTTTTGCGGAATATGCGGAGCCACAGCGCGCATCGTGTCCCACTGCGCCGCGTCGAAGCCGTACCCTTCCATCTTTGCTCGCAGCTGCTGCGGCAACTGATCGAAGGTCTTGCCGGTCATGTCGGCAAGGTGAGACTGGAAGTCGAGGGCGAACACCGACCTGCGAGCTTCAGTCATCGGCGCTAGGCCGGTAAGCGACACTGTGCGGTCAGCAAGCCAGCGCGACCAGGTGTGGCCGCCGAGCGTGCCGGCGTAGCGCGCTTCATCACCAGCGATGTGCAGGAACTCTTCCATGATGAGACCGGAGCGCAGCGCCTGGTCGCGCGGCGCACCAGTCATCGCGTCAATCACGCGTGACACTTGCCGCATGATCGGTAGACCGCTCATCATCGTCGAAACCGTATCCGCCCACACCTTCGCGTTGGAGCCCAGCAGATTGCCTGCACCAATGCCGATCGCCCGGCGGGCCGCAGCATCAACCGCAACGTCAGTTGCCGCCGCGGTGATCACAGCCGAGCCGAGCGCCGCCGATGTGATCAAGTTGCGAACATCGCCAGTGAATGTCGAAACCGACTGCGAGATCGTTCGCCGGCCGCGGATGAACCCATAGAGATCCTCGATCCGCTGCGCAGCCTTGCCTCCGAATTCTGACTTTGCGCCGATCGAGAACGTCTTGTCGTGGAACAGGGAGGGGTCGCCGACCATGCTTTTCGCATGCTCGCTCGACACCACCTGTTTCAGCCACTCGACCGTCGCGCCCGGGTTTGGGCCGAGGATCTCCATGTTGGCGATGTCGCCGGCCATTCCTTTGATGTGCTGGAAGATCGCCGCGATCGGGTCTCCGCGGCCGAAATCGCGGGCATAGTCCAACCAGTCGTCGGGGGACTTGAAGTGCAGAAAGCGGTGCTCGGCGCGCTGATTGGCTAAGGCGCCGTTGCCGGTGGCTTGCGCCGATGGCGCGCGGTCGATCACGCCGTCGGTGACAACGCTACGCCAGATCTTGCGCAGGCTTTCGTCCAGCCGGGCAGGGATGAGAGGGCCTCCCGTCAACGGATCCTGCATGCGCGCCAGATCGAGCCGCGGGGAGATATAGGCTTTCCATGCGTCGAAACCGGCCGCCTGCAACGCCCGCGGGTCGTGCCACTGTGGAATATAGCCCCCCTTCAATTCACCGATTTCACCGCCGGCCGCGTTGAAGCGCTCGCGCAGGCGATCGAACGCGCCTGTCACCGCGTCGGCCATCGCCTTCACCTCCGGCTTGCCGGTCGGCTGGCCGAGGATCTCGCGAACCAGATCGGTCTCCGCCGGCTTGCTGTGGCGAAAGCCGGTGATCGAGTTGCGCTCAAAAGCCTGCAGCACGTCCGCCATCTCGCCATGGATGACGGAGACGATCGAGTTGGTTCTACCCTTCACGGACGAGGTCCCGCTGTAGCCGTAGTTTTCGAGCAGTCGCATCGCGCCTTCAAACACATCAGCCTTGCCATCTGGGCCAGTATAGGAGCGAAGATGTGCGGCGATCTCGGTTCGCTTTTGTGCGGAAAGGCTGGCGAGATAGCGCGTGCGCTGAGCGGCCGCATTGAGCTGCTGGGCGAGGGCAGTCTGCGCCGCCGCATTCGGATTGGCATTCCCGGCGGCGGCAAACGCCGCGACATGCGTATTGTAGCGCTGCAGCAGATCGTCCGCCTGCTGTTGCGTGATCTCGCCCGCGCTGACGGAGTTGGTGAGACAGCTCTGGATGGTCATAGCCGGCAGCCCTTGATGAGATTGGCGAGCCCCTCCTGATGATCCGCCATCATGCCGACGGCTTCAGGTGTGGACAGGATCATGGTGCCGTCCTCGCGCATCATCGGCACGAGGTCCATGACGTCGCGACGCGAGCCGTCCGGCATGTCGATCGCTACTGGCGGGTCTCCCGGCGCTCGATCGCCGCCGCCAGCGCCTCGTGGTTGCGCGCCATTTGCTCCGCCTGCTCCGGCGTCGGCGCGTCCGGCTGTCCCGCCACCTGGCGAAGGGTCGCCGCCATCTCGCGGTGCTGGTCCGCCGTCAAAAGGAATGTCCCAGCCATCGATCTCGCTCACTTTCGTGTTCTGGACGCGCGCTGCAGCAACCGCTTCAAAGCGGTCGGCGTCCTCCATAATAGCACGCTCGTAGGCGGAGAGCACGTCGGTCCCGCCTTCCTTTGTCATGATCTGCACAACCCGATCTTCGATCGCCTTGTCGATCTGGAAGGCGTTGTCGCCCGACGTCAGGGCGATGTCGTCATGCAGCTGCGCGATGATTTGATGGGCATCCCGATCCGCGGTATCGCGCTCGATCGGTATACGGTCGAGCTTATACTGGCGCTGCCCTCGACTTTCGGCATCGAGCCGGTCCAGCAGATCGCGCGGAATGAGGCTGCCCTCCGCGCCGGAGACGTCGGCCGCATCGAACATGTAGCCGCGCTCCTTCGCCAATCGCAGGGCATCATCGAGATCGCGGCCGGCGGGCCGGACCAGCGGTCCGAAGCTCGGCACGAATGGCCCCCGCGCGGTGCCGAAAATCGCGGCCAATTCGGGATCCGGTTTTAAGCCGCCTTCGCGGGCGAGCATCTCGAACAGTGACCAGGTTTCTGGGTCCGCTGCAGCGCGGCCGCGGGGCGTTCGCGGCAAGACTGGCGGAGGTGGGTTTGTATCGGATATCGCAGCCCGCCTACGCGCCTCGCCCTCAATTGCATCGGCCGCAACCAGGCGAGCTTCCGCGGGCGTTTCCGGCGCCGCCTGGGCGAGGCGGGCCAGCACTGGTGCGTCCATGCTGGGATCTGGCGACAGCTCGCCCACGACCACGCCATGCTCCGGCGCGGCGCGGCCGGACTGCACCAGGCCGAACGCCTCGTCCGACAGGGCGGCTAGGCGGCCCGCCTGTTGCAAAGCCGGGTCGCCGGAGTGCAGGGCACCCTCAACCAGCGCCGGATCACCACGGAGCGCCGCAACGCCGTCCAGCGGTGTCACGGCCTCATCCATCACGCGCGCTGCAGCTGCGGTGTCGGGCGCCGTCACCGGCGGCGAGGCGACCGGCGGCGGCGGTTCGTTCGCGGGATCCTGCGCATGGCGGATGGCCTGCCGGGCGATCTCGTCGCCGGCGCCGGCCGGCAGACCTTCCGGCGCGTCAGCACGGGCGATGGCGGCGTGGCCGATGTCCTGCTCGGCCATGCCGAGGGCGGCTTTGGTTTCGGGATCGATCGTGGCGCCAAGGCTGCGGGCGGCCGCCTCTACATCGGCCGGGGTGCCGGTACCGTCCATGACGCGCTGCAGCGCCGCGCGATCGGCGCGGTAAAACTCGACACCGCCATGCACACCGCCGCCGATGATGGCGCCGAAAGCGAAGTTCAACCCGACATTTTCCAGCGACGGAACCACACCATTGCGCAGCCCGGCGTCACGTCGCCATTCCTGCACGGCCGGCTGTTCAATGGCGGAGATCCCGGCATTGAGCAGGCCTTGGCGCAGGGCGTTCCATCCGATGCGCGCGATGGCGGTGCCGGCGACGCTCTCGCCGCCCGTGGCGAACAGGGCCGCCACCTGCAGCGGATCCCGCGCGGCAGCGCCGAGGCCACCCACCAGCGATGCGAGGAAACCGCCTTGATGATTTTCCCCGTCATAGTCGGCGCTGATCGCGATCGCGCGCGCCTGGTCCTCGATCGACTGGCCGAAGTCGAGTGCCCTTGCCTTGTCAGGGTGGCTCGACAGAACCTCACCCATACGCTCGTCGAAGATCCGGCGCTGCTGCGCGATGATCGACGCATAGCGGTTGTCCTGCAGATTGCCGGCGCCGCCTTCCTCGTCGACGCGCCGCGAGGCATCGGCGAAATATCCGTCGCGAAACGGGTTCTCGAGAACGACGCCGGTTTGTTCCCGCACGATGGCAATGCGATAATCGGTCGCCTCCGCCATCGCGGCATTCTGCGAGCTGGTGAAGTTGACCAGCCGGTTCTGGCGATAGGCCGCGCGCACGCCAATGATGAAATCCTCGCGGTCCTTTCTGGTCGCATCGAAATCGTTCTCTGGACTGTTGACGCGGTCGAGGCCTTCCAGCGCGGAGCGATTGAGGTCTTTCAGCACCTCAGCCATGGTGGCGTTATTGCCGGGAGCGCCGAAGGTGATATCGGTCTCGCGGGGCTCGGAAAGAAACATCACGAGCCTCCCAGCATGGCGCGCGGCACCCGCGGCGCAAATTTCGTCACAGCCTCGAATGGCAGCACGAACGGCTTACCATCAGCGCCACGCATGAATTGCGGATCCTTCGACATCGGGTCGCCCATAGCGAAGCGATAGCCGCCATTGACGGCGACCGGCACCGCTGATGACAGGTCGCGCGCGGAGTAGGGCTTGCCGTCGCTGGTCTGCGGCGGGGTCGGCAGTGCTTTCAAGTCAGCATCGGTGATGCTGCCGATGACGTCCCGAAACGCTGAGGCGCGCACACCGGATGGCACCGGGACCATGCGCGAGCGACTAAACCAGCCGGTGCGATAGGAGCCGACGCCGCCATATTGCTCGCCGTTGATGAATGTCGCGCCCGCAGCTTCCTGCAACGCACGCTGGTAGATCGTCTCGGCTTCGCCGCCGGCCGGGTCGATGTTCGCGGCATTGATGCGCGTCTTGGCGATGGCGTCCGCCGTTGCTCTGATGCGGCCGCCATCTTCGCCCTGGGCAGCGAAAGCGGTGCCAAAGGTGTCGCGCACCACACGCCCGGCTGTTGTCGTCGGCACGCCCGGCAGATCCTTGCCGGTTTCTTGCCTTATCCGCGCCGCCTCAAATGCATCGCGCGCGGCCGACATGCTGCCACCATTGGCAATGATGTTGCCCGCCTGGGCGAGCAGCGGCGCATCCGACGAGATCTCGCGCAGGATGGCGGGCGCATCATTGCCGGCACCCTTCACCACGGCGCCGGCCAGCTGCAGCGCTGGCGCGCCGCCGCGATCGACGATTTCCTTCAGGCGCTCTTTTTCCTCCGGTCGCAGGAATACAGGCGCCCGGGACAATTCGGTCCCGATCGCGCGCGCCTGGCCGGTCCGGTCGCGGAACTGAGCGGCGAGGGTGGCGGCGTCGCCGGTCTGGGCATATGCCTGGAAATCAAGCGGCGCGATCGCCGGCACGAGACGCTTGTTCTCGGCATAGCCGAGCTGGTCGGTGTCGATCGCCTTGCGTTGCTTTTCCAGCTGCTGCTCGGCGAACTGCACGACCTCCGCGCTGGCGCTGGTGGACCCATCCTTGTTCACCTGGGCGCGCATGCCGGAGACCAGCTTGCCCTGATCCTCGATCGACATCCGCGACATCAAGGCCGCGACCTTCAGCTTCGCCTCGCCGGACTGCAGCAACACCGCGCCCTTCGGCGAGGTTGCGCCCGGCGCTGTCGCGAGCTGTGTCCATTCGCCGGAGGTGACGTTGAAGCCAGATGCAGCACGCTCGATATAGTCGTCGAGGTTCTTGCCGAGCTGGGTCACGCCGGTGTTGATCTCGGTGCGCTTGCTGTTTTGCAGCGCACCGAGATTGGTGTCGAGCGTGGCGTAGCCGTCTGCGCTAAGGCCCTCGAACTTTCCGGCCGCGAATTTCTTTTTGACGTTTTCGCGATAGGTCGCGATATCCTCTGGCGTCTTTAACGCTGCGGCCTGACCGAGCGCAGCTGACACAAGGGCATCATCGCGAAACTTCACCTTCAATTTCGCCCCGTGATCAGCAGACATGCTTTGATTTGCGACCTGCTCGTCGATTGCTTTGGCGTGCTCCGCAATGCTGCTTGCTACGATCTTTGCTGTGTCTGGACCGTTCGGGTCGAGCGCCGCGACCTTCGCGACCGTCGTCTGCAGCGTTGTCGTTTTTTCGATCAGCGATGCGCGGTTCTCGCTATGGGTCAGTTCCTCGAAATTGCCGAGCGCCTTGTTCTGATACGGGATCCGCATGCGCGCGAATTGGGCGTCGAATTCGCCGCGGATCTGCGGGAACACCTTGCCGTCCGGCCCGTCCTGCACATAGCGGCCGCGCAGTTCATCGAAAGCAGCCTTCAGGTTTTTGGGATTGTCCCGGTGCAGTTCAAACGTCGCCTGCATATCGGTGCGCATCTCGGCGTCGAGGCGATTGAGATAGGTCTTTGTCGCGGCATCGTTGAAGGCTTTGCCGCGGATGGTCAGCGATCCGTCCGGCCGGTAATGTGGATCGAGCCCGGCGACATTGCCAGCTTCCTTGCCTTCCTCCCGGGCGAGATCATCGGCGATCGCGCCAGTGGTGGCGGCCACGCGGCCGGCGGCGCTTGCCAGCTCACTCTCCGCAGATCCATCGGCGCGCGAGATCGGGATCAGTCCGTCGGGCAACAGGCCACGCGGCTTGAAGTCCTCGACGGCGACAGACCTTGCAAACTTATTGGGCATCACCCCCTCCGAGCGAGTTTCGCGCCACCTTCGAGGGCAAGCGCCGCAGCCGTGCCGAGGCCGGCTGCACTGGCGCCGGCGGCCTGGGCGCGGTAGTTGGCCGCACGCTCACGCAAGCGCGCGATGCGGAAATCCTGCGTGTCGGCATCGATCGACAGCGCGCGGTCGGCATCTTTCTGCGCCTGCGCGCGCGCGGCTGCCGGCGTGCCGAACGACAGGTCGACACCAGATGCCGCCGCAGCCACGTCGCGGTCGCCGATCGCCTGCGTCAGCGCGGCCTTGATGGAATTGCGCCGATCGGTGCCCTGGACGGTTTCGAGCTGCGCGGAGACGTCCGCGTCGGCGGCCTGCATCGTCAGTGCCTGCGCCTTGGCTTCGCCGGCGCGCTGGGCGTTCAAAACCGACAGAACTGTGGCGCCGCCGGATAGCACGCTCGCAACCGTCGACATGCCGCCGATCGCGCTCAGAAAGCCGCCACTTGCAGCTGCGGTACCGGCCGCACCTGCAGCCGCCGTTCCTGCCGCCGCTGTTCCTGCAGCCGCCGCGCCCGCGCCACCGATCGACGAGGCGAGGGAGCCGATCGCTGCGATTGCCATTTCCATCTCAAGTCCTCGCTTCGATGGTGATGCCGCGCCATGCCAGGAGACCGGGGCGGGTCTGGGTGATGCGAACTTGCCCGGCATCGGAGAAACCGCGCAGGCCGGTGACCGGCACTGTGCGATTGACCGGCGCCTGCGGTGCATTGAGCGGGTCGCCCGCGCGCGCCAATGCAACCTCTTTCGGCGCGAGGCCGTTGGCGCCGACAGCGACGGACGTGGTGTCGATCAGGTCGAGCTTGACGGTATGAACGCGCTTGGGTCGGCGAAGCACGACGCGCTCACTCACTTCCGACGGCAGCGGCAAGGTGTCCGCGATCGGCGGCGTCCATCGGCCGACGCTCACTTGCGTCGCGGACGTGGCGATGTCGATCGCTCCGCCCGCAACCGTGAAGGGCCCCTCGACATATCCATCGGCGACCGCCCACACCGCGGCACCTTCATGTGCACCAAGCCCGGTGATGTGCGAGGTCGGAACCGGAAATGTCTGCTTGACCACATCGTCAAGGATTTCACCGAGCGCCATGCGCTCCAGATGCATTTCCTGCACGCCGCCGACGGTCCGCTCGACGAGCAGGTAAGCATTGTTCTTCCCATTCACCGCAGCGCTGCGCACCAGCCCGGCGGTTTCCCAGCGCGTGAAGCCCGTCACATTCTCGCCGCGCAGCATCGTGCCGAGCGTCATCGTGCCGTCGATGCGGGGCAGCAGCAGGCGTCCGGCGTCGGTCGCCGTCGATGCGCGCTGCATTGCCATCCCGGTCACGTTGCTTGCGATGTGCGATGCCAGCAGGGAGATCGGCGCCGAGACATAGGCTGCCGACACATCGTCATAAGTAGCCGCGTAGATCAGGGCATTGTTGCGCGAGACGTAGAGCAGCGCGCCCTCGTTCTCGACCGCACCGATGCCGGCCAGCGATCCGTTGCGCGACGAATTGACGATCGTGGGGATTGTCGTTTTCGAGAGGGCGCGATCGCTCACATAGTATTCGGCGTCTGACGTGAAGATCACGAGATGGCGAGCACGCGCCATGGCGATGATCCGCTCGGCGCCATCGGTGTCGAGGTTGGTGAGGATGGCGCCCGACGCCGCCACCTGCAGAATATTGCAGTTGAAGTAGTCTCCGGTCACGCTGGCGAGCAGGGCTCCGCGCTTCGACCGGAAACCACCAGTCACCAGGCGGTCCTGATAGAATAGCCCGCAGGCCGCGTAGCCCTGCGACGGGCCAAAGAGGTTCTCGCCGCCTGGGCGGCCGGTGACCTGATGCGACACCGTTGCAGCTGCGTTCGACGTGTTGACCACCTGCGCACTAAACGTCATCACCGAACCGAGATTGTCATCTCCGGTGAAGGTGATGGTGACGGTGCAGGTGTTGGCGCCGCCACCGCCGGCATTGTCGGATATCACGTCGATGCCGGGCCCAATGGAGGGCAGCCCCTCGATCGCAGCCTTCAGCGCCGCGCAGAAGCCTGGCCAATCCGCAGCGCTGCTGGTGCCGCCGACGCCAATGCCGCCGGTTTCTTCGCCGTTGACCGTGAAGTTGAGCAGAAGGCCGGCGCCGCGCTGGAAGTCGCCTTCCTCCATGGGGAAGCGGATATAGACCTGCCACACATCGGCGACCTGATTTGTGTAGACGCCGCCGAGGTCGACTTGCGGATATTCCGTGAACGGCAGGATGTCGAACACCCAGCTATCGTCCGCGCCATCACGGGTGATCCTGCAGGACGGCACGTTCTCGTGAAATAATGTGAGCGTGTCGAAGCGCTGCTGGAAGGTGGCGGCTGCAATGTAATTCGACGAGACGCCTGAGATCGAGCCGCCGACCCAGACGTCATCGCGGTAGAAGTCGATGAAGTTATGCGTAAGAACGGCCTCATAGGTCTGCTCGATCGAGAAGGTGAAGGGGATTACCCGCCCGACCAGGCTGCTGCCCACCTCGGAAAACCCGAACATGTTTTCGATGAAGAAATCTGTCGGCGCCGGCGGCGCGCTGAGTAGCTGCAGGCGCACCATGCGCGTGGTGACAGGGACGCGCGGCGGCCGCGCGGCCGATCGCGTCTTCGCGACGGATCCCGCGCCGAAGGCACTCCCCATCGGGATCCACACGCCGTCGACGAGATATTGCAGCTGCAGGATCTTGCCCAATTCTCGACTGGCCTTGATGCTGCTTACCACCGCAACCGTCAGGGCTTTCGGCGAGCCGAAGTCGACAAGCGCCAGTGTCCCGGCAACAGCGACGCCCGCAGGCGAAGCGCTGACCAATGGCGTCAGCGTATTCAGGCCGCCACGGATCCGCGACACATGCACGGTCCGGGGCGACAAACGAGATCCACCTTGCGCGACCGGCTCGATGTTGCGGCCATAGGCAAGCCCCGCGTAGAACTGTTTCAGATCCGTGCGGCCATGCAGTTCGGGCTTCAATTCCCCCGCATTATTCGATGCCAGATATGTGCCGGGCCGAGCGACCATTTACATGAACCGCGCATCGGTGAGGGGCGTGTTGTGCAGGGGCGCCTTGGCCGGCGCCGACGCGGCATCGGCAGCGATCGCGCGGCCGATGAGACCACCGCGGCCTTGCTCGCTCGGCGATCCTTCACCTTGCTGGAAGAGTGCTTCAGCCAGTCGCTGGTCATGGGTGACCGGGATGCAAAGATCAGCTGCGACGAGACATGTCAGCGCCAGGCGGAAGTCGGGGCGCCACACGATCGGATCTGGCCGGACGGTGACGGTCGCCCAAAGCTCATCACGATCCGCGTAGAGATTGCCGCCCTCGATCAGGAAGTCGCGGAAGGGGTAGTCAGGCCTGCGCGGATTGTCGAGGACACGGCGCGGCTCACCGACCCGGTTGCCTGGCAACGCAAAACCGTAGCGCCAGCCGTTCATGAATTTGGTGTCGGCGGTGACATAGCCGTTCTCGACGGTCTCGCCGACCCGATCGAGCTTGTATGTCTTGCCGGCGAACGTCCAGCCATACATCGCAAGGACGGCATCCAGCCGGTCATAATAGACCGGCACGGTCTGAGCGGCGAGATCGGTATCCTCATCCTCAGCCATGATCGAACCCGCCGCGATGCGCGACAGGGCGTTGTTCATGATTTTCAAGTGATCGATCACATCGGGCATGCGACACCGCCAAAAAAAAGCGGCGGGGCGGAAGACCGTGATGTCAACGCCCCGCCAGTCGAGACCTTCGGGAGGATTAGGTGAAGGTCGCGGCCGCCGTCGTGACCGTCGCCGCGCCGGACGCCGAGGTGACGACAAGATGCGTGGTGGTCGGCGTGCCGCCATTGACGCAGGAGCAGAGGATCTGGTCACCCTTGCGCAGCGTCTTGGTCGCACCGTTGAAGTAGCCGGACGCGAGCACCTGGGTGACCGTGTCGTTGGTGGCGTAGAGAAACGCCGATTTGCTTTCGCCCGCGGAGAACGGAACGGAGGCGAAGCGCATCAGGCTTTGAGCATCGAGAGCCATGGTGATGGTTCCTTGTTGACGGATCGAGCGAAGGCGCGCCGGGAAGATCCCGGCGCGTGGTCATCAGTTGATGGTGAGAGCCTGATTGAGGTTGATGCGGAGGCGGCGCACGCCGGCCGTCTGCAGAACCTTTGCGGCGCCGGACATCACGGTGTTGTAGACCCACGCGGTGATCAGGTTTTCGTAGGTGATCTTGCTGTTCATCGCGAAGTTGGAGCCGAAGCCGACCGTCTTCTTGTTCCAGAGATAGGTGTCGACCTGATTGGTGCTCGGCGAGGTGAACATCTCGTCGGGCGCCTGGAACACGTTGATGCCGTTCCAGAGCACGCTTTCCGTCTTGCCCTTGAACAGCTGCTGCTCGCCGGTGTAGTCGCGATTGTTGAACACCTTGTAGAGCTTGAGCTGTTCCCAGGCCATGGACGGCACCGGCAGGAAGAATTCATTCATCGACATCATGCCGATCGAATTGATCTGCCCCTTGGCGGTGTTGGTCTGGATCGGGGTGATTGCCGCCGAGCCGTCGCCGATGGTCGTGATGTTGCCGGCTTCCGCATCCATCGCTTCCATGATGATGCGGTCGAACTTGCGGCCGAGCGCGTAAGCGCCTGCCTCCTGGATCTTGCCGCGGTATTCCGGCGAGATCTTTTCGGGCTCGCCGTGGCGGACTTCCTCGTAGAACTGCCAATCCGTCATATCGACGTCTTTGGTGGTCTTCGCGAGGTTGGCTGCCTTGGGACGCTCCGGCGTCGGGCCAAAGGGCTGAGCCTCACCGCGACCGATGAAGAAGAACTTCAGCGTTTTGCCGTGGACTTCGACAGGAGCGTCGGTCGTCCCGCGCAGCAGAAAGCCTTCGGACTGCAGGAGGTGAGAGACCTTGTGATCGTATTGAGTGGTGTACCAGTTGGGAGCTTCAATGCTCATGGCGTCCAGATCCTGATGAGGGTTCACAAACCCCGCTATCGGCCGAGTGCCACGCCGCCGATCAGGTCCGGGAATGCCGGAGGGCCAAAGGCGATCGCGGGTCTATCCCTCGCGGTTCGCCGTCAATCTGGATGAGCGCCAACGGTGTTAACTCGTCGCCGGCGCGGCGCCGTTACGGTGCGTAGCCGACCATGCGCTTGATCAATCGCCGGTTGAGCGATGTGGGGATCGTGTATTGCGCAGCGGTGTTGATGCCGGTCACGATCTGCTGGCTGTCATCGTCGAAGGTAAAGACGATCCGGCTCACGCCGGTACGCTGGACGGTGATCGCGTTTGCCGCGCGGGAGGCCGCCGATGCGCCGGATAGCATGGGCGAGCTGGGAGCCGGCGCCTGCTCGTTCTGCGCCAGCCACAGCGCAACGGATCGGGCGCCGGATGGATTGTAAGTCGGCAGCCGTGCCGCACTATCTGCGTTGTCGAGCAAAGCGAAGACAACAGGCCGCGCCGACGTCGTCGCAATAGCCGACACCGTCGCTGAGATCAGACACCAGCCATTGCCTAGCAGACGGGCAGATGTCGACAGATTGCCGGAATTGCTACCGACCGCCCCTGTCGCGATGTTGAAATTTGCATAGGCCGGCGAGACGGCACCTGGCCATGCGATCTGCACCCAATTTGTCGTCTTGGGCTTGACGATGAAACTTTGCGTATAGGGCAGGCCGACCGTGTAGCTGATTGCCGTGGTCTGCTGCACGGCAGGACAGGTGGCCATGCCGATCACGTCGATCAGCGTATCGGCGGTTGCCGCGCCATCGGGGCCCGCGTCCGTATTTGCCATGACGGTGATCGCGGCCTTCGACCACGTCATATCCTCGATCGCCTGCGAGAGCACACAAGCATTACTGCCGGCAGCCTCGACCTGCAGGAAATCGGTGAGCGGCAACACGCCGGAGGCCTTCTTGACATAAAGCCCGGCGGAGGTCTGCACGTACTGATCCGATGCCCGGCTATCGACCAGCTCCTGATCAAAGGCGCGCGGCGACGCCGACCCCGCTGCAAAGTTGAGATCGAAGAGTGGCGGAACCGCGCGCCCTCGATTGGCGCGCGAAACCGGGTTAATACCGAGATTGAGCATTACGCCCCCAATGGAACGCCATGGATGACGCAAGTGCCGGCCGAGCCAGTCGCCCAGACGCGGCGGGTCCAGATCGGCTCCCAGCTCACGCCGGCCGGCACGGTGATGGTCACAGCGTCGGCATCGACGGCAGGCGTGGCGCCATCGCTTTTGAATGCGGGAGTGATTTTCAGGGTCACCTCCGCTGTGCAGGTGATGCGCAATGCGCGCACCACGGTTGGCAGATCCGCGTCGGCCTTGTTCACCAGAACGAGGCCGCGTGCCGGCGCCGAGGCGCGCGCGGCGTTTTCCGAACTGCTGTAGCTCATCGCGAGGATCTCCCGTTAGCGATAGGTTTCGCGGTAGAGGCGGTCGGTTTCGGCGGCGAAAGCCGCGTCATACTCCGGCCCACCGACCTTGCCGCGCGGATCCGAGATGCGGGCTTTCAGATCGGCTTCGCTCGTGCCGCCACCGGCGGCGCCGCCCATGGCGGGCATCGGCTCACCACCCGTGCCGCGCAGCCATTCGATGGCCGCGTGGGCGCGGGGATCGCCGGCAGCCGACGCGGCAAAGAAATCTGCAACGCCCTCCGGCATGGTCTTGTTGGCTTTGGCGCCATCGACCCACGCGATATTGTCCTGGACACGACGCGCGCCGGCGGCCTCACGCTCGGCGTCGGTGCCCGACGTCATGGTCGCCGGCGCCATGTCGCGCAGCATTGCCTTCGGATCGGCCGGCGCCGCGACGAGCTCGCCGTCCACAAAATGCTCGAGCACGGCCGGTAGGAAAGCGCGGAACATCTTGTCCGACATACCGACCTTGTGCGCGATGCCGCGCACGGCGCCATAGACAGGATCCTTGTCGAAATTCTCGACGTAAGGTTTCAGCTTGTCGCTGGCGTCAAAGCCATATCCTTCCGGCTTTTCCGGCACCGAACCGGCCTCACCGATCGACTGACGGGCGCCCTTGTAAGCGCCAAAGACTTTATCGAGCGTCTCACGATCGTTGCTGCCGAACAGATGATCGGGCAGACCCTCCGGCCGGTAGGCGTCACCGGCCGGAGGTTGCGGCGCCGGCACCGGTGAGGGATCCGGTGCAGGCGCAGGGGCGGGCGCCGGAGACGGCGCAGGGGCGGGAGATGGCGCTGGCGTTGGAGCAGGCGCCGGCGGATCATCGGGCGACAACAAAAAGCGAGGCGCGCCAAAAGGCCGCGCCATCATCGAGATTGGGCTAGCGCTTACCACCGCGTCGCTGGCGCCAACGATAGCTGCGGCGCCAGCGACTGCGGCGCCGGGCAAAAAACGGGAGCCCCCGCTAACGCTTGCGCGGGCGCTTTGCTGCAGGCTTGCGGGCTCGCTTCGGACGTGTGGATCGCTCATGGTTTCCCTCTCTCTGTGGTGGCTGCTCGTTTCGCCCCTCGGCGATCCATGCGAGCAGCAGAAACACGGTTGCGGACATGCCCTCGCGAAACTGGCCCTGCGCCAGCACCTGATCGGGCGGCATGCCCAGCTGCGTGATGAAGGTCGGGCGACGCAGCACCGCATCGCACAGCGCTTCGAGCAGTTCTTCGCCTTCGGCGTCACCGAACTTGCGCGCCGCGATCTCGCGCACGCGCTTGGTGTTCTCGATCGCCGCCTGGGCAAACACCGGCAAATCCTTGCTGTCGGCATCGCCGAACAGGCCTTTCAGGATGTCCTTTGCACCGCCGATAAAATCATCGACGGGCTGGGCGTCGCGCGTGCCGAAGCGGCTGGAGGATATCGCGACCATTACGCTGCCTTTGCCTGCTGTGGCTGCTGTTGCGCCGCCGCGATCTGTGCTGCAGCGTCCGCCATTTGCTTCATGAGCGCCTTACGCTCTTTTTCCGTGGTGAGCAGATTTGCGGGGATCTGATCTTCAGCGATCGCCATCAGCGCGTCGTCGACCTTGACGATCAATTCGGCTGCCATTGGCGTGCCTTTGACGGCGACAACCAGCTGGATGAAATCGATGATGCGCGAATGCGCGGCAGCCTTCACCGCCTGGGTGATCGGCGACAGCACGTCCAGCTTGATCAGCAAGCTGTCGATGTCGAGATCCGGCACGCCCTGAATGTTCATGCGCGACAGGATCTCGATCACGCGGCGCACGATGACAGGATGCACCTCGTTGACGATGCGCGCCCACGCACCCATGTAGTTTTGCGAGATGCGCTTCATGCGCGCCATGATCTCGGTCGCGGAAACCGGCGTCGCACCTTTCTCCGGCAGGCGATCATCGCCGAGCATCGACTGCACCTGCAGGCGCAGTTCCTGCGTGATGAGCTGGCCGACATCGATTTTGCCGGCAGCCGCGTCGAGGCGAGTGACGTCGGCGCCGAGCACGCCACCCGTTGCCTGCATTGGCCAGAACTCACCGGGGCCGAAGCGGACCGTGTCAGGGTTGAACGTGCCGCCTGGCCGATAACCCCAGATGCCGAGCATCTGGATGGCGGCGGACTTCAGCGTCAGCTCGACGGCCTTGTTGAGGGTCTTGATCGTTGGCAGCGCCAGCAGGATCGGGCCGCGGCCATAGGGCTCGCCGGGCACACGATGATAGCGCGGCACCGCCATCGGCTGCGTTTTGTACTCGTCCTGTTTGATCGGCCGCTCGCAACCGTCAATGAACGCTATGAATGCCCAGCGGCCGGTTTTCGGATCCCGCACGAAGTCCTGCCGGATGAGGATCTCGTCATCCGGCTTTTCCTTGAGCTGGTCCTTGAAGGTCTGCGGGAAGTCGCCGTCTTGAAACGCATCAGCGATGGCGCGGCGCGACAGGTTCGATTTCCAGTAGATCCCGACCACCTTGCCGAAGGCGTCGACCTCGATCGCCAGTTCGTCGAAAGGAATGCAGACGAAGCGTACCGGGTTGGTGCTATCGCCCTGGACAGGAAACAGCGCGCCGGTTCCGACCAGCAGATCGATGCACATCTCACTGGACGCGGTATCGAATTCGCCGGTGGTGAAGAACGCGGACACGATGCTGGAGATCGCCTGCAGCTCTTTCTTGAGGGCGTCAAGCTGCGATTTCGACATGCCAATCTTGGCGACCGCGCCGGGCGCGAGCTTGAAGAAATCCGGCGGGAATAGATCCTGATGCAACTGGCCGGCGGAGCGGAACGAGCTTTCGATGGCGGTTGCGTCGAATACGCGCTCGATCCGGTTTTGCGCTTTGCCGCCGCGTGAGGCCGGACGACGGAACGGGATGGCGAACTCATAGGCATCGTCATAGAATTTTTGCCACAGGTCGCGATCGGCCCACGCCTTATCGGAGCGCCGCCGATGCGCTTTCAGTTCAATGTCGGCAATCGTGCGACGTTTCTTCACGATCAGTTGCCGCCAAGGCTCGATGACACGCCGCTCTCGCCAGTGGCGGCGAGCAGCAGTCGGCGACCTTTCGGCGCGCGACTGGCACGGCCGAGCTGCTGATCGGTTTCGGCTTCCTGCCCTTGGACGTCCTGCCGGGAGCGGGCGAGGGCAATCTGCTGTTCCTCGCGCGACTTGCGCGCCTGGGCATCAGCCGCCGACGTGTCCGGCCCGCTGAACAGTGATCCGATCCCGTCGATGAATTTGGACATGTGGGCGGCCCTCGAATTCCCATTGATCGAACGGGCCGATGGAGCCGAGCCGGACCATGTCGCAGAGCGCCGCGAGCCGGGCGCCTGGTCGATGGCCGCTCCGCACCATGGCGCGAACACGAACCGGGGCATTCAAGGCGAGCCGCGCCCGCGTTAACTCGGCGGCGCGCAGGAAGGGCAGCAGGTGTTTTTTGAACTCAGGGCGGCAAGCGAATGCCAGTTCGACATAGCGCTCGCCGGGAACGATCGGCGGCAGTGGATAGAACAGGGCGGCCGCCATCAAGCGGTCGCCGGCGTACCAGCCCTCGATTTCCGACCGGGCGATCATCACGATCGCCGACTTGGCCGCGATCGGCTTCATGGGCGCATTCGCCATGTAGAGATCGAGAACGTCGGAAGCCGGCGGAGCAAGGCATGACCTCAAGGTCATAAGTTGAACTCCCGGGACGGGCCGCGCCCCGATGAGATCGGCACGACATTGCCTGGACGGCCCGCGCGCGCCGCATCGTTGATGATGCCGGCGTGGCCGCGGGATCCGTAGCAGACATACTGCCCGGCCTCGTGCGGGTGCGAGACCGCGTTTTTGCGGAAGGCGATGCGGTCAGTTGTGTCGTGCCGGTTCTTGTCCATGACAAACCCGCCCTGGAAGCCGCGCGTGATCAGCTTCATCGACTTGCAATGCTGGAAGTAGGGCAGGCCCTGATCATCAAGACCACGGCGGATAAACCAGTCCACCGACTCCTGCCGCATGCTGGGATCATTGCTGTCCGTTGGCAGGATTGGCACGCCCAGCGCCTTACCGACCATTTCGGGCATCGCCAGCTCGCCAGCGGTCCGATCGACGCCGTGGAAAGCCGACGGGTCACACCACCCCATCAGCACTGGCAGGCCGCGATACTTTGCCTGCAGATGGTCCACGACATATTCGGTGAAACGGCCGGCGCCAGTGCCGGGATCCGTGGTGAGCTCACTCAGCCACAGCATGCGGCCGGTCGGCGTGTACTGCGAGACGATCAACGCCGGGGTGCCGCCGCCGTCGAAGCCGAGCCGCAGCGGCAGATCGAGCGGCTGCATGATCTCGCGGGAGCAATGGATCGCGTGATTATAGCCGGGATAGACCAGGGCGCCGTCGCCAACCAGGCCGAATTCGGCATCCACCATGCGGCGCTTCTTGTCGGCGGGGAGCGTCTCCGCAAGGCTCACATAGCTTTCGCGAGTGACATAGCGCCGGTTCTCGGCATTCTCGGCCAGGCCGCTCGGCTGCCGATGCAGCTTGTAGCCAGGCCGGGGCTTTTCGATGAAATCGCTGTAGACATAGTTCGAGATCAGCGGCGCATTGAGGTCGCCCCACACGCTGCCGGGTATCTCCGCATTCGGATCCGCAAGCATGGCGCGGCCGGGATAGCGCCCTTGGGCGACACGCGAATAGATGAAGCTGGGCACCTCGCCGTCGAGCAAGTCGGCTTCGGTGCACCATCCAAAATTAATCTGGTAGCCGCGCATGCGGCCTTCCATCGTGTCCTTGGTGATACCGAACCCGTCGATGATAATCTGGATCTCGCGGCCCTTCGGCGTGAGGAACCGCAGCACGATCTGCAGCGGACGGTCCTGGCCGCCGCTCCAATGCACGCCCGGCGCGCCCGGCTTGAAGAACTGCTGCAGGCTAGGCACCGCCGTCTTGTAGAGATCTCGCAGGTTCTCATGGACGACGCAGCCGCGGACGCGGATCACGCCATCCTTGCAGGGCGGCATGCGCAGCGCGAAGGCGAGGATGCGGAAGACGCTGCAGGTGGTCTTTGCCGATCCAACCGGGCCCATGATGAATTCGATGGGCTTCATGCCGTACATGTAGGCCTCACCAACCGGACCCGGTGCGTCCATCGAGATTAGGTTGACGGCTTCGCCGGTGAGCTGCGGCAACTGGATGCCGGACGGCATCGAGAATTCGTTCGGGATCTCCCACTCGCTCATCGCGCCATCCCCACGCCCCGCATGGCGCCGGCGTTTTGGGTCCGCCCCCGTCGCCCTCGCTGTTCGAACCATTGGTCTCGCGGCGCGTGCGCGTCGAAATCGGAGTGAGTGTGCATAGGCACCCCCGGGGAGGGGGAGGGCCAAGTGATTTTCCAAGGCCGCCCGGCCAGGCGCGCGCGCGCGAAGGGCGCCCGGGGGGAGGCGCGCAACACGCGCCGATCGCGCGCGAGGCCGCGCGTCCCCCGATAAGTTCCCATTAACGGCCGTGTGTCGATTAGCTCAATGATATCAATGGCATCAATCATCGTGAGACTTTCCGTCGTGAGACACTTCGCCGTTGATCGTGTTATGTTGTTGATCTTGCTTGGCTTTCTGCATCGCCTCGATGCGGTCTTCGAGGCCGACGGAATTGACCTGAACGTTGGTGGTCGAGCCGGCCGCGCCGCCCATGACGAACACCGGCAATACGTCATTGCCTTTCTCGTCGACCGCCACGCGCTTGCTGTGGCCGTAGGGCAGAGCGCTCTCGCGCAGCGATGCCTGGAAGCGCACGACATCCATCACGGTGGCGCCGAGCTTCAGGCCGCAGTCGCTGGCGATTTTGCGCAGATCCGTGATCAGATCCTTCGTGTTCGCATTGCCCATGGCGATCTGGGCGATCAACGGGTCGCCATAGCGCGACACGGCCGCCTGAAACGTCTTGTTGGTTCGGATATTCACCGAGCCAGCGGGCCGCCCTCTCCCTCGCTGGGCTGTCATTGGTATCGCGAGCGGTAGCAGATCGTCGATCGCCAGCGTCTGCTGCGCATCCTGCGCCGACATCGGCAATGCCGACGCCTGGTCGCCGCCAGTCGCCGCGTGCGCGCCGATACACGCCCTCGATCCTGCCTGATCTCGGTCCTGATCAGCAGCCATGACGACGCGCCTGATTATTTAATTCGGAGTTTTTGGCCGCGACTGCATCCGCGTCGGCGCCGGTTACAACAGTGCCCGCCTTGTAACCTTTTTGTAACCGAGATTTGTCAATAAATTCAATCATATAACCCTCATGGTTACAAGTTACACGGTTACAACACACTCCCTCGCGCGCGCGTGCGCGCGTAGGTGCGAAGCCTGCGAAAATCTGTAACTTGTAACCTTTGGGGGTAAGTCGCTGATCTCGCTGAGGAAATCCGGTTACAACGAGGGTTACACGCTGTAACCGTTGTAACCTCTCCCGGTCCCGCATCACGCCATATCCGCTCGTTTCGCACGGTCGCAGCGGTGTTAACTCGACAGAAATGGGTCGGGGTCGGGGCAGGGCGAGGGCGCGGGACACAATGGTGGCGGCGACGGGCGTGGGGCGCTGATGCATGGGCTCAGTTCTGTCGAGGCGGGAGAGATGATGCGGACGCGCGCGAGCGCGCGACGTGCGGCCGTGCTGTTCGGCGCTGACGCGCCGGCACGGTCCGCGGTCGTGGTGAGGCCTCAGCCTCACAGCATGCCCAGGGCTTGCAGATAGGTCTCAAGGATGGTGTCGGCTTCGGCACGCTCGTTCGCGTCCATCTTCCGCAGTCTGATTAGCGTCTTCAAAGCCTTGACGTCGTAGCCATTGCCCTTCGCCTCGCCGTACACGTCAGCGATATCGTCGCTGATCGTTTTCTTTTCCTCCTCCAGGCGCTCGATGCGCTCAACGATCGCTTTGAGCTGGTCTTTCGCGAAACTATGCGTGGCCTGGTCGTCGAGGACGGCCGCTGCTGATGTCGCCACTCTCGTTCACTTTCTGCCGGCATCGCCGGCGGCTTGATATGCGCGAGATCCGCTCGCGCTCGGATGGGGGATGGGTTCGCATGCGGGCCGCTGCGCAGCGCTGAACGGCTTGCCGCCGTTGCGCTGCCACTCGGTCCAGTGCGGCGGAAAATTCGCGGGCTCGTGCCGCGTGATCATCCACAGGCCGCAACGCATGCATTGCCGCTGCGTGCGCTCATGATCGCGATTGCGCTCGACCCACTTGTGACGCTCTACAGCCATAGATCCGCCTCGCATTCACCAGGCGCGAGCAGCGGTCGAGGCGGCGGCGGGATCTCGCGCGTGATCGGCGGCTCGTCGCAGAACATGTCGTACATGCCGAAGGTCTTGCGGCGGATGATCTTCAGTTGCTGATTGAGGATCGGCGGGATCGCCTGCAGATGCTCCGGCCGCACGCAGCGCGTAACGAGCAGCGGATCCGGCGCCCAAGCGGCGCACATGTGATCGACATCGTAGCCAAAAGGTATTGGCCCGATGAATTGCTCATGGATATATCGATGCGCCGGCATCACCAGCCGGGTGCCGGGCCGCAGGATCCGCCCATATGCGCCGCGGCCGAGGTGATCGCCATAACCGTCATCTCCGCCGGCCCAAAGGTAACAGCCTGATGGGCAGACAACGACGCGCTCCATGAGGTCATCGAGCGTAAGCAGATGGCGAGAACGCTTCATGACTTCAGCCGCCTACCGCTGGATAGCCGCTCCCGCTTTGTCACTTTCTTGGGCTTTAAAGGCTTCTGCAGCGGCAAGCCCCAGTCGGCATCCACAAATTCGGCGCCCATGCGCGCAAAATTGTATTCCTCGTCATATTCGATCTCGAATTCGAGGCAGGCCGCCGGCACTGCGCGCCGGCGCGGCGCGTTAGACATGGCCCATCGCATGCGGAACGATATCCGCGCATTTAACAACGCTAACGTCTCTCTCGCCTGCATCATGACCAAAGCCCCGTGGCGACACGCTCCACCATTGCGGCGCCGTCATCGAACGGCGACACGTCGAGCGACAAGATCCTGTTGGCGCCGAACTTCTGACCCCGATTGTGCTCGGCGACCAAAAGCCTGACGCGCTCGGCGATCTGATCGCGCCGTATGCTGCGCTCGATCAATGCAACGATGACGCTCTGTGCTACGTCGTCACCGGCCTCTGGTGTCAGCCAACGCGGCACCATCGCGCGAATGGCCCGGTATTCGTTCTCCCTGTGGCGTTGCTGAGCAACCGCCCTGGTGCGCATCGCTCGCTCGTGGCCGCGGCTGGAATACTCGGCCATCATCTTATCGAAGGCCGGGTCGATCATGCGCTGATGCTGCATGTTCTGATGGCCGGTCACGTAGAGTGATCCGCCATGAAAGATGCGTTTCATCGAAACGCCTCGGTGAACGAGCTGGGTGACCTTCGCCACCTGGTCGGCGGTCATTGGGCGCACAACGCGCGCCGCAAGCCGAGCGCAGGTCCTGCAGACGCGGCCTCGGTCGCCGTTGCGATAGGTGCGAATGAAAACGTTGTCGCCACTGAGCTCGTGGCCTCGGACACAATGCGTTTTTGCCGCGACCTTGCGCGCTGCAGCGATTTTCTTCTTGCGATCGCTATTCGCCTTCGAGATGGCGCGGATCTCGGTCGCTGCCTGAGGATATTCTCTCTCGAAGCGACCGAACCCGGTGAACGTCCATCCGCCGCTATCGATCACGTCCTTGAGCGTTTCCCCTGCTCGGACGCGCTCAGCAAGTGCGGCAAACCTCTCCGCCCGATAGACGCGGCTGCGCTCCTCCTGTCGCTGCAGGTACGGCGTCATCGATCGACCTCCCGCCGCTGACGGACAAATAGATGCATCACACGCTCTCCATCGCTTGGGTGTGTTTGTCGTATGCTGCGAGATCGACCAGCAGGCATCGCTCCGAACTGCCGTTGATCTTGTGGACGTGTTTGAGATCCGGCGAGTTACGGATCACGATGTCGAGCGGCGCCTGTTTCAGCGCAGCGAACCAGCCGCCTTGTCGCCATTTGCTGTCAACGAAGATCCGCTCGATGAACGGACCCTTTGGCGGCACCGCGAGCAGCGCGCGCTTCTTGCTGTGCGGCGCGGCGGGATCGGGCACAAGTACGAGCTTACAGCCGGCGAGGCGCGCGGCACCGAGTGCTTCCTTTTCGTCGTAATCGACGCCGTGCGGCGCCTGCATTTCCTCGATCGCGTAGCCCAGCGACATGCGCTGCCCCGACTTCATGATGTCGAGCGGCGAGGCCACGAGATGCTCCAGCGCACCGCGCCAGTTCTCCAGCTGCTCGGCACGCTCGTCGGCCGTGGCATCGGCGATCATCGCGCCCATGCGCTCCGCCTCGGTGATCGGCATGCCGATCTCTTCCATGTCGGCGGCGCCGAGCAGCATCTGTGCGATGGCAAGGAACGTGCCGTAGGTATCCTGCGAGCGACCGGAGAGGCCTCCTTTCTGCAGCATGCCGCGCCAGTCACCATGGATCCGCGCATAGTCCGGC
>NZ_JBIISY010000285.1:0-7008 GCF_044340795.1 Tardiphaga sp.
CGCCGCTGGTCTGATGGTTCCGCTTACGCGTCGATGACCGCCACGATCTCATAGGTGGCCGGATCGATGATCACGATCTGGTTGCTGACAATGATCAGGTTGAAACCGCGCCAGGCCGGATGGATCGTCACGATCTCGGCCGGGACCGGATGGAAGTGAACGTCACGCGGCACGCGGGTGCCGACATTGATCGAGAAGTTCACATTGGTCACAGGCTTGATGTTCTGCTGCTTCACCACGGTGGTCACCTTGGTGCGCTCCTCGGTGGAGAGCTTGGCGCCGGCCGCGGCCTGACCGGTGGTCGTCGTGGATTTCTCGGTCGTCGTCGACTTGCTGTCGGCGGTGGACTTCGAATTCGCAGCCGGATTGTTCTTGTCCTCGGCCTTCATGTCCTTCGCGTTCTTGCCGCCATCGCGGGTCTGATCGGTGGCACGCTGGTTGCCGTTATCGCGCTGCATCTTGTCGTCCGACTGGGTCTGCTTGGTCGCAGGCTGTTTCTGCTCGGACTTGTTGGTCGTGTCGGTCGCTTCATCGCGCTTGCTTGGCGCGCTGTTTGCCGCCGGTGCTGCACGATCTTCGGCGCCACCTCGCGTGGACGCACCGCCACCGGCTGCGCCGCCCGCTGCACCGCCGCCCGCAGGGGCCTCACGGCTCATGGTCGCGCCGCCGCCGGCACCACCTGCGCCCGCACCACCAGCGCCGCCGGGGCTCTGGGCGCTCACAAAACTCGTACCGGCAATCAAGGCCGCAGCAGCGACAGTCGCAAATAAACGCTTGTTCATCTCGGTTCTCCTCGCAGTGGTCGTGTTCGCATTGCCCGCCCGACAACGGAGCGCTCATGCGGATGTTCCGGAGAAAGTGTAGTTTCTTTGCCGATGTTTTGAGCGTGGCCGGACTGTGTCAGATGTGCTGACGCGACTCATTCATGCTGCGTTCAGGCCGAGGAGTTGGTGTCCGGATCGGAATCGATCGGCGTCTTGTAAACTTCTGCACCGCTGTCATCGAGAACCACCACGGTGCGATCCTGATCGTCGCGCTGGATGTCTTCCGCGATCTGGCGGGCAATATCCTTCGCGATACTTTGCGCCTGAGTGTCGCTGTTGCAGTCCTGGCCGATCGGATCTTCCAGTCGGAAACCATCGACGATCTCAAAATGATACTTTGGCATCTTCAGCCTCCATCCTCCGGCACACCAATGCCCGCGGCTTCAATCCTGTTCCGCGGATCGTGCGGGGCGAGCAGGGGCATATGCCGGCGCCGCATGGCGGGAACTAAACTTCGCGCTGGTGCATTGGCGTGCAGCAATGAGGGTCAGGACATGACAGCGTTCATCGAACGTATGGTGCAGAAGATCTCCGAGGCCGCGCCGATCGAGACGGCCATGTCGGGCATTGTCGCCAATGTGCTCGAGAACACCACCAGCAGGCTGGAGCGCTTTGAGCCCAGCCGGTCGTTGCTCGATCATGACACCGACGACGAGGCCGGCGAAGCCGCCTGACAGGTATCGCTGCTCCGCTTTGGCACATGCGCGGCAAAGAGCTGCAATAGACAAACCGTTCAACTTTAATAACCTGCGCCCCGCGGCGATGGCTGGTGCCGCGGAGCGGGTCGTCAATGCGCGTTTGGATTGCCGGAATTGCTGCGATTGCCGCGCTTATTGCGGCCCCCGCCGTGGCATGGGAGCACTGGGGTGGCGATGCCGGCGGCACGCGATTCTCTGCGCATGGCCAGATCACCCCCGATAACGCGCCCCGCCTGATCGAGGCCTGGACGTTCCACACCGGTGACCTCGTCGCCCGCACGCCACAGCAACTTCGCCGAAGCAAGTTCGAAGCGACGCCTCTGCTGGTCGAGGACAGCCTGATCTTCTGCACGCCGTTCAATGAGGTGATCGCGCTCGATCCCGCCACGGGACGCGCGCGCTGGCGATACGATCCCGGCGTCCCCGCCGATGTCAGGCCCGCCAATCGCTGGGTCTGCCGCGGCGTGACCCACTGGCGTGATGATCGCGTCGCGGCGGGCGCCGCCTGCGCTAGCCGGATCTTCATGGGCACCAATGATGCGCGCGTCATCGCCCTCGACGCGAAGACCGGGCAGCCCTGTGCCGGTTTCGGCAAGGCCGGCGAGGTCAAGCTCGACCCGGGCGCGCCCTTGGAATATGCCGGCGAATTCCAGGTGACGTCGCCGCCGGTCGTCGCGCGCGATGTGATGGTGGTCGGCTCGGCCTTTGCCGACAATCGCCGGGTGGATGCACCGCGCGGCATCGTCCGTGCTTTCGATGCCCGCACCGGCGAACCGCGCTGGACCTTCGATCCCCTGATCCGCGACGGTATCGAGGCCGGCCACGCCAATGTGTGGGCGCCAATGACCGTCGATCCCGCGCGGGGGCTTGTCTTTCTGCCGACCTCGTCGCCAAGCCCGGACTTCTTTGGCGGCAAGCGTCCTGGCGACAACAAACATGCGAATTCTGTCGTCGCATTGAAGATCGATAGCGGCGAACTCGCATGGTCATTCCAGACCGTGCATCACGATGTCTGGGACTACGACGTCTCATCGCAGCCGACACTGGCGCGGATCGATATCGGCGCAGGGCCGCGCGATGTGGTGATCCAGGCTACCAAGATGGGTTTTGTGCTCGTGTTGGATCGCGACACCGGCCAGCCGCTGTGGCCTGTCGAGGAAAGGTCGGTGCCGCAGAATCCCGTCGCCGGCGAAAGCCTGTCGCCGACCCAGCCATTCCCGACTCATCTGCCGCCGCTGCTCCCGCAGCAGCTCGATCGCACCAAGCCGTATGGCCTGACTTTCTGGGATCGCGATGCCTGCGGCGAACAACTCAAGGCGGGCCGTTACGACGGCCTGTTCACGCCGCCCTCCACGGAGGGATCGATCCTCTTTCCCATGACCGGCGGCGGCGTCAACTGGGGCGGCGTGGCCTATGATCCCGTGCGCCAGATACTGATCGCCAATACCAGCCGCGCGGCGCATCGCGTCACGCTGATCCCGCGCGCGCAGGCACAGAACTACAAGCCGCCATCGGGCACCGATTTCGGCCCGCAGCGCGGCGCGCCCTTTGCGATGACCCGGTCGCTGGTGGCGTCGCCGCTCGGCATGCCCTGCAATCCGCCGCCCTGGGGCGCCATGGTCGCGGTCGATCTCAAGGCCGGGAAGGTCCTGTGGGAGTCCAAGGTCGGCACCACCGAGGACATCGCGCCGCTCGGCCTCGCGCTGAACACCGGCACGCCCCTGGTCAGCGGCGTAGTCGCAACCGCAGGCGGCGTCATCTTCACCGGCGCGATGGACTCCTATCTGCGCGCCTTCGATGCCAGCAATGGCCGGGAGCTGTGGCAGGGCCGGTTGCCGGTGCCGGGGGTCGCCAACCCGATGACCTACACGCTGAATGGCGAGCAGTATGTGGTCATCGGCGCCGGCGGCCATTCGGAATCCGGCACCTCCATCGGCGACAGCGTCGTTGCGTTCCGCCTGCCGCGCGACGGCGAAGCGCCGTCATGGTGGTCGCTCTATGTCGATCGTCCGGGCGGGAGGCTGCGGGCAGGGGCGATTGTCAGCGGCGTGTTACTCGTGCTGCTGATGCTCGGTACCATCCAGATACTCCGCCGCCGTAGGATGGGTTGAGCGCAGGTGCGACAGCGCCGGAGCGATACCCATCACCGCAAGTTCGGTGCTTGTTGTGATGGGTATCGCTGCGCTCAACCCATCCTACGAACTCCGCACATCAAAAAAGCCGGCTGTTTCCAGCCGGCTTTTTTCTCTGCAATTTCGTTCGTATGTTACGAGCACGCGGCCTTGCCGCAGCGTGCGACATTGATCTTTTCCTTCAGCGCCTCGACGCCGACGGCGCCGATCACCACTTGGTCGCCGATCACATAGCTCGGCGTGCCGTTCATGCCCATGCTCTCGGCCAGCTTGAAGTTTTCCTCGATGGTGGCGCGCACTTCCGGGCTCGCCATGTCCTTCTCGAGCTTCGCCATGTCGAGACCGGCTTCCTTCGCGGCCGCCATCGAGCGCGCCTTGTCGGCCTGGCCACGGCCGCTGAGCAGCTTCTGGTGGAAGTCGAGATACTTCTTGCCGGTCGGATCCTGCATGCGGACGGCGACGGCGACCTGTGCGGCCTCGACCGAGCCCGGTCCAAGCACCGGGAATTCCTTCAGCACGACCTTCAGCTTCGGGTCGGCCTTCATGATCGTCACCATGTCTTCCATGGCGCGTTTGCAGTAGCCGCAATTGTAGTCGAAGAATTCGACGAAGGTGACGTCGCCGTCCTTGTTGCCGATGGTGACACCGCGCGGCGAGTCGAAGATCAGCTTGGCATTGGCGGCCACGGCCGCCTTGTGCTTCTCGGCTTCGGCAGCGGCCTGGCGCTTCTGCAACTCGGCCGACACTTCTTCCAGGATCTCCGGATGCTGCAGCAGGTAGTCCTTCATGATCTTCTGGATTTCGCCGCGCTGCGCATCGTTGAAGGCAGGCGCTGCCGACTGCGCCGAGGCTTTGAGCGGCGCGCCGCACAGGGCAAGCGCCACGGCGGCAGAAGCGAGAAGGCGGAAGGTGCGCATGGGGTCGTGATCCTTTGAGGCGGAGGATTCGCGGGACGGGCAAATCGGTCGGAAGCTGCTTAGCATTGTGAACCAAAATACGCGCAATTTATGAATCCATCCGCGGACAAATCGTCGTGGGTTTGGAGGGGTGCGTTAGGCGTGCCTGACAATGGTGCGACACCCGAAGGCATAGGCCCATGCCTGAAAGGAATACCTCTCTTGACACGGAATTAAGAATATTCGCCTACAGAAGGACGGGGTTGAGGGAGAAGATTCCATGCGCGTCCGTGTACTTTTCATGCTGTGCGTCTCGGCCATGGCGTCGATCATCGCCATCGCAGGCGCGGTCTTCATCGTCCAGCAGTGGGGCGATTATCGCAATGCCAGCGAGGCCGGCCATCTCGCCCGGGCTACGGCGGCCGTGCTGCGCACCACCGAGCAGATGTCGGTCAGTCGCGGCCCGCAAAACGTCGCACTGATCGCCGACCAGCCCGCCGCAGCGCCAGCCTTGAGCGCCATTGCTGCCGCTCGCAAGACGCTGGGCGACGAATTCTCCGCCGCCCGCGCTGCCGTGGCCGCCACCACTTATCCCGAGCGCCAGCGCGCGCTCGCTGCCCTCGACAAGATCGGGCAGGACCTGAACCAGATTTACGGCCAGCTCGATCGCGCCTATCCGCAGCCGCGCGCCCAGCGTGATGCCGCACTGCTGCGTGACTATGTGCCGCGGATGCTGCAGCTGCAGACGGTTCTGGATGGCGTCGTCAACGGCCTCGAACGCAATGCCGCGGCGGCGCATGAGAGCGTCGGCAGCCTGATCCAGATCGCGCGCCTGTCGTGGGACATGCGCGATGCCGCCGGCCGCCGCGCCAGCTATTTCACCCGCGCCGTCGGCAACAGCAAGGGACTGACCACGGCCGACATTCAGGGTGTCTCCGAAGCCACCGGTGAAATCCGTCACGCGTGGGCGCGCCTGCAGGCGACCATCGCGCAACTCGGCGACGATGCCAGCCTCACGGCCACCGTAAAATCCACGGAAGCAAAGTTCTTCGGCGAGACCGAAGGGTTCATCACCGAGATGACCAAAAAGGGTCTGGCCGGCACCGATTACGGCGTCTCGTTCCAGGACGTGCTGAAGCGTCTCGTCGGGCCGGCGCAATCGGCCATGGCCGTGCGTGACGCCGTCATGACCAAGGCCGAGGATCTCGCCGACGTCGCCCGGCGACAGGCGCTGATCCAGCTCTCCATCGTCGCCATCGGCATGGTGCTGGTCGGGCTGCTCGTGGTCGGCGTCACCATGCTGTTCGTCCGCCGCGTGGTGAAGCCGCTGGTGGAAACCACCCAGGCGATCACGCGGCTTGCCGAAGGCGATCGCGAGATCGAGGTACCCGCGCGCGGCCGCCGAGACGAGATCGGCGAGATGGCCGAAGCGCTGGAAACCCTGCGCATCAACGCCATCGAGGCGGCGCGACTCGAAGCCGAGCACCGCGCCCAGCAACAGGCCCGCGAAGCCCGCGCCGCGCGGATCGAGGCACTCACCATGGAATTCGACACGGCGAGCTCCGAAGTGATCTACGGCGTCGGTGCTGCCGGCGACGATGTTCGCCGCGACGCCGAAGCCACTTCGCGTCTTGCCAGCGGTTCATCCGAGCGTGCCACCAACGTCGCAGCCGGTGCCGAGGAAGCGTCGGTAAGCGTCAGCACTATCGCCAGCGCCGCCGAAGAGATGAGCGTCGCCGTCAGCTCGATTGCCGAGCGGCTCGAGACCTGCGCCACCATCGCCGCCGACGCCGTGCGTGAGGTCGGCGATGCCGACAAGCGTATCGTCGGCCTCGATCACGCGGTCGCGCGCATCGGCGACATCATCAAGTTCATCCAGGATATCGCCAGCCAGACCAATCTCCTTGCCCTCAATGCCACGATCGAGGCCGCACGCGCTGGCGATGCGGGCAGGGGCTTTGCGGTGGTGGCCGGCGAGGTGAAGGCACTGGCCACGCAGACCGCCAAGGCCACCGACGAGATCACCGCGCAGATCGCGAGCATTGAATCCGAGACCGCCGCCGTGGTGCAGGCGATCAAGGGCGTGTCGCAGACCATCGGTCGCGTCGATGCAGTCACCGCCGACATCGCTGCCTCGGTCACCCAGCAGCGGACAGCCACCAGCGAGATCGCCGCGAATGCGCAGCAGGCGGCGAGCGGAACCAAGGATGTGTCGTCCAATGTCGGCGCCGTCAGCACGGCGATGTCCGAAGCGGAAGCCGCGGCCTTGCGCATGATCGCCAAGGCCGACGATCTCTCGACCCGCTCGGGGGACCTCGCGCAGCGGATTTCACACTTCCTCAACGCCGTTCGCGCGGCGTGAGTCCGTTTCATCGGCGCGTCGTTTTGCGTCGATAGCCGTAGGATGGGTTGAGCGCAGCGATACCCATCACCACCAGCGCTTGGCCGTGATGGGTAT
>NZ_JBIISY010000286.1:0-6989 GCF_044340795.1 Tardiphaga sp.
TGCCAACCTCGGCACCGCAGAACTTGCGCCAGGCATCCTGGCCGATACCCTTTTCCGGGTGCCAGGCGATCCAGTAGAACATCGTGTTCACGTCATCGATCGGAACCAGCATCTGGCTGAGGTGGTACTGATCGTTCGAAGGAATATGAACGGTAAACGGCGCCACGAAAAGCGTCATGCGGATGTAATCGGTCGTCTCCGCGTCGACGATCGGCTTACGAATCGCGACGTACCGGAACCCGAAATTCGTCTTCTGGACTTCGATCCGCGGGGCCTTGTCGGCGGACGGCCGCAGCCATGCCGTCTCGGTTGCGGTCGATCCCGCAACGTCGGTGGCTGCCGGCATGTTCGAGGAATGCAGGCTCGAGCTGTGCGCCGAGTCGATCGAACCCTCAAGGACCTGAGCCCAGTTGCACGCACCGTGCATCTTGACGATGCTGATCTTGTCCGCCGGAGCAGAAGCCCAATTCGGTGCATCGAACGGCGTCACCTTCTCGGGATCGCCCATCCACACCCATACGAAGCCGCCGGCCTCCTCGACAGGATAGGCCCTGGTTTTCATCGTCGTGCGCAGCTTGGCGTCGACAGGTTCCGACGACATATCAACCGCGTTGCCGTCGACGTCGAACTTCCAGCCGTGATAAAGACAGCGCAGACCGCATTCCTCGTTCCGGCCAAACGCCAGAGACGCTCGGCGGTGCGGGCACTTCTCATCGAGAGCACCCACACGCCCCTTGGAATCGCGAAATACGACCATATCCTCGCCCAACAACCGAACACGCACGGGTGTACAGTCGGGTTCGGCGACTTCCTCGATCATGCACGCCGGCAGCCAGTGCTCACGCATGAGTGCACCCATCGGCGCCGAACCTTCAACAAGGCAGAGCAGGTCATTTTGTTCAGGAGTCATCAGACAGCCTCTTCGATTGCGTCATGGATCAGCGGGACCGACTCTTCGCACGGTCGCCCCTTGCCAACACTTCTATAGCGAAGTATTTGCCGTTTCAAGCCCCGGTGTTTGAACGAGGCTCAACGATGCAGAGAGAGGAGTGACGTGGAAGTTCTCAGACTTGGTGTCGCAGGGCTCGGAAGAGGCTTCATGCTCACCTTACCGGCGCTGATCGCGCATCCCGGCGTAGTGCTCGCGGGAGCCACTGATTTGCGGCCGGAGGCGTTGCAGCGTTTCTCCGAGGAGTTTGGCGCTCCGGGTTACGCCACTCTGGACGAACTCCTTCAGGACGAGACGATCGATGCGGTTTACATAGCCACGCCGCACGACCTCCACGCCGTCCAGACACTCGCGGCGTTGCGGGCCGGAAAGCATGTCCTGGTCGAGAAGCCCATGGCCACCTCGGTCGAGGATTGCCTGGCCATGGCAGGAGCCGCACGGGAGGCAGGCCTGGCGCTCATTGTCGGTCCGAGCCACGGCTTCGACGAGCAGGTCCGGACAGCGGCATCACTCGTCGCATCGCGGGAGTTCGGTCAGGTGAGGATGGTGACCGCCCTGAACTTCACCGATTTTATGTTCCGCCCGCGCAGGCCCGAAGAGCTGGATCCGGCTCGCGGAGGCGGCGTCGTGTTCAGTCAGGCAGCACACCAGATCGATGTGGTGCGCAGGCTGGTCGGCAGTCCGGTCACCGGCATACGCGCGGTGACAGCGAATTGGGACAGCCAGCGACCGAGCGATGGGGCCTACACGGCACTGATGACCTTCGAAGGGGGCGCTGCCGCATCGCTGTCCTACAGCGGCTACGCCCATTACGACAGCGATGAGCTGCTGGGATGGATTTCGGAACTTGGACAGACCAAGGATCCGGAACTCTATGGCCAGGCGCGCCGCCAGCTCGCTCGGATCGGAACCGAAGGCGAGCAATCAGCAAAAGCCGCAAGGACGTATGGCGGTGACGGTCCTCGATCTGCAAAAGCGCCGCACCATGAGCATTTCGGCTTCATCATCGTGAGCTGCGAGAAGGCAGACATGAAACTTTTGCCGACCGGCATCGAGATCTACGAAAACGAACGGCGGATATTCCATCCCATAGCCCCACCGAAGGTCCCGCGCGCCGCGGTGCTGGAGGAGTTCGTGGCGGCGGTGGCTGGCCGCCCGACCGGACTGCATGATGGCCAATGGGGGCTCGAGACAATGGCGTGCTGCCGCGCCCTCATCATGTCCAGCAGTCAGGGAACAGATGTCGATCCCCGCAAGATAATCACCGACCTACAAGTGGAGAATTTCAAGTAATGAGCCGACTAGAACTTTCGCTCGCCTGTTGGGGCTATGACCGTACCGAGGCGCTGCAGAACGGCACCGTGCGTCCGGATGGCATCGACCTGAACTTCCAGGTGCTCGACGTCGAGGAAACTTTCTTCCGCATGTTGCGCAATAAGGAATTTGATGTCGCCGAACTGTCGATGTCGTCCTACTGCGTGACGCTCGGGCGGGAAAACCCCGGCTTCATCGCGATCCCTGTATTTCCATCCCGTTTCTTCCGTCATTCATGCATCTTCGTGTCTGCCAAGAGCGGGATCGAGAAGCCCGAGGATCTGGTGGGCAAGCGGATCGGCGTGCCGGAGTATCAGATGACCGCTCCGGTCTGGATCCGGGGCATTCTGCAGGATGAATACGGGATTGCCCCCGATAGCGTCACTTACGTGACAGGCGGCGAAGAGGAACCCGGCCGTGAAGAGAAGCTGCGCCTCGATCTGCCAGAGCGCTTTCGCGTTGAGCCGATCGGCCCTACCCAGACATTGACCCGAATGCTGGCAGATGGCGAGATCGATGCCCTGCATACGGCGCGTGCACCATCGACGTTCTACAGCGAACCTCACAACGTACGCCGCTTGTTCCCTGACTTCGTGAACGTCGAGAAAGCCTACTACGCCAAGACCGGCATTTTTCCTATCATGCACGTTGTCGCGATACGCCGTGAAATCTACGAGCGGCATCCCTGGGTGGCCCAGTCGCTTTTGAAGGCTTTCTCGGAATCTCAGCGACACACTTACGAGCAATTGCGGGTCTCCGCCTCGTTGAAGACTATGCTCCCATGGCAAATCGCGGCGGTCGAAGACACGATTGCGACCCTGGGAGATTCCTGGTGGCCCTACGGCATCGAGCGCAATCGTAACGTCATCGAGACATTTACGCGCTACCATCACGAACAGGGCCTGTCTCCGCGCCGTTTGACCGTCGAGGAAATGTTTGCGCCCGAGACCTTCGCGGAATTCCGCATCTGACGCTTCGCTTTCTCCACTGAATTGTGGGGTGGCTGAATTTGCTGGTCCATCGGGTACGACCGATCGGACCAGCAAATCACCGTGCGGGTCCTGGGGGCAGGACCGTCCGATTCCTCCAGTATCGGGCTGCGGTCAGCAGCCATCTTTGCGCATCCCTCACCTTCCCGGTAGAGATCGCGTAAGCCGGTATTTTGCGACCGACTCGTCATGCTGGAGAGAACGATGCCCCGAAAGAAGCCTCACTTGGAACCGGAGAAAAGTCTGGGGTATCAGGTGCGCCGCTGCCATCGGCGCTTCGACAGACTTTTGAACGCTCACCTTGCGCGACACGACATAAAAACCGGGTTCTGGTATTACTTGCGAGTTTTGTGGCTGGGAGACGGCGTTACGCAAAAGTATCTCAGCGACATGACCAATGTCGCTGAGAATACTACGGTTGCGATGATCAATGGAATGGTCTCGCACGACCTCGTCGAACGGGTTCGCGATACCAAAGATCGCCGAAAATTCGGAATCTTCCTGACCGAACGGGGCAAAGCCCTCGAGAAGGAGGTCATGCAATATGCAATAGACATCAATCGCGTGGCGCAAGCCGGCATCGATCCTGCGGAGGTCGCGATTTGCGCATCCGTGCTTGCACGCATGTCCTCCAATCTCAAATCGCATCTTGACAATCTGGATCTGGATAATTCGTAACGCATTAAACCAGTTCACATGGTCAGAACTTGATGTTTACATTTTTCAGCTGACTGAACTCGTACATTTCCTCCAGACTCTCTTCACGACCTAGCCCCGATTGCTTGTATCCGCCAAATGGCGCCCCTGGAAAATGCTCGCTGACATTATTGATCCATACGTAACCTGCTTGAACACGCTGCGCAGCAAGGTGCGCGGTGTTTAAATCTCGTGTGAAGATCGCCGCAGTAAGGCCGTAGTCCAGCTCGTTCACCTGCTCGAACAAAGTGTTTTCATCTGACCAGCGGATCACCGATAGGACAGGCCCGAATATCTCCTCACGAGCTATCGCCATTTGTGAGGTGACGTCGGCAAAGACTGTCGGCTCGACGAACCAGCCGGACGCAAGCGCAGGATCATTCGGCACCTCGCCTCCTGTCACGAGCCTTGCCCCCTGCTCCTTTCCCTTCGCGATGAACTCAAGCACTTTGTCATGTTGCGCCTTGCTCACGAGCGGGCCCATCGTCGTTGCATGGTCGGTCGGCAGGCCGGGTCGGTGCCTATCCCGGGTCAGCCGGACGATCTTCTCCAGAACCTGATCATGGATGTCCGAATGCAGGAACAGCCTGCTCGTAGAGCCGCAGGATTGACCAGCCCAGGTGAAGTTCATGCCGCGCACTGCCCCGTCGGCCACCGCGTCGCAGTCCGCATCCGGATAAGCGATCAGCGCATTCTTGCCGCCAAGTTCGAGGATCACCGGCTTGAGTGTCTCCGATGCCGAGCGCATCACGGCGCGTCCGGTCGGAATGCTGCCGATAAGCGATACAGCAGCAATCCCTGTATGTTCTGCCAATGCCCTGCCGCATTCGACACCGCCGGTAACCACATTGAGGACACCATCGGGAAACAGTCCTCCAATCAGTTCCGCCAGGCGAAGTGCCGACAACGGAGCTTGCGCAGCAGCCTTGATGATCAGGCTGTTCCCAGCCGCCAAGGGTGCGCCGATCTTGGTCCCCGCGAACATGAGCGGGTGATTGTACGCGACAATGCGCGCAACCACCCCAAGGGGTTCGCGCAAGGTGTAATTGAGGTTGCCATTGCCCAGAGGTATGGTTTGCCCCTTCAACTCGCCGGCCAATCCAGCGAAATAGTCGATCGAGGCCGCGGCGATATGCGCGTCCGCAATCATCTGCGCCACCGGGTTTCCCGTATCCAGCGCATCGATAAGTGCAAATTCCTCGGCATGACGGCGCAAGATCGAGGCGGCCTCACGCATGATGGAACCACGCTCGGACGGCTTCAATTTTGCCCAGACAAGAAAACCCGCATGAGCGGCGCTCACCGCAGCGGCCACATCCGACGTCCCGCCTTCGGCAACGTCTCCCAGCGAGGCACCCGTCGCCGGATCGATCGTCTGCTCGTAGAGCCCGGAAATCGGGCTGTGCCAACGGCCACCGTAAAAAAGTTCCCGGTTCGAGGGAAGGCAGCGCAGCAGTTCATCGCGATCCATAAATCACCTTTTGTGTGCAGCGGTCGTCCCGCTCATGTTGGAGCTGTATCCGGGCTGTACCCGTGCATCGACGACGACCACGCCCCCGCCCTTGACAATATCGAGAGCGTCTTCGAGGCAGGTCTTGAGCTCGATCCCGCTCGACACAGGCCCGATCCCGATCGCGCCCTGCGCACGCGCCATTGCAGCAATATCGATGTCCGGTCCGGAAATCGCCTGCCCGATCCACTTGTTCTCGACATTCCGGCCGCGTTGGATCGCCACTTTTTCCTGGTGGGTCTCGTCATTATAGAAACTGCGGTTATTGGCCACCACGATCAGCAACGGGATGCCGTAATGAACGGCGGTCCAGATGGCGGTCACGCCCATCAGGAAATCCCCGTCGCCCAATACCGCTATGGTCGTGCGGCCCGTGTCGATCAGCCCGAGAGCCGTTCCAACGGCCATCCCCGGCCCTGAACCGATTCCCGCGCCTCCGTCATATCCCAGGTAATCAAGCGGATGCGACCAGTTGCGGTAACCGCCGTTCCACCCCAAGGGCAACCGTGCGAAGCAAACAGGCGTTTCGCCGATCGCAACATCCAGCGCTTCCGCCAGTTGCTTCATCGTCAGCGGCCCATGGTCATCGAGCCCATGGGCCCGGGCTTCGCGCATCGCCTCAAAGGCCCGATCTCGCGCTGGGCGTCGCTCGACCTGCTCGAGAAGCAGCGGCGTTGCGACGTCAGGATCACAAAGCAGATAGGCATCGGTTGGTGCCAGACCGAAATACTCCATGTTCCAGCCCCGATGAAGATGCTGGTCGAGGGATATCTGCAGAACCTTTGCCGCCGTTTCCTCTCCGCCGCAGCATTGCCGCAGCGTACCTCCCAGATCGATCCAGTCGAGCGAAACAACAACGTCTGCGCTGCGCACGATCTCGCAGGCCTCCGGTGTCAGGAAGAAACCGGGAGCGGACACGAGGAGCGGGTGGGCCGTCGGAAACGTTGCGCCGGTTTTCAGGTCACAGATCACGGGCATGTCCAGAGCTTCGGCTAAAGCGACCCTGGCGGCCCATGCCTTTTCGTCCCGCCCGACCCTGCCGACAAGCATGACCGGATTGCTGGCCTGCGAGAGCATCTGCGCTGCCTGCCGGACAAGTTCCGGCGAAGGATGCACTGCCGGGGGCGGCAAGGCCCGGGAAACGTTCCTGAGCGGCGGTTTACCCCCCACCTCGGCCTCCTGGATCGCCGCATCGAGATTGACGTATGTCGGTCCATAAGGCGCGGTCGTCGCAATCAAGCGTGCACGCGCAAGAGCCTCTACGGCCGCCGGCACGGAGGCAGGCTGGTCGTCCCATTTCGTATAATCGCGCACAATCGCACCTTGATCGGCCGACGTGTGCAGCCAATCGATCCATGGGCGCCGGCGGGCAGCGTCCACAGGTCCGGTTGCCCCCAGAAGCATCATGGGCACTCGATCGCACCATGCGTTGAAGATCGCCATCGACGCATGCATCAGTCCGACATTGGAATGGAGAACCGCACCCATCGTTCTGCCGGTAGCTTTCGCGAAGCCGTGTGCGATGGCGTGT
>NZ_JBIISY010000287.1:0-6969 GCF_044340795.1 Tardiphaga sp.
GCGATGCGACGAACGCGGGCGACCAGATCGACATTGGTTTGAGACAAATGTGACATAGGATACCCCCCTAGCCTATAGGCCAGTAAACAGCAAGTCGGTGTCAAAACCGTCCGTGGCTGTTGAAAAAGTCCTACTGAAGGCTGCCGATCGTCTGTCGAAATCGCCTTTTTAGATTATGCGAGAGGTTTGCTTATCCGGTTCCACCTGAGACATCAGGAGCCACCTTGGGGTCGGGATCCTGTGCCTTGCCGGTTGCGGGTGCCGCTTTCTGGCTCGGCATAGCGGTGAGATAAGCAACGATCGCGTCAACGTCCTTCTCGGCCACCGGCGCCTTGTACACCTCACGCATCTTGGTGACGGTCGCCTTCCACTGGTCCGCCGATAGCGCAGGCTGAGTTAGCGCCATGCTGGCCGAGTGGCACGAAGTGCAGTTGGCGTTGATGACGTCGGCGTGCGGACCATCGGGGTAGGTAGCGTCATCGACCGGCAGGTCGACGCTGGTCGAGGCGAGCGAAAAGCCGCGGGCTGAGACGCTGGTGGGCGGTGCCGGCTCGGATGTCTCGGAGATCGGGGCAGGCGCCTTGCGGCTGCTCGGCGCCCCGATCGAGACGAGGATAATGCCGGTCAGGCCGATCAGGCCAGCGGCCATGATGCCGGGAGACGGGGTCTTCATGCTACTCGCTCCTCAGGCCGCGATGATGGTGGTGGTCTCGATATTGCCGCGCATGAACCCGCCCGGGTTCCAGATCGGCTTCATCGGCTGGGCGACACCGTTGGTGTTCCAGCAGCGCACCATGATCGGGTTGGCACCGCGTCGCAGCGGCACGCGACCATCCCACCGACGGAAGCTGTACCTGCCCTCGTCCGCTCCGAGCGTCGTCCTGTACCAGGTGCGGCCTCCGTCCGACGATACATCGACCTTGGCGACGCCGCAGTCGCCGCCCATCGCGATGCCGCCGACCGGGATCGATGCCTCATAGGCTATCGTCTGGCCATCGGGCAGGCTGGTCATCCAGCTGCGCGGGATCATGCGGTTGATGGGGACAGTCGGGAAGTCTCTGGCGCCGGGCGCGACATTCGCGCCCGGCGTCGCGGGGATCTTGTAGGCCTTGGCCATCCAATACTGGTCGTCGGGGCCGGGCAGTACCTCGATCGAGTTCAGCATCTTGACCCAATAGGTCGAGTACCAGCCCGGCACGATCAGCCGGCAGGGAAAGCCATTGAGGAGCGGCAGCTGCTCGCCGTTCATGCCGAAGGCGATCATCACTTCGCCGTCGCGGGCATGGTCGATGTCGAGCGCCTTCTCAAAGTCAGGGGCGCCCGCCACGACCGGTTGATCGAGCGCACCGAAGCGCACCTGCACCGCGCCTGTCTTGACCCCGGCGAGGTCGAGCACGTCGCGCAGGCGCACACCGAGCCATTTGGCATTGCCCATCGCGCCGTTGCCCCATTGCGCGCCGGCAACACGTGGCTGGAACAGCCCACGGCTGTTTCCCGAGCATTGGTTGACCGCCGCCATCTCGACCCGCGGCAGGCGCAGCAGCTGGGCGAGGCTGATCGACAGCGGTCGGTTGACGTGGCCGAAGACGTTGAGGCGGAAAGTCTCGACATCGATCGAGGTCGGGATGTCGGCCCAGTGCCAGCGGACGAAGAACTGGTCGTTGGGCGTGAACACCGACTTGTCGAACACGTCCATCGGCGTTTCCAGCAAGGGCGGATGGACACGCTGGAGGATCATGCTGCCCTTGCCGGGAAAGGCGCTGGTCATCGGCCGTTCGGCATTGCCGCCAGGCAGCTTCAGGTCGACGAGCTGCTGCGCCAGTGCCGGCGCGGCGGCAAGGCCGGCGGTACCGAGCGCGGCATGCCTGAGAAAGCGGCGACGGCTGGTCTCACTCGCCAGTTCGGCGTCGAAATTGTCCATGACAAGGCTCTCCTGTGGCCAGCCACGCTGGCGGATCGAAGGGGCGTTTCGCAAGTGATCGGACCGACTGATCCGATCATCATGGCGGATCAGTTCGGGGTGGCGATGCAGGGTGAGACGAACAGGTTGCCGCGCCATGCGCCGGCCAGCGTCTTGGCGCCGACGAGCAGCCACATCGCCGCAAGCGCGACTGTCAGCACCGTGCCGACGAAACCGAAGAAACCGAGGTTCAGCGTCGTGCCTAGGCGTAAGGTGGCGACGGTGTAGACGCCGAGCGGAAAGGTATAGCCCCACCAGCCCAGGTTGAACGGGACGCCGGCGCGCCAGTAGCGGATGGTGATGAGCGTCGCGAGCGCCAGCCACCACAGGCCGAAGCCCCACAGGCAGAGTCCGGCCACAACGCCGATCCCTTGCGCGACGGCACCGATACCGGCCAGCCCGTGCGCCGCGAGGATAGCCGGCGCGTCCGCCCCGAGCACCAGCATGCCCAGAGCACCCGTGCCGATCGGTCCCAGCGCCAGCCAGGAGGACGCCGCCATGCTCTCCTGCGGCAGTTTGTGGAGCGCCATGCGCAGGATGAGGATGGCGAGGATGCCGAACGCGACCGGCACCGAATAGGCCCACAGCACATAGGAGGTCGCAAGCGTGACGAGCTGCGCGTGAGGATCGGCCAGATGCGGCGCGAGCAGCCCGCCGCTGGCGCCCGCCACTTCGGCAGCGACGACCGGCAGCAACCATACCGCGGTCATGCCGTCCAGGCTGTGCTCGTGACGGGTGAACATCATGTACGGGATCAGCACGCCACAGGCGAGCGACATGGCGGCGTCGATCCACCACAGGACGTGTGCGACCGGTACGATGCCATTCCCGAACCGTGCGATGCCGAAGGCGAGGCAGCCGTTGATGATCGTCGCGAGGCCCATCGGGATGGTGCCGATGAACATCGACACGGTGTTATGCCCGAAGATGCGCCGCGCCTCGTGCCCGAACATCACCCAGCGCGCGCCATAAAGGCCGGCGAACAGCGCGAAGAGTGCGATATTGAAGAACCACAACACCTCGCCGACGGGTTTAAGCGAAGGCCCGATGCCGGGCACCTGCGGCAGCGCGAGCGCGAGGATACCGGTGCCCATCGTCGCGGCGAACCAGTTGGGCGTGAACTGACGAATCATCTCGCGGGGATGATCGAGCCGGCTGAGCGGCTTGAGGCCGCTGAGAACGGAGTGCGTGTCGGCAGTCATGCGACCTGCTCCTTGATGAGGTCCGTCAGCGCGTCGGCCGCGCGGGTGCGATAGCGTTCCTTGTGGCGCAGCGCGTGAAAGGCGCGGTCGGGCAGCCCGAGCGGCAGCTCGACAAGGTCACCGGCCTTGAGCGCGCGCGCGACGACCAATCGCGACAAGACGGCAACGCCGGCACCCGCCTCGACGGCGGTGCGCACCGCCTCGTTGGACGGCAGCGTCATCGCTATCGTCAGCTGGGCCGGATCAAACCCGCGCGTTCGCAGCACGTCCTCGAAGGTCGAGCGCGTACCCGATCCCAGCTCACGGACGATCCAGCGTTCAGTGCGCAGCCAGTCCTCGTCGACGCGCCCGGTGTCCTCGCGGCCGACCAGCACCATCGGATCACGCCCGACATGCCAGTGGGCGAGCGCCGGTTCGTCCACCTCGCCCTCGACGAAACCGAGCTCCGCCGCGCCGCTCAGGACCTGCGCTGCCGCACCTTCGGTGTTGTCGATCGCCAGTTCGACCGCGATCTGCGGGTGGCGTTCGTGGAAGGCGGCTAGCTTTGCCGGCAACCAGTAGCTCGCGATCGTCTGGCTGGCGACGATCCGCAATGAACCACGGGCAAGCCCGGCATAGTCCGCCAGCATCGTCTCGGCATGCGCTGCCCGCCCCAGCACCGCGCGCGCTTCCTCCAGAAAGCCGCGGCCTGCTTCGGTCAGCTGGATGCCACGCCCGACGCGGTGAAACAGAGGAACCCCGTAGCGCGCTTCGAGGGCAGCAATCGCGCCGGAGGCAGCGGACTGCGTGACGTTCAGCACCTCCGCTGCCTTGGTGACGTGTTCGCGCTCCGCGACACCGACGAAGATTCTGAGCTGCTCCAGGGTCATGCAGCATATATCGCGTACTTAGATCGATACGACCAACCGTTTGATATGGTCATTCCAATCTGGATATCGGAATGATCGGCAGCCTTTCGTCTGCGATGGTCTCGAAGACTTGGAGCGTTAGGCGGGCCTGCGACGTTTGATCGTCCATGACCGCTCATCACTGGCGGGGTGATCCTTGCGATGCTCGTCCTGTTCGTCGGCGCGCCGCTGGAACGCCACATCCGCGAGCGAGCCCGCCTGACGCCGGCCGAGGCCGCCAGGAAGGATGCCGAGCGCAAGCCCTGATCGCGCTGGCCCGCCCGGTGCCTGTCGGCGCTGAGGAGCAGCAAGGGCGCTATCAGGACACCAGCGCCGCATCGGCCTGCCGCCGGACTTCATCGGCAATCGGATGCAGCTCGGCCGCAGGCCGCTCGCCCACCACACTATAGCCGATCCCGTCGACTGCCCATGTGACCCGGCCCATGGTCCCGCTGGACGTGCTGGTCATGCTCGCAGTCTTGTCGATCTGCATAGGCCTCGTCAGCACCGCGAGTTTCGACGCTTGCGGTCCGTCGTAGAGGAGCAGTGCCGCAGGGCCGTGAGGCGTCGCGACCAGTCGCCCCCCACCATAGCGATAGCCGGCTGTGCTGAGGTCCGGGATGGTGACGCGCTCACCCAAACGGGCGGAGGTCCATCGGATCAGCATGGCGCGCTGATCCGGACCGATCTCCGCCGGTCGTATCCGGTCGGCGGCATAGACACGGAAATTGTCACTCGCCTCGTTGGCCAGCGCCGCGATGCCTGCGCGGGGTTCACCGCTCCACTTCGCGCTCGACCAACCACCGCCAAACCCGACCGCCAGCAGAAGTGACGCGGCGATGGCGAATTGCCATCGCGGCTGACGTTGCCGCCCCCTGATGGCTGCGACGCGCATCGTCGCCGGGATCGGTTCATCCGCGATCGGGGCAAACAGGGATGCAAGGGCTCGCGCCTGCTCCGCCTGTTCCCGCAAACGGGCATGCAGGTCCGGCTGGCCTTCAAGATAGGCGTCGACCAGGCGCTGCCGCTCGGGCGACAGCCTGCCATCGATCCATGCGGCCAGATCGTCCTCGCCGATCGGGCTGGTCATTGCACGCTCCTCAATCGCGGCCGTTCACCCTCCCGGAGGAGGGTCGCCAGTCGGTCGCGCGCCCGGGATATGCGCGACATCACCGTGCCCAGCGGCACGCCGACAACGGCAGCGACCTCCGCATAGGGCAGGCCCTCGACCGATACGAGGAGCAGCACCGTTCGCTGCTCCTCGGGCAACGCATCAAGGGCGCGCAGCAGGTCGCGGTGGTGTAGGCCTGTTTCCTGATCGGCCGGACGGCCGAGCGTGGCGTCGTCCACGAGGTGGAGCGGAACCGCTGTGCCTCGCCGGCTATGCTGCCGCTGATGGTCGACCAACAGATTGTGCAGGATCGTATAGACCCATGGGCGCACCTCCGCCCCGCGTCGTTGTCGCCAGCGCCCGACCGCGCGCTCGAGACAATCCTGCACCACGTCATCTGCCATTGCCCGATCGCGCAACCACGACCGGGCATAGCGGCGCAGACCGGGGATCAGGGGCTCGATCGCGGCGGCAAGCGGGTCCATGTCAGTCGCGCTGTACCTGCACGATGCGTCCCGGCGCGCCGTTCACCACCTCAGCGACCGCCAGAAAACGGCGGGGCGTCGCGGTGCTGCCTTGAACGATCTGCCGGATCGGACCCGACGCGTTGACGATCGCCGCACCCGCCGGGTTGCTCATGAAGTTGGCAAGCGGCTCTACAGCGCCGCTACCATCCGCGTTGGCGGTCAGCACGAGCATGTAGGGCTTCTTGGGCTGCAAACCGGTAACGGCACTCTGCACGACCTGAATGATGCCTTGGTCGAAGAGGGTGATGCTGCTTGCCGCACCCTTGCCGCCGATCGGCCCCATAGTCAGATGCAACGCCTTGCCGGCCGTGCCGAGCGGCTGGAGATTGTCGGTGCCGGGGCCTGTCGGAACAGCGTTCGGCACATAGGCGATCGCCTGCGGTGCCTGTCCGACCGGCACGGTAGCGACGACCGTGTTGCCAGCGGTGTCGATCGCGGCCAGCTCATCGGCATTCTCCAGCCCGACATAGATGCGCCGACCGTCGCCGGACGGCCAGACACCGTGCGGCATCTTGCCGACTGGAATGGTTGCCACCAGCGTGAAGTCGGACGTGCGGAACACCTTCACCGCATTCTCCCCGCCGACCGTCACATAGGCGAACTGCCCCTTGGCCGTGCGGGCGAAGTTGACGTGATTGGTGATCGGCCCGGTATCCAGCACCTTGAGGATTGTGAAGGGTGGCCTGGCATCGAATGCGACCGTCTTGCCGATGTCCTTTAGCGTAAACCACGCCTGCTTGCCGTCCGGCGTCGCGGCGATGTTGGGGCAGAATGGGCTCGGCTGCGCCACCTGTCCGACCTGTGCGTGGGTTGCGACATCGAACACGGCCAGCACCGGATTGAACGAGGAACAGACATAGCCGTATCGCCCATCGGGCGAGAAGATCGTCATACCCGGACCACCGGGCGTCTTGATGCGGCCGGTTTCCTTGTACGTCGCGGGATCGAGCACGGCGATATAGTCCTCGCCGCGAACGGTGACCCAGACCTCCTTTCCGTCCGGCGTGAAGAACGCCTCGTGCGGACTGCGCCCGACATAGGTCGTGTGTTTGACCGTGTTGGTGGCGGTGTCGATCCACGACACGGCATTCGATCCGATCGACACGACCGCCAAGGTCTTCCCGTCCGGCGAGAAGCCCAGGCCGTGGACCAGCACTTGTCCCTTGTAGAGCGGGGAGAAGTTCATCGGCTGCGGATCGCCGAGCTTGATGACGCCGAGCAGCCGGTTGTCGGCAGGGTCCGTCACCGACACCGTGTTGGAGAATTGTTCGGACGCATAGAC
>NZ_JBIISY010000288.1:0-6961 GCF_044340795.1 Tardiphaga sp.
CGATGGAGAACTGGCCACCGCCCTGCTTGGTGAAGGCAATATAGTCGCCACGCGGCGACCAGACGGGCGTCGAATAGCTGCCTTCGCCGAACGAGATACGCTGCGCGCCGCCGCCAGTCGCACCCATGACATAGATCTGCGGCTTGCCGCCGCGATCGCTTTCGAAACAGATGCGCGCGCCGTCCGGCGAATAGGACGGCGAGGTATCGATCGCCGGCGTGTCAGTGAGGCGCGTGGTGGACTTGGAGCGCAGGTCCATCACGAACAGGTTGGAATTGCCGCCCTGCTGCAGGCTCATGATGACGCGCTGGCCATCTGGCGAAAAGCGCGGCGAGAACGACATGCCCGGGAAGTTGCCGACGATCTCGCGCTGCCCGGTCTCGATATTGAACAGGTAGACGCGCGGGTCGCCCTGGCCGAACTCCATATAGGTGATCTCTTGCGTCGACGGCGAGAAACGCGGCGTCAGCACCAGATCGGCACCACGGGTGAGATAGCGCACATTGGCGCCGTCCTGATCCATCAGCGCGAGGCGCTTGACGCGGCGCTCCTTGGCGCCGGTCTCGTCCACGAACACGACGCGGCTGTCGAAATAGCCCTTTTCGCCAGTCAGGCGCTCATAGATCTGGTCGGAGATGATATGCGCGATGCGGCGCCAATATTCCGGCGACGTGAAATATTGCTGGCCGGCGAGCTGCTGGCCGGTGGCGACATCCCAGAGGCGGAATTCAGCCTTGAGGCGGCCGTCGCCCTGCCGCGTCATGCGGCCGGTGACCAGCGCCTGCGCGTTCACTGTCTTCCAGTTCTGGAAATTCGGCGGCGCATCGATATTGACGGTCTTTTCGACGAAGGCAGCCGGATCGATCGGCGCGAACAGGCCGCTGCGCTTCAGGTTGTTGGTGATGACCTGAGACACGCCATTGCTGACTTCGTTGTCGGCACCGGTGCCGGCGTTGAAGGTCGGGATGGCAATCGGCAGCGGCGCGACATTGCCTTCGGTAATCTGCACGCGGGCCTGGCCGAACGCGTTGCGCGCGCCGGTACCAGCCAGCAGGCCGAGCGATCCAATGCCCGTAATGATCTGGCGGCGGCTCGGACGGGAAAACATCAGGGGCGATCCATTCTTGTCGGTCATGTTACAGCTTTGCTCGATCGGCGGCCCGGCAGGCGCGCTCAGGATGAGCGCTCGGTGAAAACGGGTTCAAAGAACTTCCACTCCTCAAAGAAGGCCGCCGGCAACTTGTAGGGCTGGCATTCGATGATGGCACGCAGTGCGCTCTCTTGATAGACGCGGAAATACGGCGTCGACGGATTGCTGATGGCCGATGGCTGCGTTTCCAGCGTGCCATCGCGCTTCAGCTTCACGCTGAAGATGGCCTGGGTGAACTGCGCCTCGACGCCGCCATAGGGTTTCTTCCAGCAGCGCTCGACCTGCGACTTGAACATCGCGCCCCAGGTGGCAACGTTGTTGGCGGCATTACCCTTGGAGAGCCCCAGCGCCGCCGTCGGATTGAGATCCGAGCCGGTCGCCGAATTGCGGGTCGGGTCGCGCTTGTCGATCAAGGCCGCGATCTTCGACTGATCGAAGACGCGCTCGGCCTTCTTCGCTTCTTCAGCTTTTGCCTTGGCCTCTGCCTTGGCTTTCGCTTCGGCATCCGCCTTGGCCTTTGCTTCAGCCTTGGCCTTGGCTTCTGCTTTCGCCTTGGCCTGTGCTTCGGCTTTCGCCTTGGCATCGGCCTGAGCCTTTGCGTCGGCCTCGGCCTTCTCTTCGGCCAGCTGCTTCGCCTCTGCCGCGGCAGCAGCTTTCGCCTCCGCTTTGGCCTTGGCATCTGCTGCAGCCTTCGCGGCAGCCTCGGCCTTGGCAGCAGCTTCCGCCTTTGCTGCCGCTTCCGCAGCAGCCTTGTCCTCGGTCTTCGGCTGTTCCTTCGGCGCGACTTCGGTGATGACAGGCGCCTTCTTGTCGTCGATCTTGCCAACCGCCTCATCCGGCGGCTTGGCTTCCGCGATCTTCTCGACCTTCGGCTTCGGATTGTCTTTCTTGCCGGTGCGCTCGCCAGCCATGGCCTTGGCGAGTTGGTCGTCAGAAATGACGTCCACCGCCACGGAATCCTCCGGATGCACTTCCAGCGCCTTGGAGTCGAACGTAAACAGGCCCCAGCCGAACACGAGCAGATGCAAGGCCACAGACGCAACCAGCGTCTTGTCGACCTTTCCCATCAGTTCTTTCATCCTGCTCATGACCGCTGCGCCATCGCGTTACGATCCCTGCTCCGGCAGGATCACGATATTGGCCTTGAATCCGGCAGCGCGGACCATGCCGAGCAGCTTCATCATATCGGTGTAGCAGACGTCCCTGTCGCCGCGCAGGAACACAGTGTTGTCCGTGTCCGTCCGCGTGGAGCGGATCGCGGTGATCTTGGCGGCCAGTTCATTCTGCGGCACCAGCGCGTCGGCGATATAGGTTTCCACGGCCGAATTGCAGCTGCCGCCGGTGCGCTTCACCGAGACGGTGAGCGGCGGCGCGTTCTGTGACGCCGACTTGCCGCCGCTGGCGATGGGCAGATCGATGTCGATGGTCGAGGTCATCAGCGGCGCCGAGACCATGAAAATGATCATCAGCACCAGCATCACGTCGACCATCGGCGTGACGTTGATTTCGGCCATGACGGCAGCGCGCCGGCGTCCCCGCCGGCTCCCGCCCCCACCGCCTGCTGCTGCATTCATCCCCATGATCGGGCGCTCATCACACGATTCAAACCACCGGCCATCAGGCGCGCTCGTCGATCTGGCGCGAGAGAATGGCCGAGAACTCGTCGGCAAAGCCTTCCAGCCGCAACGCCTGCCGGTTCACTTCTGCCGTGAATTTATTGTAGAAAATGGTCGCCGGGATGGCGGCGATAAGGCCGATGGCGGTGGCGAACAGCGCTTCCGCGATACCCGGCGCGACCACCGCGAGCGACGTATTCTTCGAAGCCGCGATCGCCTGGAAGCTCGTCATGATGCCCCAGACAGTGCCGAACAGACCGACGAACGGGCCGGCGGAACCGACCGTCGCCAGCACCAGCAGCCGGCGCTCGAGCCGCTCGACCTCACGGGCGATGGACACATTCATCACCTTGTCGATACGCATCTGCAGGCCCGTGAAGGAGCGCGCCTGGCTCTCGAAGGAACGCTTCCACTCGCGCATGGCGGCGACGAAACAGGCAGCCATAGACTGGGTCGGCTTGGCAGACAGTGCGCGATAGAGATCCTCGATGGACTCTCCCGACCAGAACGCCTGTTCGAAACGATCCATGGCACGGCGGGTGCGCGAATAGAGAAACATCTTGTCGATCGCGATGGCCCAGACCCAGACCGAGCAGCCGATCAATCCGGCCATGACGGCCTTGACGATCCAGTGCGCCTGCAGGAACAGACCAATCAGCGACACGTCGGTCGACACCAGCGGCATGGCTGACTGTGCGACATCCGGATTCATTAGCAGTATCCTCTCAACGCAATATCCCCCTCGACCGGCATCCCGCCGATCGATCATGCAGTCACGCGCCGAACCGGGCGCGATAGCGCCAGGGCACGTCCTTGTTCAGTGCATGGATGACCCGTCCGAGGCCGGGCCCTAAATTCCCTGCCAACATGTCAAAACAAGGGCTTCGCGCGCATTTCTGCGGCTCTTACCAGAGCCCGGCTATGGTTAATGTTGCGTTACCACGCCCACTATCGCGGAGGAATGAAGCTCCGTTCGCTTGTTCGTGAACGGCGCGTGACATCACGAACCAAACCGCCCGCCTGTGGGAACAGGCGGGCGGTTGAGGGATCAAGGCGGCAAACTGCCCTGCTCCGGTATGTTGATCCTGCTTACATCAGCCCTGCGACTGGTTGTTGTCGGCCGGCGGCGGGGTCGGGCGCTGGCGGTGCTGGGCCATGAACTGGTCGAATTCTTCCTTGTCCTTGGCATGACGCAGGCGCTCGAGGAAGTTCTTGAACTCGTGTTGTTCCTCTTCGAGGCGACGCAGCGTCTCGACACGGTATTCATCGAAGGCGCGATTGCCGGAAGACGGCTCGCCGAAGCCGAAGCCGCCGAAACCATGGCGCTCCATGCGGCCGCGCATGCGCTCCATCTTGTCCTGCATCCGCTGCATCTTGTTTTCGAAACGACCCTGACGATCCCAGCAACCCATGTTTCTGCTCCCGAGTTTGAAGAAGAGAAGTGCGAGGCCAATCGGCCACCAGACGATAAAGCCGAGCACAATGAGCACGATGTGCCATGGCGAACGAAGGCCATAGGTCACGCGCTCATCGTAAGGGCGACGGCCCCAGCGATTGAGATCTGCGGTGTCAGACATCTCCCTCTCCATCGGCGGCACCATGCCGCTTGTGAATGTAAATAACATTTACATACGTAAAGCACGGGTCGGTTTTGTCAAGGCAGCCGGAAGGCCGACCGCTCACATAATCGAGAGGTGGCCTGCGGCTATTTGGGCGCAGTGCCCCACGGGCCGGATTTCGGCTCTGCGGGTTTGTCGTTTTCAGGGGGCTTCTGGTCGGCTGGAAAACCGAGACCACGCAAATAAATCAGCGCACCGGCTTCCAGCAGATCGTCGGGAGACATCGGCAGCTGGCGGCGCGCGGCATCGCCGCGGCCAAACAGCGAGGCGATGCCGTGCGACATCGACCAGATATGCAGCGCCATCATCAGCGCCGGCGGCCGCGGCACGCCCGGCGGCGTCAGCGCAGCCAGACGCTCCGCAGCTGCGCGGATGACGCCGAAAGCGCGTTCGCTAGCTGCCATGAGTTCGGGGCTGGAATCCACGGGAATGCCGGACTCGAACATCGCCGAATAGAATGCCGGCTCGTTGCGCGCAAAGGCGAGATAGGCCCTGCCGAGCCGCTCAAAGGCCGTGACGGTGTTCGGCCGTCCATCGTCCCAGGCCTGCGTCAGTGCCTGCTCGAACTGCTCGAAGCCGCGCTGGGCAATGTTGGCCAGCAAGTCGTCACGGTCGCGAAAATGGCGATAGGGCGCGGCGGCACTGACGCCGGCCGTGCGCGCGGCATCGGCGAAGGTGAAGCCTGCCGGTCCCTTCTCAGCGATCAACCCCAGCGCCGCCTGCAGCAGCGCCTCTTTCAGATTGCCATGATGGTAGCCGCGGTCGCCGCGACGGTCCTTGTTCCAACTCATGTGAAGGGCTTTTACATGAGCCGGATCAAGAGGTCATCCGGAAAGAGGAGGATCAGACTGCGACCACGCGTTCGTTATGAACGCATCGGCAGTCCATTTCATATTCGAGGCCTTCAATCGGCGGGCGATTGAAATGCCAGGTCAGACCGTTCCGGAACACACCACGGCGGCCGAGCTCGCTTTCGAGGATCGGATAGACGTCCTGGACGGTATAGAGCTGGGCGCCCGTGGTCTGGCTCCAGTTACCCGAGAAGGCGCTCATGCGGCGCTCCATCTCGTCGAGCACGAATTTCGCCTTTTCCAGCATGCCGGATGGGCTGGTATCACCGAACCGCACAGTGTGGTCGCGATAGTTGCCCTTGCCTTCGGTCGCCTCGCCGCTGCCGGCGATGACGAAGGATGGTGGCGCATCTGGCGCGACTGTCGTGAACGAGAAGGCGTAGAAGCCCGGCGCCGACGGCGGATCGATCTTCGGACAGACATTGCTGCGCGCGATCGGATTCACGCGATCCTTCATGATGCCCCAGTCTTCGAGCGTCTTGATGTAGATCTCGTTGAAATCGATGAAGCCCTGTTCGGTGAACGGCGCAGGCGAGCGCAGTTCGCAAGCCGCAAAGGATGTGAGCGGCCGGCCCGCGGCCTTGATGATATCGGCGATCTTCGCAAAACCCTCCTTCAGCGGCACCACTTTCGAGAAGCGCACACGCTCCAGCGCAAAGCCGGGCAGCGCGCCGACGCCGCAGGAATACTGGAACACGCCGGGCATGTAGCGATAGCCGCTATTGGGAGCTTCGACAGTTGCGATCATGGTGGCCTCTTTCGGGTCAAACAGTGGTCAGTCTTCGAGGACGCCGAGATAGGCGTCGCGGATGATGGGATCGGCGAGCAGTTCGGCACCCTCCCCGGCGCGCACGATACGGCCCATATCCATGATGTAGGCGTGGTGGCAGAGATCGAGCGCCGTAGTGACATCCTGTTCGACCAGCAGGATCGACATGCCTTCGGCGTTCAACTGGCGCAGCGCTGCAACGAGTTGCTCGACGAGCAAAGGCGACAGGCCGAGCGACAATTCGTCGATCATCAGCAGCCGCGGCGCGCTCATCAGGCCGCGACCGATGGCGCACATCTGCTGCTCGCCGCCGGACAGCGTGGCAGCCGCCTGGTTGCGCCGCTCGCGCAGCTTGGGGAACGTCGTATAGACGCGGTCGAGATCCCGCTTCAGTTCAACGCTGCTTGCCTTGCGCGAATAGGCGCCCATCAAAAGATTGTCCTCGATGCTCATGGCGCCGAACAAACGGCGGCCTTCGGGCACGTGAACGATGCCATGGGCAAGGATCGCTGCTGCTGACGCCTTCGACAGATCGACGCCTTCGGAGACATAGCTTCCGGATTGGCGCGGGATCAGGCCGGACAGCGCGCGCATCAGCGTGGTCTTGCCGGCGCCGTTGGAGCCGATCAGCGCGGTGATTTCGCCGGAGCGCACCACCATGTCGATGCCCCACAGCACCTGTATTTCGCCGTAGCCGGCGCAGACCTCTTTGAGTTCGAGCATCGGATGATCAGCCACGGGCGGCGTTCCGTTGTGCATATTGCTGGCCGAGATAGGCGTCGACGACAGCCGGGTCCTTGATGATGTCGCGCGGCGCACCATCAGCGATCAGCCGGCCATTATGCAGCACCGCGATCCGCGTGCAGACATTCAGCACCACTTTCATCAGATGCTCGATCATCACGATGGTGATGCCGTCCGCCGCAAGCTGATGGATCAGCTTGGTGGCACGCTCG
>NZ_JBIISY010000289.1:0-6943 GCF_044340795.1 Tardiphaga sp.
GCCATATATTGGGGGCGCCACTTTGGCGTGGCGATGGCAGCGCCGATCTGCGCGGCGGCATTGCCGTGATCGGATGTGTCGATGAAGATGCCGGAATTGCCGAGCACCTCATGGAACACTGGTGCATTGGGCGCAACGACAGGCAGTCCGGCATATTGCGCTTCCAGAAGCGGCAGGCCCAGGCCTTCGTCATGAGACGTACATAGAAAGATATCCGCCTGATCGAGCAGGCGGGTGACATTCTCTGCCGATTGATAGCCATGCAGCGTCACGCCCGGCATGCGCTCCAGCGTCATCCAATCGTCGCCCCAGCCCTTGCGACCGACAATGTCGAGTGTCGCGCCGGGAAAACCGTGCTGGCGCAGCGCGCCGACGATATGGCCGGCGGTGACGAAATTCTTGCGTGGCTCGACAGTGCCGAGTGCGACGACGCGCAGAGGTGACGCGCTGACATCGCGCGCATCGCGACCTGTCGACTGCAGATTGAACACGTTGCGCACGGGCGGGCGATACAGCGTGATCTCGGCATCGGAGCGCGTATAGGCGCTGATCTTGCGCAAGGTGTCGCGCGAATTGGTGAGAAAGCGCGGATAGTGCTTGAGCGCCATCTTGAACGGCGCTGCCATATAGAGTTTGGCGCGGATGTTCAGGTCGGCACTGCGCGTGATCAGGAAGTCGTCGTGGATATAGGGCAGCACGCGCTCTGCGAATGGCCGCAGCAGCGGGCTCGGCGGAAAGCCGGGGCAGAGCAGCAGCGCGCTGGAGGCAGCGAGGCGCGCGGGCAAGCCGATCGTCTGTGTGGTAATCATCTGGCGGGTGCCGCTGGATGTCACCGGCGTGACATCGAGCGGCTTCAGCGCGGCCTCGGAGAACAGTTCCTGGGTGATGCGTTCGAGACCCGTGACATGGCGGCCGAGATGGGTGTGATCGACATAAATGGTCATGCGAACTCCTGATCCCGAATCATGGGGGGCCGCGAACGCATCCGTGGCGGCGGCACGGCCGGCCGCTGATCACGCGGCAGCAATAGCGCGATCAAGAGCACCAATTGCGCCAGTTGAATGTTCTTCGAGGAAAAACTGACAGAACTTGCCGCGATCATCAGGATCAGGAGCAGGATGGACCAAGCCGCGGGGCTGGACCGCCGCATCAGTTCGATGGCGAAACAGGTGAGGCCGAGCGTGATCAGCACGGTGTGGACCAGGCCGAACTGCACGATGCAGGACACCCAGAAATTCTCGATGCCATAATTGAGGCCGAGCTGGGATTGCAGCGCATTCACACGCACGGGACTTGGCCCGAGCACGAGTTCACCCCACTGGAAATGTGACAGCATGTCGAACGTCGCGACGCGGGCCATGGCGCTGCCTTTATCCGACGAGAAGCGCAGCAGCATCTTGTCGAAAATGCCGAGCGAGTAGGCGGCAAAGACAAGACCGGCGGCGGCGAAAATGAGGCAGATTGCACCGACGGCCACCAGCAGCGGCACGCGCTTGCCGCGAATGAGATGATAGGCCTCGATCATTCCCATGATGGCGAGCACGGTGAGCACCGTCATCAGCGCCGTTCGCCCGCCGAAGGCCATCAGCGAGCCCAGCGCGAAGGTGATGAGCGGGATCCGGATGATCAGCGGCGGGCACACTGCCGGCCGCAGCACCAGCGCCATGATATAGGCGGCGACGATGCCGGATGCGGTGAGGGGATGGCCGAGCAGCGCGGCCGAGCGCCATTCCCCCATCACCACGATGCTGCCGAGCGTCAGCGGCACGATGCGATGGCCGGAGGCGAATTCGTAATAGCCGATCACGATGTTCAAGAGCATCGCCGCATGCAGCGCCCAGATCAGAGGCTTGCGCTGTTGCGGCGTCAGGCGCCAGATCAGGAGGCACAGCAGCACCGGCAGCAGGAAGGTGTCGATGATCACCGTGAAGGGGCGATCGAGCACGAACATCTGCATCAGCAGGGCGAACCAGCAGAACAGATGCACCAGCAGCAGCTTTGCATCGGAGAAGGCGCGATTGATCTCGCCGATCGGATCGCCGCCGCGCATCAGCAGCAGCAGCGTCGCCATGAAGGTCAGAAAGGTCGTCGGGTGCAGCTTGTGGAGGAAGTTGCCGCCGGAGGTGAGGTACTTGACGCCCATATTGGTCAGCACGCTCCCGGACAGCGTGAAGACGGTGATCATCGCCAGCGTCAGCAAGCCGATGATCGCCACATTGATCAGTTGCGTGACGTCCGGCAGCGGACGTCGCTGCGGCACGCGCGCGCCGCCGACCGCGGCAAAGGCGCCGTGACGTTGCAGGTGATGCGGCGATGCGGATCGGGTCAGCGTCACCGGGCTGCCCCCGCGGTTGCGGGGACACCATAAGGCTTGAGGTAAGCCGAGCTGCGATAATAGTCGTAGAAGCGGATCTTCGAGAGATCGACCTGGGTCAGCACGGTGCCGAGCAGGCGGTCATGCACGGGGCCGAGCAGTTCCATCGTGTGCTGCACGACTTCGCGCGGCGTCTGGTCCCAGGCCATGGCGAGCAGGATGCGATCGGCGAGTTCGGCCAGCGCGCGGCCATCCACCAACGGGATCAGCGGCGGCGAATCGATGATGATCAGCTCGTAATGCGATTTCAGCCGGTCGAGAATCTCCACCATCTGTTCGGAGAACATCAGCTCGGTGATGACATCGACATCCTTCATCGCCGGCGATGGCAGGATGGACAGGCCGCTCGACCGGTCGAACAGCAGCGCATGCTCCAGCGGCACCTCGCCCGTGGCGACCTGGAACAGGCCGGCATCGGCGTTCGGGCAGAGTGCGCGGGTCATGCCGGGATTGCGCAGGTCGGCATCGATCAGCAGCGTCTTGATGCCGAGCGTCGCCAGCGACAGCGCGAGATTGCCGGCAAAGGTGGTCTTGCCTTCGCTTTCGAGACCGGAGGTCACCAGCACGGTCTTCACCGGCGCGACTTTCCGCGCGCGCTGGATCGAAAGACGTACCGCGCGGATCGCCTCGGCGAAGAACGTGCCGGGCTCCTCGATGGCATAGCGCATGAGCGGCGGCTGCAACGAGGCCGGTAGCAGCCGCATGGTGCGTGGATCGTAATTCTCCAGATCCTTGCGGCCGCGCTTGGCGCGTGAGGCAAGTTCGCGTGCACCGATGGCGGGCAGTGCGGCGAGGGCAGGCACGCCGGTGATGCTCTCGGCCTGTTCGAGCGTCTTGATCTTGCCGTCGAGATAATCGGTCAGGAACGCCAGCACGGTGCCGGCGCCGAGGCCGAGCAGGATGGCGAGGCCGAGAATGAGTTTCGACTTCGGTGCCGACGGGAACAGCGGCACGGTCGCGTTGGATACGATGCGCGAATCCGGCAGCTCGAGGCTTTCCTGCGCCGTGGTTTCCTTGGAGCGCGCGAGATAGGATTCATAGAGCGTACGATTGGCTTCCGCCTCGCGCTGCAACTCATGCAGGCGGACCAGCGCCTGGCTCGACGTGGTGGAGACGCCCTGCAGCTTGTCGAAACTGTCCTGCAGCGACGCCTCGCGGGATTTCGACACCTCGTAATCGTGCTTGGTGCTCTCGACGATGCGGCGCAGCTCTTCGTTGATGAGCTTCTGCGTGTCCTTCAGCTGCGCGCGGGTATTCGCCACCAGCGGATGGCGCGGGCCATATTTGCTGGTCAGATCGGCATCGTTCTTGGCGATGTCCGCATATTGCGCGCGCAGCTTGCTCACCATGTCCGAGGACACGGCGGCATTCAGCCCGCCGGCATCGGCGCCGGATTTCGACAGCTGCTGCACCTGATCATATTTGGCGCGCGATTCCGCGGTTTGCACCCGGGCGGCGATCAGCTTGTTGTTCAGGTCGGTGATCTGCTGGTCATTGACCGTGACGCCCTGCGCCACCGACAGATTGTTGGCCGCGCGATAATCGGCAACCGCTTTCTCCGAGACGACAACGCGGTTCTTCAGGTCGTCGATCTGGCCGCCGAGCCACTTGGCCGCGATCTTGGTCGAATCATATTTGGCGCGCACCTGCTCGTCGAAATAGGCAGAAGCCACCGCATTGGCGATGGTCGCCGCCTTGGTCGGCGATTCCGAGCTGACGGCGATATCGACCAGGAAGGTCGTGCCCTGTCGCACCACTTTCATGCGCTGCTGCAGCATGTCCACCGCATTGGCGCGCGCGATCTCTTCGGGGCTCAGTCCGCCGGACTGTTGCGGTCCCTTGAAAAGGCTCTTGAACAGGTTCTTGATCGGATCGAGCAGGCCGGGCTTCGGCATGAACTCGGGATCCTGCGTCAGCTTCAGCTTGTCCACCACGCGCTGCGCGGTCGCCACCGACTGGATCAACAGCGACTGGCTTTCGATGGTCGCGTCATCGGTGCCGATATTGGTCGGCGTGGTCTGGTTGGTCTCGATCATGGTCGCGCGGCGCGGATCGACCAGCACCGTGGAGACGGCCGTATAGAGCGTCGTCGCCATCATCAGATAGACGAGCGCGACGCCGGCGAGTGCTGCGGCCGGCGCCAGCGCCACGCGCCAGCGGCGGCGCAGGATGCGGGCCATCTCGCGCAGATCGACGGTCGGTGCCTTCCAGCCCTCGACGGATGTCGGGACCGGATCGGACGCAGGATAGGCCTGATCAAAATTGCGCTGTAACATTGATCCCTACCTGGTGCTTGTCGTAGCTGAACAGGGGCACATTGCTGTCGCGCGATGTGTAGCGGTGATAGGCCGAGATCGCGCTGAAGCGGTTCATCAGATATTTGACGCTGGCATTGGTGCTGGTGACGTTGTCACGGCGATCCTGGCCGAAGAAACTGTCTTTCTCGTAGCCGGCGGAGGCGGACAGCACGACATTGCGCAGCAGCTCATAGTCGGCGCCGATCTGCACGGCATTGGCGAGCACGCCGGTGGACGACGTATCGGATGTCTGCGTCACCAGCTGCTCGGCCTTCACATGGATGTCGAGCATCCGCGTCGGGCTCCATGTCAGCTTGGCGCGATAGGAAGGACCGGACACGGTGCCGATCAGCGGATTGTCGAAACGCTGCTCGACATAGCCGCCGCCGAACTCGCCCTTCACCAGCCGGCCGAGACCGACGGTGAAGCCGGACAGCACGCGATAGCCGGTGGAATCGATGGACGAGCCGGGAATGCCGCGCAGGTCGCGCTGATTGCCCTCGGCGCCGGCGAACCAGCCGAGCGAGGGCGAGAACGCATAATCGACCCGGCCATGCACCGCATAGATCTGGCCGTCGCGTGCGCTCTGGTCGATGATGCTGCCATCCTGCGCACGCGCGGTGCCGAATTCATACGAATCGACGCGGGCGCCCACCGAGGTGGTGAGCCGGCCCCATTCCTTGCGCAACGTGAGGTCGCCGGAGAACAGGTTATAAGGTGTCGGCGTGATCGCATTGGTCGGCGAGCTCAGCGAGCCCACGCCTTCATTCAGATGTGCGATCTGGAAACTGCCGAGCACCACCATGTCGTGGGCCACATCGAACCAGCCGGCGCCCTTCAGGCTCGCATTGGTCTGGTCGAGGCTCGAATACTGGTTATAGACCGTGGTCTGCGAATTGAGCTTGAGATCGATGCCGTGTCGTTCCCACAGCGTATGCGCGCGCAGGCTCGGTTCGATCGTGGCCGCGATGTCTGCATTCTTCTGCGTATTTGAAGCAAACACATTGCTGTCATACAGCGCGCCGGTCATCAGCGATGGATTGAACATCCACGAGCCGTGGCGGATGCCTACGGGCTCGTAGCCTGCATGCTGCCGTCCCTTCACCGGGGTGTCTTCCGGCGCGATTGGCTCGCCATTGCTGTCGCGGGTGTCGCGATGCTCGAGCTCCGGCAGGGCGGATGGTTCGAAAATGCGCTGCGCGTTCCACGGCGAACCGAGGGGATCCATGGTGTTCTGGATTGCTTGCGCATGCCCGGGCGAGGCGATGCCGAGCAGGACCGCAGCCGCGGGCAGAATTGTAATGACAGGGAGTGGCGCCAGACGCGGGAGCCGCATGGCAAGAGTCGCGCGCCATGCGCGTGTGCGCATCGCGTTCGCGTCCTCGTCCATTGCTGCCGGCGAACATTCCATCACGCATCCCTTGCGAAGGTGTCAGGCCTTCGCGACCGAACTGTCGTCGAGTTGATTTGCCGCTTAGAAGTTCATCGCCGAGCCTGCAAAACCGGCAAGTCCATGATGAACAAAGCGCCCCCGCTAGCTCACGCTCAACACACGTTTGATGAAACGGCCCCTTTCGCTCGTCACAACGCTGCATGCGAAAGTTAGTTCATCGCACTGCACAAGAGTACGCAGCGCAAAGAGACGAGACTATGGCAATGCAACAGTGATGCCGGTTGCCACGGGTCGGGTGCTACTCATCAACAGAGAATGGTGAGAATGAGATGAGATTTAGAAGTATCGTTCCGGAACGCGCACATTGTCGCCGGGATAGATCAGTACCGGCGCGTCCATCGGATAGATTTCTTCCACCGTCGATCCCGAGCGGCGCAGATACACTTTGCCTTCATTGGCGCGGTAGGTGTATCCGCCGGCGGTTGCCACGGCATCGAGCACGGTCAGGCCGACTCGATACGGATATTCGCCACTCTTCTTCACTTCGCCCAGAATATAGAAGGGACGATAGGCGAGCATCTCCACATTCACGCGTGGATCACGCACGATTCCCTTGGCGAGGGCTGCGGTGATGTTGCGCTCGAGCTGCTTGGTCGTCATGCCCGCGGCTTTCACCTGGCCGGCAAGCGGAATCGACACATTGCCATTGGCATCGACTTCATATTCGCCCGTGATATCAGGCTCGCCGTAAACCTTCAGCCGCACGCGGTCACTGGGACCGAGGATATAGGCACCGGATGGCGATGCCGCGGAAAGACGCTGTTGAGCTGAAGCGCTCGGCGCGTGAAGACTGGCTGCACCAAGCGTGAGCAACGACAG
>NZ_JBIISY010000054.1:0-30822 GCF_044340795.1 Tardiphaga sp.
GTTCCCGGAAGCGCCGAGCCGGACCCGTAGCGCATTCCGGCGGGATTGCGACCGGGTGATCCATTCCACCGCGTTCCGGCGGCTGAAGCACAAGACCCAGGTGTTCGTGTTCCACGAGGGCGATCATTACCGTACCCGCCTGACACACACGCTGGAAGTGGCCCAGATCGCCCGTGCGGTGGCGCGCCAGCTCGGCCTCGACGAGGACCTCACCGAGACCATGGCGCTGGCCCATGACCTCGGCCACCCGCCGTTCGGCCATGCCGGCGAGCGCGCCCTCGACGCCTGCCTGGAGGCCCATGGCGGCTTCGACCACAATGCGCAGGCGCTGCATGTGGTCACCGCGCTGGAGCACCGCTATCCCGAATTCGACGGCCTCAACCTGACCTGGGAATCCCTCGAAGGCATCGTGAAGCATAACGGCCCGCTGACGGCACCCGACGGCACGCCGCTGGCGCGCTATGCGCAGCATGGCCTGCCGTTGGGCATCACGGCGTTCAACCAGAGCCTCGATCTCGAGCTCGGCAGCTACGCCTCGCTGGAAGCGCAGGCGGCGGCGATTGCCGACGACATCGCCTATGACGCGCACGACATCGACGATGGCCTGCGGGCCGGCCTGTTCAGCATCGACGATCTCAAGGCGATCCCGCTGGTTGCAGGCATCATCGCCGAGATCGATCGCCGCTATCCCGGCTTGGATCAGGATCGCCGCGGTGCCGAGCTGGTGCGCGAGCTGATCTCCTATCTGATCGGTGCCGTGGCTGGTGAGACGCAGCGCCGGCTCGCGCAGGTGAAGCCGGCATCTGCGGAAGCTGTCAGGTATTGTGGCCAGCAGCTGATCGCATTCTCCGCCGAGGCTGCGGCGGCCGAGCGCGCCATCAAGGCGTTTCTCTGGACTGGCATGTATCGCCATCCGCGGGTGATGCGCGTGATGGTCGACGCCGAAGGCCTGGTCGCCGATCTGTTCTCGCGCTACCAGCGTCATCCCGGCGACCTGCCGCCGGAATGGCAGCCTGCAGAAGGCGGGGCGGCGGAATCTGACGCCGAGCAGGCGCGCCGGATCGGTAATTTCATCGCCGGGATGACCGACCGTTTCGCCATCACCGAACATATCCGGCTCTTTGACTCGACCCCGGAATTGCGCTAGGCGGTTCGGCGTTAAGTGCCTAGCGGGATTGATAAATATCCCGATGCGAGGCGCCGGCCAGCTCCGCGAATGCTTTGTTAAAGACATTGGCGCTACGCCCGCGAAACCGCTATCCACACCCGATCCCGTTCCTGCCGGCTGAGTCCCGGCGCAAGCTGGTTCCGTACCGTAATGACCACTTCTGCTCCGACGCCGCATCTGTTCGCCAATGTGCTCGCCCGCGTGCATGCGATCTGCAACGACCTGATCACCGAAGGCGTGCTGCCTGCCGGCATCGATCTGTCGCGCATCGTCGTCGAGCCCACCAAGGATGCGTCACACGGTGACATGGCGAGCAATGCCGCCATGGTTCTGGCGAAGGAAGCGAAAGCCAAGCCACGCGATCTCGCCGATGCGATCGCTGCGAAGCTGCGCAGCGACAATCTGATCACCTCGGTCGATATCGCGGGGCCCGGCTTCATCAACCTGACGCTCAAGACCGCGGTCTGGGCGGATGCGCTCCGCGCCGTGCTGCGCGATGGCGATGCCTATGGCCGCAGCGCCATCGGCGGCGGCGAGAAGATCAATGTCGAATATGTCTCGGCCAATCCGACCGGTCCGATGCATGTGGGCCATTGCCGTGGCGCCGTGTTCGGCGATGCGCTGGCGAGCCTGCTCGATGTCGCCGGCTACGACGTCACCCGCGAATACTACATCAACGATGCCGGCGCGCAGGTCGATGTGCTCGGTCGCTCGGCGCATCTGCGCTATCGCGAGGCGCTCGGCGAGGACATCGGCGAGATTCCGGAGGGCCTGTATCCCGGCGACTATCTGAAGCCAGTCGGGCAGGCGCTGGCTGCCGAGCATGGCGCTGCGTTGAACCAGATGCCCGAGGACCAGTGGCTGCCGATCACCCGCGCCAAGGCCATCGAGATGATGATGGAGATGATCAAGGGCGATCTCGCCGCCCTGAACATCAGCCACGAAGTGTTTTTCTCGGAGCGCTCGCTGATCACCGGCGCGACCGATCAGGTCGGCGCGACCATCGATTTCCTGCGGAGCAAGGGCGACGTCTATGAAGGCCGTCTGCCGCCGCCCAAGGGCAAGCCGATCGACGATTACGAGGATCGCGAGCAGACGCTGTTCCGCGCCACGGCCTATGGCGACGACGTCGATCGCCCGCTGCTGAAGTCGAACGGCGGCTACACCTACTTTGCGTCCGACATCGCCTATCACAAGACCAAGGTCGACCGCGGCTTCCACAAGATGGTGGACGTCTGGGGCGCCGACCATGGCGGCTATATCAAGCGCGTGCAGGCGGCGATCAAGGCGGTGACTGACGGCAAGGGCGAGCTGGACGTGAAGATCGTCCAGCTGGTCAAGCTGCTGCGCAATGGCGAGCCGGTGAAGATGTCGAAGCGCTCGGGCGACTTCGTCACCCTGCGCGAGGTGGTGGACGAGGTCGGCTCCGACGCCGTCCGCTTCATGATGCTGTTCCGGAAGAACGACGCGGTGCTCGATTTCGACCTCGCCAAGGTCATCGAGCAGTCCAAGGACAATGCCGTCTTCTACGTCCAATACGGTCACGCCCGCGGCCATTCGATCTTCCGCAACGCCCGCGAGCAGATGCCGGAGATGGCCGGGCTTCCTCTGGAAGAAGGCGCCCGGATTGCCTATCTCAAGGATGCGGCGATAGAGCGGCTGGATGACCCCATCGAGCTGGGCCTGCTCAGGCAGCTGGCGCTGTATCCGCGGATGATCGAGGCGGCAGCGCTCGCCCATGAACCGCACCGGATCGCATTCTACCTTTACGACCTGGCCAGCGCCTTCCATGCGCACTGGACCCAGGGGCGCGATGCGCCTCATTTACGCTTCATTATCACTAATGATGCAGTACTTACTAAAGCACGGCTGGCACTCGTGCAGAGCATCGTGACAGTTCTTAAGTCAGGACTCGCCGTCCTTGGCGTCTCCGCTCCGGAAGAGATGCGTTAGTAGTTGAGTAACAATTTGGGAATGGTCGCGGCATGGGGGTATGTCGCGGTCAATGACAGGCGGCAGTTTCGTCCGGTCGACGGAGTTGCAGCTTTCCCGCAGGGGATGTGACATCACCATGGCCAATCAGTACCAGAGCAGATCCTACCCCGCAGGCGCCGGTCATAACGACCAGCGTGCGCAAGGCGAGGGCGATCCATTGGCCGAACTGGCCCGCCTGATCGGCCAGACGGACCCGTTTGCCGCCCAGCCCGGGCGTCCGTCGGCGGCCCAGCCGCCGCGCCGTGCCGAGCCGGCGGTGACTGATCACGCCGAGCCCGAAGAACAGTTCGACACCGCGCCGACGCCGCCTCCCTGGATGCAGCGCGTCGCCGCGCAGCGCGCAGCGCAGCCGGTCGAGCCGGAGCCGCAACATTACAGCCAGCCGCAGCCCGATCCGGAATTCGATTTCCAGCAGCCGTATCAGCAGGCCCAGCACCCCGATGCGCAGGCCTATGCTGCCACGGGATACGCTTCTCAGGATTACGCCGCTCACGAGCCGCAGGCTCACGTCGGCTACGATGCCTATGGTCATCCGCAGCAGGCGCAGGCCTACGAGCAGGCGAGCCATCATCAGGTTGACCCGAACCGCTATGACGAGGCGCTCTACGGCCAGCCGGATCACGGGCAGCAGGCCTATCAGCAGGATCAGTATCAGGATGATCCCTATGCCTATCCGCAGGGGGATTATGCTGACGAGGAGCCGGCACCGAAGCGTCGCAGCGGCATGAAGACCGTTGCAGCCGTGCTCGCGCTGGCCGTGATCGGCACCGGTGGTGCCTTCGCCTATCGCACCTTCGTCGGATCGACCCGCAGCGGTGAGCCGCCGGTGATCAAGGCCGATCCCGGCCCGAACAAGATCGTGCCGGCGGCGACGTCCACGGCGTCGAATGACAGTGGCAAGCAGATGGATCGTCTCGCGGCCGGGCAGGAGCGTCTGGTTCCGCGCGAGGAGCAGCCGGTGAATGTGCAGGACGCCAGCAAGGCCGGTGGCCCGCGCGTCGTTTTCCCGCCGCTGAACCAGAACAACAATCCGCCGACCACCGCCAGCGTCTCGCCGGCCAACAAGCCGATGGTTGCCGCGAACAATGCCGTGAATGGTGACGAGCCGCGCCGGGTTCGTACCCTCGCGGTCCGTGGCGATCAGATGGATGCTGCCGCGACCCCGGCCGCTCGTCCGGCTCCGGCACGTCCGACTGCGCCGGCTCCGGCGCCGGCCGTCAATTCCAATGCTCCGATGTCGCTGTCGCCGCAGCAGGCTCCGTCGGCCCCCGCGACGCGTTCGGCCGCCCTCAACACTGCGCCGCAGGATGTCGCGCCGCCGCCTTCGGCAGCGACCGGTGGTTATGTGGTCCAGATCTCGTCGCAGCGTAGCGACGCAGACGCCCGCGCCTCCTTCAAGGCGCTCCAGGGCAAATACCCGTCCGTCCTCGGTTCCCGTTCGCCAGTGATCAAGAAGGCCGACCTTGGCGACAAGGGAACCTATTACCGCGCCATGGTTGGCCCGTTCGGGTCAGCGGACGAAGCGCTCCAGTTCCGCAAGAGTCTGGAGGCCGCCGGTGGGCCGCAGGGAATAGTCCAAAGGAATTAACGGCGGTTTCCTTGACCCTGCGTGGTGATGGGGCCTAATCGGCCCCATGAGCACCCGCGCTTTCATCACCGGAGTTTCCGGCCTCGAACTGACCGCCGACGAGCGCGCCTTTTTGCGCGCCGAGCGGCCCTGGGGTTTTATCCTTTTCAAGCGCAATATCGACAATCCAGCGCAAGTATCTGCATTGGTTGAAGAATTGCGTGGAACGACGGGCGATCTCGGTGCGCCGGTCCTAATTGATCAGGAAGGTGGTCGGGTCCAGCGTCTCGGTCCGCCGCATTGGCCCGTTTATCCGCCCGGGGCCGTCTTCAGCGCGCTCTACGATATCCAGCCGGATCTGGGTTTCCGTGCCGCGTGGCTGAGTTCACGCCTCATTGCTGCCGATCTGATCGACCTTCGGATCACCGTGGATTGCCTGCCGCTAGCGGATGTGCCCGTCGAGGGCGCCGACGCGGTGATCGGCAATCGGGCCTACGGGACGACGCCGGCCAAGGTTGCGGCCATCGCTCGGGCGGTCACCGATGGTCTGGTCGATGGCGGCGTGCTCCCGGTGCTCAAGCATATTCCGGGTCACGGTCGCGCCAATGCCGACAGTCATCATGCGCTGCCGATCGTAAACAGCTCGAAGAATGAATTGGAAGCCTCTGATTTCGAAGCGTTTCGTCCGCTTGCTGACCTGCCGATGGCGATGACTGCACATGTTGTGTTTAACGCCCTGGACGCCACTCAGCCGGCCACGACTTCTGCGACAATCATCGAACAGGTGATTCGCGGCAGTATCGGTTTCCAGGGTTTGTTGATGAGTGATGACGTGTCCATGAATGCTCTGGCGGGATCGATCGCCGAGCGTACCCGCGCCATCGTGAGCGCCGGTTGCGACGTCGTCCTGCATTGCAACGGCAAGCTCGATGAAATGCAGGCCGTGGCCCGCGAGACTCCGCTGCTCAAAGGCAAGGCCGACGAGCGCGCCCGTGCCGCCATTGCGGCGCGCCAGCAACCGAAGCCGTTCGACCGCGCTGTCGGCCGGGCGGAACTCGACCAATTGATTGCACGGACGGGAGCCAGCGCATGAGCGCCGAAATTCTGTCGTTTGAAACCGGACGCCCGGCCGAGATCGTTCCCAATGACGAGCCGGCGCTGGTCATCGACGTCGAGGGCTATGAAGGCCCGCTCGACCTCTTGCTCACGCTCGCGCGCCAGCAGAAGGTCGACCTGCACAAGATCTCGATCCTGGCGCTGGCCGACCAGTATCTGCTGTTCATTGAAGAAGCGCGAAAAATCCGGCTGGAACTCGCTGCCGACTATCTGGTCATGGCGGCATGGCTGGCCTTCCTGAAGTCGCGCCTGCTGCTGCCGGAGACCACGACCCAGGAAGAGGGCCCGAGCGCCGAGGACATGGCGACCGCGCTGGCCAACCGGCTGCGCCGTCTCGAAGCGATCCGCAGCGCCGCCGACCAGCTGATGGCCCGGCCGCAGCTCGGCCGCGATACCTTTCCGCGCGGTGCGCCGGAACAGATCGCCGAGATCAAGCAACAGAAGTTCACCGCGACGCTGTATGACCTGCTCTCGGCCTATGCGACCCAGCGTCAGGCCCGCGTGCTGACCCGCGTCCATTTGGCCAAGCGCACCGTGTGGTCGCTGAGCGAGGCCCGCGCCTCTTTGGAGCGGCTGATCGGCATGGCCGAGGATTGGAGCCGTCTCGACGAATATCTGCTGGCCTATGTGCCTGATCCGCAGCAGCGCGCCACCGTGATGGCGTCGAGCTTCGCGGCGGCGCTCGAGCTTGTCCGCGAGGGCACGCTCGACCTCAGCCAGAGCGAAGCATTTGCCCCCCTGTATTTCCGCAAGCATGTCGGCCCTCCGCCCGTGCCTGTGGCGCCGGAAGTTCCGGCTGAGTAAGTGAGAGAAGGAGATCCGGACATGGCAAGTGTTGCCGAAAAACGCATCGACGTTGTCGAGGATCAGATCGAGGACATCGAGCAGGCCGAGGCCGCTCAGCAGGACGAGTCCGTTCAGTCGAACGAGGTCGCTCGGGACGCCGCGCAGCAGGACGCTGGTTCGCAGGATGACACTCCGGAAGTCGCCGCGCGTCCTGAGGAGCTGCGCATTCTCGAAGCATTGCTGTTCGCGTCCACCGAGCCGCTCGACCAGTCCGCGCTGGCCAAGCGCATGCCCGAAGGCGTGAACGTCAAGAAGGCGCTGGAAGCGCTGCAGGCGGATTACGCCATGCGCGGCATCAATCTGGTGCGCATCGCCAACAAGTGGACTTTCCGTACGGCTGGCGATCTGGCGTGGCTGATGACCCGCGAGACCAGCGAGACCAAAAAGCTGTCGCGCGCGGCCATCGAGGTGCTCGCCATTGTCGCCTATCACCAGCCGGTGACCCGTGCCGAGATCGAAGACATTCGCGGCGTCGTTACCTCGAAGGGCACCCTCGACGTGCTGCTGGAGACGGGCTGGATCAAGCCGCGCGGCCGCCGCAAGACGCCGGGCCGTCCGCTGACCTTCGGCACTACTGATACGTTCCTGTCCCAGTTCGGCCTCGAAGCACTCGGCGACCTGCCGGGCCTCGAAGAGCTCAAGGGCACCGGTCTGCTCGACTCGCGCCTGCCGGCCGGGTTCAGCGTGCCCAATCCGTCCGACGATCCACAACTCCGCGAGGACGAGGATCCGCTGGAGGACGGCGAACTGCACCTCTCGCTCTCCGAGCCCGATCCGGAGTTCCCGGAGGCGCAGGGCCAACAGGCCGAGACCACGGCGACCGGCGAGGCGACTGCGGAAGCCGTCGGCTTTGCCGAAGGAGCGGAAACGGATGAGGCCGAGGTCGGCGAGGTCGCCGATCTGACCGATGCCGAGGACGCCGAAGCTCCGGCGCTTGGCGTGGTCGACATCGACGAAGACGAAGCTGACGACGATGCCGAAGACGCGGAAGATGCCGCCGAAGCGGAACAGGACGAGGCTGAATCGACCGAGGCCGAGACCGCGGAACTCGACGCCGACGAGGCGGACGAGGACGATTTTGACGACGACGATGACCTCGAGGACGACGAAGACGAGGAAATCGACGCCGACGACGGCACCGAGGAAGGGGCGTCCCCTGACGGGGAGCCGACGTCGGACGAGGATGACGATCAGCACCGCTGATGCGACATTAACGCTCGCGACGTTACGACTTGTCCATGCGCGATTCCGCGGTGGTTAAGTCCTTGTTTTTGACGAACCCGCGGCCTACGTTCCGGTTAAATCAGGCCGGTGCGCCGGCTACGTGTTTGGAGGGTTAGCAGGATGGGTTCTCTCAGCATTTGGCACTGGATCGTCGTGATCGCGGTGGTCCTGCTGTTGTTCGGTCGCGGCAAGATCTCCGATCTCATGGGCGACGTCGCCCAGGGCATCAAGGCCTTCAAGAAGGGCATGGCGGACGACGACAAGCCGGCGGAGAAGCCGGCTGATCCGAACCGCACCATCGACCAGGCCCCGCAGGCGCCGACCGCCAACCGGTCGGATGTCGGCAGCAAGGCTGTCTAAGTTCAAGGTCGTCTGGGTCTATTCGCAGCGGACGGGTCAGAAGGCGCGGCTCGTCCGGCCTGTGAGCAGGTTGTTACATGTTCGATATCGGGTGGAGTGAACTGGTCGTCATCGGCGTCGTGGCGCTGATCGCCATCGGCCCGAAGGAATTGCCCGGCGTGTTGCGGATGGTCGGGCAATGGATGGGCAAGGCCCGTCGCATGGCCTCGGAATTCCAGGGCCAGTTCAACGAGGCGATGCGCGAAGCCGAGATGGCCGACGTCAAGAAGGCCTTCGACGACGTCAAGGACGCCGCTTCGGACTTTTCCAAGAACAACATCATGACCTCGCTGACCAAGGATGTCAGCGACGCCATGACCGTCGACAAGACCGACAATGTCACCACACCGCCGGTGATGCCCACAACACCCGAACCTCCGACGCCGGAAACCTTCGTCGAGGCCGAGGCTCATGGCGCTGTCAATGAGCCACTGGCGATCACCCGCGAAGTGCAGCCGACACCGGCTGAGCCGGTGACCACCAGCGACGTGCCCGTTGCTGCGGACCACGCCGAACCATCAGCCGAGCCCGGCAATCCCGACATCCTGAAGAACGCCAAAGCCCTATGAGCGCCGAAGATATCGAGGCCTCGAAGGCCCCCTTGATGGACCACTTGATCGAGCTGCGGTCGCGGCTGATCAAGGCGCTGCTGGCATTCGCCGTCGCTTTCATCCTGTGCTTTGCCTTCGCCAAGCAGATCTACAATGTGCTGGTCTGGCCATTCGTGTGGATCGCCGGGCCCGAGAACTCGAAGTTCATCTACACGGCGCTGCTCGAATATTTCCTGACGCAGCTGAAGCTGGCGATGTTCGGCGCGGCGTTCATCTCGTTTCCGGTGATCGCGGCGCAAGTCTACATGTTCGTGGCGCCCGGCCTCTACAAGCACGAGCGCGGCGCGTTCCTGCCATATCTGATCGCGACCCCGTTCTTCTTCGTGCTCGGATCACTGCTGGTCTATTTCATGGTCCTTCCGATGCTGGTCCGCTTCTCGCTCGGCATGCAGCAGATGGGCGGCACCGAGACCGCGCAGATCGCGTTGCTGCCGAAGGTCGGTGAATATCTGTCGCTGATGATGTCGCTGATCTTCGCCTTCGGCATCGCTTTTCAGCTGCCGGTGATCCTGACGCTGCTTGGCCGGATCGGCGTGCTGACCTCGAAGCAATTGCGTGCCAAGCGCCGCTATTTCATCGTCGGCGCGTTCGTCATCGCCGCGGTGCTGACGCCGCCTGATGTGATCAGCCAGCTCTCCCTCGCGATCCCGTTGATGATCCTCTACGAGGGGTCGATCTATGCTGTTGCCATCGTGGAAAAGAGTGCGGCGAAGCGGGCCGCAGAGGCGACCGGGACGGATCTGACGACGGTGGAGTAGGGCGACGGCTTCTTGCAACGGTCTATAACGCAATCTATCTTTGGTTGTGTTTTTTGGCGCTGTTATGGGAGGTGATTGTGGTCTTCGCATTTGATACACTCGGCTATTCGAAGCGCCTTCGTGAGGCGGATGTGCCCCAAAATCACGCTGAGGCACATGCCGAAGCGGCGAGGGATTTCATCATGACTGAGCTGGCGACCAGAGCAGATCTTCTCGCAACGAAATCAGAGCTCATGGCGATTATCGAGACCCAAACCCTGCGGCTCACGGTCCGTCTAGGCAGTATGATTATCGCTGGCATTGGTGTGCTCGCATTTCTGATCAGGACGCACTGATAGCATCCTTTCCATTTCATGTTCCAAATCCTAGCCATTCGGGGTAGTCAGAGCCGCTTTCGCTCAGGAATCCCGCCATGCACGACATCAAATCGATCCGCGACAATCCCGAAGCCTTTGATGCTGCGCTGAAGAGGCGCGGTCTGGCTGCGATGTCGTCGTCGCTGCTGGCTATCGATGAAACCCGGCGCACCGCGATCCTGGCGTCTGAGCAGGCGCAGGCACGCCGTAACGCAGCATCCAAGGAAATCGGCGAAGCCAAGAAGACCAAGGATGAGGCGCGGGCCAACGCGCTGATGGCCGAGGTCGCCGAGCTGAAGACCACGATGCCGGAGATGGAAGCTGCGGTGAAAGCCGCTGAAGAACAGCTCCGTACGGAACTGGCTGGCATCCCGAACCTGCCGCTCGACGATGTGCCGGAAGGCGTCGACGAGCACGGCAATGTCGAGCGCCATCACTTCGGCGCCAAGCGCACTTACGCCTTCACGCCGAAGCCGCATTACGAGATCGGCGAAGCCATGGGCTTCATGGATTTTGAGGCGGCCGCAAGGCTGTCGGGCGCGCGTTTCGTTGTGCTGAAAAGAGGCCTTGCGCGGCTTGAGCGTGCGATCGGGCAGTTCATGCTCGACCTGCATACGAACGAGCATGGCTACACTGAGGTCAATCCGCCACTGCTGGTCCGCGACGATGCGATGTTCGGTACGGCGCAGCTGCCGAAATTCCGCGATGACCAGTTCGCGGCTGGCGCGCTCGGTAGTGAAGGGCAGGGCTATTGGCTCATCCCGACTGCCGAAGTCCCGCTCACCAATCTCGTCCGCGAGGCGATCCTCGACGAGAAGGAACTGCCGCTCCGATTCACCGCGCTGACACCATGCTTCCGCGCGGAAGCCGGCGCTGCCGGCCGCGATACGCGCGGCATGATCCGGCAGCATCAGTTCACCAAGGTCGAGCTGGTATCGGTGGTCACGCCCGAGGAAAGCCGGAACGAGCATGAGCGCATGCTGTCCTGCGCGGAGGAAGTGCTGAAAAAGCTCGGCCTGCATTATCGGGTGATGACACTCTGCACCGGCGACATGGGCTTCGCTGCGCAGAAGACCTACGACATCGAAGTCTGGATGCCGGGGCAAGGCGAGGGCGGTGCCTATCGCGAGATCTCGTCCTGCTCGGTCTGCGGCGATTTCCAGGCGCGCCGCATGGATGCGCGCTCGCGCGGGCCGGATGGCAAGCCGCGTTTCGTGCACACGCTAAACGGCTCGGGCACGGCAGTTGGCCGCGCGCTGATCGCCGTCATCGAGAACTATCAGCAGGACGACGGCTCCATCGCGGTGCCGGATGTGCTGCAGCCCTATATGGGCGGGCTCAAGGTCATCCAGGCAAGCTAGTTTTGCCGCGATGCGTCACGCGCGGCTTGCGGTGACGAGCGAGCATTTCGCCCTGTCCGCGCGGATATTGACGTGGCCGACCAGCGTCATGGGAAACGCCTTGCGGCTCTTCATGGCGACGGTTTCCGCCACGCGTTTGCGACGCTCGGTGGTGTAGCGGCCATCGCGGCTCCTGAAGGCGCAGAGCAGCTCAAGATCCTTGATGTCATAGGCATTCGCGTTGCGCACGGTGAAGGTCATCAGCGCCCGTGATCCCATGCCCCCGCGGCGAAACGACTGACGCGACAGGCGCACGCGATCGAGATCGACGATTGCAGGCGTTTCGGTGAGCCTGGCGGGCGGTGTCTCAGTGATCACCCCATCGTCCGGCGGAGTGGCAACTGCGAGGTTCAGCATCAGGTCAGACTGGGGCGTCCGTGCAAAGCTCGGCATGAGCAGCCAGCCGGCAATCCCGATGACCGCAAGCGCGGGTACGGCAAGCCAGATTCGCCGATCAAGCACCGTGACCATTGTCGTCGCCTCATTGGGCGCTTCGGCCAAGCCGGCGGCCGTGCGCTGATGTTCGAACGCACTGACACTCATTGGTTCAGGAACAACGACACTCTGGGGGCGCTGGTTCCCGTGGGCCGGAAAAATGGCGGCAATGCAGAGCGGGCAGCGGCGAATAGGGGGTGGCAAAAGCCCCCTTTGACTGGCAAAAAGTCCGCGAAGGGCCGGGTCGGCCGGGATCGAAAGGGCTGACGCGCATGCGCATTCTCTGCACCAATGACGACGGAATTCACGCTCCTGGCCTGCAGATCATCGAGCAGATCGCCAAGCAATTGTCCGATGATGTCTGGGTCGTGGCGCCTGAACTCGATCAGTCCGGTGTGTCGCATTCGCTGTCGCTGAACGATCCGCTGCGCCTGCGTGAAGTCGGCGAGCGGCGCTATGCCGTGCGCGGCACGCCGACCGACTGCGTCATCATGGGCGCCCGGCATATCCTCAAGGACAAGCAGCCCGACCTCGTGCTTTCGGGCGTCAACAAGGGGCGCAATGTCGCTGAGGATGTGGTGTATTCGGGCACCATCGCCGGTGCACTGGAAGGCACCATTCTCGGCTTTCCGTCGGTGGCGCTGAGCCAGGAATTCTCCATGGAAACGCGCAACGCGCCGCTCTGGGAAACCGCGCTGAAGCATGGGCCGGGCGTGCTGCGCAAGGTGATCAAGGCCGGAGTTCCGAAAAACACCGTGATCAACATCAACTTCCCGGCCTGTGCCGCGGATGCCGTGAAGGGCGTCGTGGTCACGCGGCAGGGCAAGCGCAATCAGGGTTTTCTGCGCATCGACGAGCGCCGCGACGGCCGCAACAATCCGTATTTCTGGATCGGCTTCGAGCGCATCGTTGCCGCGGAGGCACCGCCGGAAGGCACGGACCTTGCCGCCTTGGCTGCGCATTTTGTGTCCGTGACGCCGCTGCGGCTTGATCGCACGGATGAGGCGTTCAGCGAGACTTTGGCGAAGGCACTGGGTTAGTGCGTGGCTAGACCGTCACGCCTTTAAGCGTTGTCGCCAGCACCTGGGCCAGCGTTTCCATCTGGAACGGCTTCTGCAAGGTCGGCCGGTCGCGGAAGTCTTCGGGCAAGCCCTGGGCGCCGTAGCCGGTCGCGAAGATGAAGGGCTTGTTGCGGGAGGCGAGAACCTCGGCCACCGGTGAGATCACCTTGCCATTCACATTGACGTCGAGGATGGCAACGTCGAATTCGGTGGAGCCGGCGAGGCGGGTCGCCTCGGTGATGTCGCCGGCTTCGGCGGCGACGCGGTAACCGAGCTCTTCCAGCATGTCGGCGACCATCATGCGGATCATCACCTCGTCCTCGACGAGGAAGACGGTGCCGCCCGGCTGGTTCGATTCAGTCATGGCCGCTTTCCCTGCATGATCCGTGCGGACCGTCGCAAATTCGGTGTTTGAACGCAATCGCGCCAAGCGCGAATTCGATGGACTCAAATAACGCAGCAACCAGACATCAAGTGTACGGTGGCGGACGTTGACGCTGCAAGTTCGGTGATCCCCAGCGCCGGTAACGGGACATCTCGTTTCGAGTTCCGCCAGCGGAACAATAATTGTCCTGATTGGCGGTCTTGTCCCCGGCGAGATTGCGTCAACTTATTTGGGGTAATCGAACGCCATCGCAAGTTGAGGGCGGACAGTTCCCATGATTGATACCGGCCATCCGCCAGAGCAGATGACATTCCAGCTGAGCCTGCGTCGCCGCGGCATCAGCGATGGCCGGGTGCTGCGCGCGATGGAAGAGGTGCCCCGCGACCGTTTTATCGACGCTGCCGATCGTCCATATGCCTGGCGGGATTCCGCGCTGCCGATCCCATGCGGCCAGACCATCAGCCAGCCCTTCGTGGTCGCCTATATGACCGAGCAGCTGCAACTCGAGCCACGCCACCGGGTGCTCGAACTTGGGACCGGATCGGGGTATCAGGCGGCCATTCTTGCCAAGCTGGCCCGCGAGGTGTTGACCATCGAGCGGTACCGGACCCTCGCTGATACGGCGCGCGCGCGGCTGGAGGGTCTTCAGCTGTACAATGTCGAAGTCATGCTCGGCGATGCCCTCAATCCGGCACCCAATCTCGGTGTTTTCGATCGCATCATGGTCACCGCTGCGGTGGAGGCAGTTCCGCAATCGCTGATCGACAGGCTGGATGAGGGCGGCATCCTGGTCGCACCGGTCGGCCCGCATCACGGCGTGCAGACGCTGGTCCGGTTCCGTAAGGCCAGTGAGGTGATCGAGCGCCGCGATCTCGTGGATGTGCGCTTTGTGCCTGCGCTTGCGGGCATAGCGCGCGAACTTTGAGTGCTTCCGTCACCAATTTGCCGCCTTCGTTGCAGGGTTAAAGGCTTGGTAACGTAGACAGTGTTTACTCAATTCAGTCGTTTGTTGCGTATGAGTGAGTAACCAATGTCCCGCGTTGTCGAGTTGCTTTGCTCGCGTCGTTCCCCGCAGGTTGCGGTGCTGGCGTTGATGTCCATCGGATTTGCCGGCTGCAGCGCCGACATGTCGACACGGCTTTCGCAGACCTTCGACAGCAACCAGATCAGTCAGAGCAGCAATCGCCAGTTCGGCTGGCAGGGTGGCCATGGCGGTGATGCCACCGGTTCGGTGCCGCAGCGCCCTGTCGCGCAGGCGCCGCGCGATTTGCCGCAGTATCAGCGCCCGGCCTACAACCCGCAGCCGCAATATCAGTCGCAGCCACTGCCGCCGCCGATCTCGGCGCCGCAGTCCTATCCGTCCTCCCCGCGTCCGGTCGCATCCGCTGCGCCGATGAGTGGCGGCGGCAACGGTATGTACACGCCGCCGCCCTCCCGCGCGCCGCTCGAACATACCGGCAGCACGGCGCCGCGTTCGGTTGCCGCAGCTCCTGCGCCGGCTGCGGCTCCGATCGGTCCGAACGGCACCACGATCATCGTCGGCACCAGCGACACGCTGGATGGTCTGTCGAAGCGCTATAATGTTTCGCAGGCTGCGATCCTGCAGGCCAACGGCTATCGCGGCCCGCGCGCGCTGTCGCCTGGTCAATCGCTGATCATTCCGCGTCAGGGCACGGTTGCTGTGCCGGCCGTCGCCGCCGCTCCTGCGCGTCCCGCTGCCGGCGGATCGACGCATTACGTCAATCGCGGCGATACGCTGATGAGCATCTCGCGCAAGAACAACGTGCCGGTGGCCGAGATCGCGCGCGCCAACGGCCTGTCGCCGACCGCCCAGCTCAAGCTCGGCAGCAAGATCACCGTTCCCGCCGCGCGCACCGCCGCTGCTGCGCCGGTCGCGCCGGCTTCGGCACCTGCGCCGCTCGGTTCGCCGTCGACCATCGCTGCCGCTCCGGTTGCTCCTGTAACCACTGCGCCGGCTCGCGTGGCCGCAGTCGAGCCGCAGCAGAAGGCCCGGCTCGCCAGCGCAACCACAACGCCCGAGGAAGTTGCTCCCGAAGCGCCGACCAAGGCTGCAGAAGCTACGGGCGCATTGCCGACCTTCCGCTGGCCGGTGCGCGGCCGCGTCGCCACCGGCTATGGCGCCAAGACCAATGGCAAGTCGAATGACGGCATCAACATCGCGGTGCCGGAAGGCACGCCGGTCAAGGCAGCCGAAGATGGTGTCGTCGCCTATGCCGGCAACGAGCTCAAGGGCTACGGCAATCTCGTGCTGGTGCGTCACTCCAACGGTTACGTCACGGCCTATGCCCATGCGAGCGAGCTGATGGTGAAGCGCGGCGAGAGCATCAAGCGCGGACAGGTGATCATGAAGTCCGGTCAGTCAGGCGAAGTATCGTCGCCGCAGCTACACTTCGAGATCCGCAAGGGTTCGTCGCCGGTTGACCCGCTGCAGTTCCTCAACGGCGCGTAAGACCCGTCCAACACCGACAAGAAAAAGGCGCCGACATTGCTGTCGGCGCCTTTTTTCTTCTGGGCAGCGCGATGCTTACTTGCCCGCCAGCTTCACGCCAAGCCGTCCCGCCAGTTCCTGAACGAACTGCCAGGCGACACGGCCTGAGCGCGAGCCGCGTGTCGTCGACCATTCCAGCGCTTCGCGCTCGAGTTGGGCACCGTCGATCTTGACTTTGAAATGGCCGCAATAGCCGCGCACCATTGCGAGATATTCGTCCTGGCTGCACTTGTGGAAGCCGAGCCAGAGGCCGAAGCGATCCGACAGCGAGACCTTCTCTTCCACCGCTTCGCCGGGATTGATCGATGTCGAGCGCTCGTTCTCGATCATGTCGCGGGCGAGCAGGTGGCGGCGGTTCGAGGTGGCATAGAGGATGACGTTTTCCGGCCGGCCCTCGATGCCGCCTTCGAGCACTGCTTTCAGCGACTTGTAGGACGCATCATTGCCGTCGAAGGAGAGGTCGTCGCAGAACACGATGAAGTAGAAATCCGAGGCCCGGATCTGCGCCATCAGGAGGGGAAGGCTCTCGATGTCCTCGCGATGGATCTCCACCAGCTTCAGCCGGCCATTGACCGACTTCGAGGCATTGATCCGCGCGTGGGCGGCCTTCACCAGCGACGACTTGCCCATGCCGCGGGCACCCCAGAGCAGGGCATTGTTGGCAGGCAGGCCATTGGCGAAGCGACGTGTGTTCTCGATCAGCGTATCGACCTGCTGATTGATGCCCTGCAGCAGGTCGAGTTCGACGCGGCTGACCTTCGGCACCGGTGCGAGCCTGCCGTCGGGATGCCAGATGAAGGCATCGGCGCTGGCCAGAGAATCGGCATTGGAGACTTTTGGCGCCGCCGCCGCCATGTTGGCGGCGATCGCTTCCAGTGCGATGGCGATCCGCTCTTCCAGCTTGGGGGCGGCCATCGGTCGCGGGCGTTTGGCGGCGGTCTTGCGGGCAGGGACCTTGGCGGCTTTGGAGGCGGAGCGGCGGCTGGTTTTATTGGGTTTTTTTGACATTTCTGACTTTCCTCGGCCCGCACCCTTAACCATCCGGGAACAGCTCCGCAAGCGGTACAAATCGCTTGTACATCAAGGGGGTTAGGAGCGTTGCAATTGGCTTGCCGGCCGCTATAGTCCGCGCCGAATTTACCGAGACCGAGCCGAACGCGGCTGCGTCGCCGGTCACACCCCGCATTCACGAGGACTTTCGATGTTCATTACCCCTGCGTTCGCCCAGGCGGCAGCTGCCGGCAACGACACCAACAGCATGCTGATGTCCTTGCTGCCGTTCGCGCTGATCTTCGTGATCATGTACTTCCTGATCCTGCGCCCTCAGCAGAAAAAGGTGCGTGATCACGCCGAAATGGTGAAGAACATCCGCCGCGGCGACACCATCGTCACCTCGGGCGGTCTGGTCGGCAAGGTCACCAAGGTGGTGGACGACGAGCAGATCGAATTCGAACTTTCGGAAGGCGTGCGCGTGCGCCAGCTGCGTTCGATGATCTCCGGCGTCCGCACCAAGGGCGAGCCCGCCAAGGAGAAGGGCGAGAAGACCGAAACCAAAGCCGAGGCCAAGGACGACGCGGCGGCGAAGTAATTCGCTGCGCGACTCCTATCCTCGAATTCTGACGGATCAACTCGATGTTGTATTTCACGCGGTGGAAGGCGCTGGGCATTATCCTGACGGCGCTGGTCGTCTGCCTGTGCGCGGTGCCGAATTTCTTCCCCGAAGCCACCGTGAAGACCTGGCCGACATGGGCGCAGCGCCATCTGGTGCTGGGCCTCGACCTGCAGGGCGGCTCGCATATTCTGCTCGAAGTCGACGCCAATTCGGTCAAGAAGGACAAGCTCGATCAGGTGCGCGACGACGTTCGTCGCACCCTGCGCGATGCACGCATCGTCTATACAGGTCTGAACGTCCGCAACGACACCGTCGAAGTCCGCATCACCAAGGACACCGACCTGCCGACGGCGCTCACCAAGCTGCGTGAACTGTCGCAGCCGCTCGGCGGCATCATGGGCCAGAGTGGCGCGCGCAACCTCGAAGTCAGCGATGCCGGCGGCGGCCTGATCCGCTTTACGGTGCCGCAGGCCGCGATCAACGAGCGCATCCGTCAGTCGGTGGATCAGTCGATCCAGATCGTCGAACGCCGCGTCAACGAACTCGGCACCGTGGAACCACTGATCCAGCGTCAGGGTCTCGACCGTATTCTCGTCCAGGTGCCGGGCCTCCAGGATCCGTCGCGCCTGAAGGAACTGCTCGGCAAGACTGCGAAGCTCGACTTCCGCATGGTCGATACGACTATCCCGGCAGAGCAGGCGCAGGGCCGCGTACCGGCGGACTCCGAACTTCTGATGAGCTCGACCTCGCCGAAGACGCCCTATCTGGTGAAGAAGGAAGTGCTGGTTTCCGGCGCCGATCTCAACGACGCCCAGCCGGGCTTCGACCAGCGCACCAACGAGCCGATCGTCTCGTTCCGCTTCAATTCATCCGGCGCACGCAAATTCGCCGACGCGACCATCAAGAACGTCAACCAGCCCTTCGCCATCGTGCTCGACAACGAAGTGGTGTCGGCGCCGGTCATCCGCGAACCGATCACCGGCGGCTCCGGCCAGATCTCGGGCTCGTTCACGGTGCAGGGCGCCAACGACCTCGCGATCCTGCTGCGCGCCGGCGCGCTGCCGGCCCCGCTGTCGATCATCGAGGAGCGCACGGTCGGTCCGGGCCTCGGTCAGGACTCCATCGCCAAGGGCGAGCTCGCCGCCTATATCGGCTCGATCTTCGTCATCCTGTTCATGCTGCTGACCTACCGGCTGTTCGGCCTGTTCGCGAATATCGCGGTCGCCATCAATGTCGCCATGATCTTCGGCATCCTGTCGCTCCTCAATGCCACGCTGACCCTGCCGGGCATCGCCGGCATCGTGCTGACGGTCGGCATCGCGGTCGACTCCAACGTGCTGATCTATGAGCGTATCCGCGAAGAGCTGCGCGGCGGTCGTACGGCGATTGCCGCCATCGACGCCGGCTTCAAGCGCGCGCTTGCCACCATTCTCGATTCCAACATCACCACCTTCATCGCGGCTGCCGTGCTGTTCTATATCGGCACCGGTCCGGTGCGCGGCTTTGCCGTGACCTTCGGTATCGGCATTCTCACGACGGTGTTCACCGCCTTCACGGTGACCCGCCTGATCGTTGCCGCCTGGGTCAGGTGGAAGCGGCCGCAACGCGTGCCGATCTGAGCTGACGGAGCAGGTTTTGACTACGACACAAATGGTTCTTGCTGGTCTGGGTGCACTGGTCGTCGTTCTGTCGATCGTGACCATCTTCGACCTGTTGCCGCCGCTCCGCATCGTCCCTGACGATACGAAGTTCGATTTTACGCGCTTTCGCCGTATCTCGTTCCCGATCTCGGCCTTGCTGACGATTGCAGCCATCACGCTGTTCTTCACGCATGGCCTGAATTTCGGTATCGACTTCAAGGGCGGCACCTTGATGGAGGTGCAAGCCAAGAGCGGTCAGGCCGATATTTCGGACATGCGCACCAAACTGTCGGGCCTCCAGCTCGGCGACGTGCAGCTGCAGCAGTTCGGCGGCCCCGCCGACGTGCTGATCCGCCTCGCGCAGCAGCCCGGCGGCGACGCCGCGCAGCAGGCCGCGGTGCAGAAGGTGCGGGCGACGCTCGGTGACAGCGTCGAATATCGCCGCGTCGAGGTCGTCGGCCCGCGCGTGTCCGGCGAATTGCTCGCTTACGGCATGCTCGGCCTGATCGTGGCGATCTTCGGCATTCTCATCTATCTCTGGTTCCGCTTCGAATGGCAGTTCGCCATCGGCGCCATGATCGCCAACGTGCACGACATCGTGCTGACGATCGGCTTCATGTCGATCGCGCAGGTCGATTTCGATCTCACCAGCATCGCGGCGCTGCTGACCATTCTCGGCTATTCGCTCAACGACACCGTGGTCATCTATGACCGTATTCGTGAAATCCTGCGTCGCTACAAGAAGATGCCGATGCCGGAACTGCTCAACGAGTCGATCAATTCGACGCTGTCGCGTTCGATCATCACCCACGTCACGGTGACGCTGGCGCTGCTCGCGCTCTACCTGTTCGGCGGCCACGCGATCCATTCGTTCACCTCCGTCATGATCTTCGGCGTGGTGCTGGTCGGCACCTACACCTCGATCTTCATCGCGGCGCCGATGCTGATCTATCTCGGCGTCGGTGAGAACCGCGACGAGCCTGTGAGCACGGGCAAGCCGGCGAAGACGGCGAAGGCCTGATGCCGGTCGATCCCGAACAGCCGCATCTCCCGCGGGCTGCCGAGATCGAAGCCTACGGCAAGGGTGGCTTCATCTTCGACACCATGTCGCATCAGGGCTCGCTTCTGTGCCTGCCCGATGCGGTGTGGGCCTGGCCGGTGACCAAGCCAGACGAGATCGATCGCCATGCGCTCCGCCGCGTGTTCGAGGGCCATGCCGGCATCGACACGTTGATCATCGGTACTGGCAACGACGTCTGGATCATGCCGCGCGACCTGCGCGAGGCGCTGCGCGGCCTCCACATCATGGCGGATACGATGATGACTGGCCCCGCGATCCGTACCTACAACATCATGATCGGCGAGCGCCGCCGCGTGGCTGCCGCGCTGATCGCCGTGCCATGAGCGGCGCCGAGACAAGCTCTGCGGCGTTCTGCGCCGATCTCGTGCGCACCCATGACTTCGATCGCTACGCATCGACGCTTTTCGTGCCGAGCGACAAGCGCCGCCCGCTGCTTGCGCTGTATGCGTTCAACGCCGAAGTGAGCCGCGTGCGCGATCAGGTCAAGCAGGCGCTGCCTGGCGAGATCCGGCTGCAGTGGTGGACCGATGCGCTGGCTGGCAACGGCCATGGGGATGTCGAGCAGAACCCGGTCGCAGCCGAACTGCTGCTGGCGATACGCAGTTTCGACCTGCCGGTCGATCGGCTGTCAAAGCTGGTCGATGCCCATGTCTTCGATCTCTACAACGACCCGATGCCCGATCTCGCGGTGCTGGAAAGTCATTTTCGCGACACGTCGGGCACGCTGTTTGCCTGCGCTGCGCGTATCCTCGGCGATCACTCCGAGGCCGTCGATCACGTCGCCGAACATGCCGGTCTCGCGCAGGGCGTTGCGCGTATCACCGCGCGACTGCCCTATGATGCGGCACGCCGGCAGCTCTATCTGCCGCACGACATGCTGCGGCAGAACGGCGGCAGCGAGCATGAGTATTATGCCGGCAAGTTGACGCCCGCGATCCGCGCGACGCTCGATCAGTTGATCAAGGGCGCGCAGGAGCAGCTGGTCGTGGCGGATGGAATGCTTGCCGATGTTGCCGAGCAGGCGCGGGCAGCATTCCTGCCGATGGCGCTGGTGAGACATGATCTCGGCCAGATGGCCGAGGCGAGCTTCGATCCGTTCGAGCTGTATCTGCGGTCACGCCTGCGCACGCTCTGGACGCTGTGGCGGGCATCGTAGCTCGCCGTCTTTCTCGTGCGGCCCGTGCTCATCGTTTGCTAGAGCGGAAGGCCGGCATCATTGAGTGCGCCGACGATCCGTGTGCGGCATGACCAGGTGAGCGGCGGCAATCCTGCCTCGACACCGGCGATCGTGAGCTCGGGACATCCTGCGCGCCAGAGCGCCAGACTGCGCTTTGCTTCGGGCTGCGCGCCGCTCAGCAGATAGGATGGACATAGGGTTCGGTGGATCCAGAGGGCCGATGGATGGTCCAGCACGGCGCGCTGCTGCCAGATGGCCGCTTCGCCGTAGTGTCCTGCGTCGAAGTGGGCGCAGCCGATCCCGACAAAATTGTTGAAGGCGAGCTGGTCATGCGGTGCGAGATCGAGCGCGATCTTGAAGCGCTCGATGGCTGCCGTTGTGTCGCCCTTGTAAAGATTGATCCAGCCGCTACGGCTCCAGGCCCAGGCCGAGCCACCGTCGATCGCGAGTGCCTTGCTAATGACGATCTCGGCGGCCGCAAGCTCGTCGACCAAAGTGAGGGCATTGCCGAGGATGGCGAGCACGGTCGCGTCGCCGGGGAGCGCCTGGGCCTTGTGCGCCAGTTCCGTCGCGCGTGCCCGGTCTTCGGTCGGTGTCGTGGTGAAATGATAGATCGCGCGTTGGGCGTGGGTCCAGGCCGATAGGGCTGTCGCGAGCGCGTCATCGGGATCGAGCTGGATTGCACGCTCGAGCAGATCGCGTGCATGGTCGTTGCCCTGGGCATCGAGGCGGATCACATCTGGCATGGCCTTGAGCGCGAGATCGTGCGCGACGAGATCGTGATCCGGGACATGACGGACGCGATCCATTTCCGCGAGGCGCAGGCTTGGTTGGAGCGCGGTAACGATGCGGGCAGCCAGCAACTCGTCATCCGCAAGGTCAACCTCCGAACGATACGCCCAGATCAGGCGGCCGGTGATCGTGTCGGTCAATCGCAGGGTCAGCTCCGTCCTGGCTTCGTGGTCGGTGAGCCCGCCCGATATCTCGTAGCGCGCCGAAGCACGGCGACACGAGACCGCCATCCCTGCGCGCAGCAGCGCCATGATGACTGCGTCGGTAAGATGCCGCGCCATGTCGCCATGCCGGGCCTGTGCCTCGATGCGGCCGAGTGCGATCGCCGGCTGTTGATGCGACGTGACGAAGGTGGGCAGGAGCGGGCGTCCGGCCGGGGCCGGCAGTGACTGCCGTTGCAGGGTCTGTGACGGCGTCTCGCCGTAGCGCGTGCGATATTCCACCGAGAAGCGTCCGCAATGTGCAAAGCCGCAACCGAGCGCGACATCCATGATTTTGGTCTCGGAGGTCGCATGGAGCAATTTGCGGCGGGCAGCCTTGAAGCGAAGGTCCTGCAGCGTCACGCGCGGTGAATGGCCGAGGAACGTCCTGAACTGTCGCTGCAGGGTTCGGCCCGACACCCGTGCACGATCGGCCAGTTCGGACAAGCGCCAGTCGCGCCCAAGGTCGGCGTCCATCGCATCCAGCGCGGATCGGACTGAGCGCGGCAGAACAGTATGCAGGACAGTTCCTGTAGTCATGGCGCGGTATCCGTCGTCTTCCGCATTAGTCAGGCACGGCGCGAAAAGGTTCGCTCGCTGGATAGTGGTGTCGCGAACTGGATAGGAGTGCTGCGCGGCCCGCAGCTAGGGTTCCTCCGGTAACTGCCAGACATCCAAAGGAGGAAAAGATGTCCACGACCCAGACAGAAACGAAAATGGCGACGCCGGACTTTTCCGCGCTGAAGGCGCGGCAGCACGGCGCCTGGTCGTCGGGTGACTACGCGATGATCGGCTCGACATTGCAGATCGTCGGCGAGGAACTCTGCGAGGCGATGGATCTGCATGCAGGCCAGCAGGTGCTCGATATCGCTGCCGGCAACGGCAATGTGTCGCTGGCGGCCGCCCGTCGATGGTGCGAGGTGACATCCACGGACTATGTTCCATCCCTGCTCGCGCGTGGCAGGGCCCGCGCCGAGGCGAACGGTCTGGCGATGACGTTCCAGGAGGCTGATGCCGAGGCGCTACCATTTGCGGATGCGCAGTTCGATGCAGTCGTATCCACATTCGGTGTGATGTTCACGCCGGATCAGGACAAGGCCGCGGCCGAGATGATCCGGGTCTGCAGGCGGGGCGGCAAGATCGGTCTGGCCAACTGGACCCCGCAGGGCTTCATCGGGCAGGTCTTCAAGACGCTCGGCAAATATCTGCCGCCACCGGCCGGAGCCAGGTCGCCGGCGCTCTGGGGCACGCGCGAGCGGCTGGAGGAATTGTTCGGCGGTGCTGCGGTCATCGAGGCAGAACCGTGCCACTTCGTCTTTCGATACCGGTCGCCGGAGCATTTCCTCGATATCTTCAAGTCATATTACGGACCGGTCCTGAAGGCCTTCGCAGCTCTGGACGAGGCGAGTGGCCGCGGCCTTCATGCCGATCTGCTCGACCTGATCGGACGCCTGAACAGGGCGAAGGACGGCACCATGGCGGTCCCCAGCGAATATCTGCAAGTGGTGATGATCAAACGCTAGCACCGCCCAGAGGCAATGACAGCATATCCACTTGACGTCATTGCGAGGAGCCGACGGGGCCGGCTTCGCCGGCCCGATGACAGGCTCCGCGACGAAGCAATCCAGCCTTTGGCGAAAGACTGGATTGCTTCGCGACGCTCGCAATGACGGGGCAATTTACGGCTGCGGCAGTTGCGTCTCGAAATTGAAGCGATCGCGCAGGTTTTTCCGCGATTCCAGGATCACCTTCAGGAACGCCCGGTCCGCATCGCTGGTCATCAGCGGCTCCAGCAGGTCCACCTGGTTCATCGCCACCAGCTGCAACACCTCGGTGCGGATCTTGCCCGCCGTATCGCGCGGCAATGCGGGGATCACCTGCAGATGCTCTGGTGGCTTTGCCGCTTTCGCGGCGGCCAACTCGCTCTGCAGCTTGCCTTCGAGCGCGACGTCTTCCGCTTCGACGAAGGCATAGAGCCCGACGCCCGTGCGGCGATCCGCAAAGGCCACGATAGCCGCATCCCGCACGTCCGGATTGCGCTTGATGATCTCCAGCAGCGGCGGTGCGTCGTTGACGAGGCGCTTGCCGCCGCCTTCGCGGTCGGTGAAGTTGAAGATGCCGCGGGTGATGGCGCGATAGACCTTCTTACCGGTCATCAGCCAGATCCGCGCCGGCAGCGACTTCCTCGACAGGATCTGCTTTTCCTTCGCCGTCAAAAGCTCCGGCGCATAGGTGCGCTTGTGCTTGAGAAGATGGCGGAGGTCTTCATAGGCGGCGATGCGGAACAGCTGGCTGCGGCTCTTGAAACAGACCGCAAGCTGGAAATCGGTGAGATAGGCGAGGCCGTCGCTGCCGCGCAGCCAGTTCTGCTCCTTGGCGAGATCGTTGTGGCACACGCCCATGCGATGCAGTTTGCGCAGCGCCAGCTTGGCCGACTGGAAATAGCGCGCATCGTTGTATGGCTTGGCCAGATGCAGCGCGACACCATCGATGAAGCCGCGCACGAGCGTGCGCTTGCCGGCCCAGAGCAGTTCGGGTCCGACCTTCAGGTCGCGCGCGAGCGTCAGGGCGCGGCGTTCGCGCGTGAACAGATGATGCGCGAGAATGAACGACCACCACGGCACCTGATCGAGGCGTCGGAGGACGGCATCGACATCGCCGTCGCGCGTGCGAAAACGGCCGCGTTCGACGGTCGAGAACACGTCGCGCTTCAGCAGCACGCCTTCGGTCCAGTGTTTTGAAAGCGCAGCGGCGTCCTGTTTGGGCAAGCTCATGACTGATCCAACCGAGCTCGCGTTACGCCGCCGCCGCGACGGCCGGGAGGCTGGCGGCGATCCAGCCATCGAGATCGGCCAGCGCGCGGGCGCTCATGGCCTGCTTCTTGGCGACGGTCTTCTCGTTGCCGCGCAGGCGCGAACCGTCCGGCTTCTTGGTCGGCGGCGATGCGAGCGGCGGGAACAGGCCGAAATTGATGTTCATGGGCTGGAACGAGCGCGGGCCGGCATCCACGGTCTCGATATGGCCGCCGGTGATATGGCCGAGCAGCGAGCCGAGCGCGGTCGTTGCCGGCGGCATGGTCAGCGACTGGCCCTTGGCCTCGGCCGCCGCACACAGCCCGGCGATCAGGCCGACACTGGCGGATTCCACATAGCCTTCGCAACCGGTCATCTGGCCGGCGAAACGCAGGCGCGGCTGGGCCTTCAGACGCAGCTGCTCATCGAGCAGTTTTGGCGAATTCAGGAAGGTGTTGCGATGTAGGCCGCCAAGGCGGGCGAATTCGGCATTCTGCAGGCCCGGAATCATGCGCAGCACGTTCTGCTGCGGGCCGTATTTCAGCTTCGTCTGGAAACCGACGATATTGTAGAGCGTGCCCAGCTTGTTGTCCTGGCGCAGCTGCACGATGGCATAGGGTTTTACGAGCGGATCGCGTGGATTGGTGAGGCCGACCGGCTTCATCGGCCCGTGGCGCAGCGTCTCGCGGCCGCGCTCCGCCATGACCTCGATGGGCAGGCAGCCGTCGAAATAGGGCGTGTTCAGCTCCCATTCCTTGAAATCGGTCTTTTCGCCGGCCAGCAGCGCGTCGATGAAGGCGTCATACTGCTCCCGGGTCATCGGGCAGTTGATGTAGTCCGCGCCGGTGCCGCCGGGCCCGACCTTGTCGTAGCGCGACTGGAACCAGGCGATCTCCATGTCGATGGAATCTTTGTGAACGATCGGCGCGATGGCGTCGAAGAAGGCCAGTGCGTTCTCGTCGGTCAGTTCGCGGATGGAATCAGCCAGCGGCGCCGAGGTGAGGGGGCCGGTTGCGACGATAACATTGCGCCAGTCGGCGGGCGGCAGGCCGGCGACCTCGGTGCGGTCGATGGTGATAAGGGGGTGGTCTTCCAGCGCCCTGGTGACGGCATCAGAGAACGCGTCGCGGTCCACGGCCAGCGCGCCGCCGGCGGGCACCTGATGGGCATCGGCACTGCGCATGATCAGCGAACCGAGCTTGCGCATTTCAGCATGCAGCAAGCCGACGGCATTGTTCAAGGCATCGTCGGAACGGAACGAATTGGAGCAAACGAGTTCGGCGAGGCCATCGGTGCGATGGGCATCGGTCATCCGGACCGGGCGCATCTCGTGAAGGGTCACGGGGATGCCGGCATTGGCGACCTGCCAGGCGGCTTCGGAGCCGGCAAGGCCCGCGCCGATCACATGGACGCGGTTGTCTTTGTCAGAGGCTGTTGTCATGGCCCGCATGTAGCGCGTTTCAACGCGAAACGGAATTCGCTTTGGCGGGGTTCCGCAGGTTAGTCAGTGCTTTGCACTGGCACCTTTCGGTAGAGACGCTTTTCGGGGACCACGATCGCGCCCGCTCGTCGCGGGCGCAATTCGTGAAACGTCAGCGGACGGAGCACCGTCCCGACGGATCAGCCGTTGTAGGCGCCCGAGGCAACGCGCGGAATGTCAGAGCGATCGAGACCGATGTCCGACAGTTCGCGATCGCTGAGCTGCGACAGCTCGGCAACATTGCGCTGATAGTCACGGAAAGCCTGGATCATACGGATAAGCGAGAGCAGCATTTTCTTTCTCCTTCAAAGTCAGCGATTCATCTCTTGAGAGTGTCTCGCTGTTGAAGTGAATATAGATGAGCGCTTCGCGATGCAGCAGTTCAGATGTTGCGGTGCAGCTAAGCGATTTATGCATGCCTCCGGCAAGAAGTGATTAACCTTTCGGCGCTGGCTGGCGCGGGTCCGGGCAGGGTGCGTATCCCGACACCGAAGTCCTGCCCGTCGTCGTTAGTTAGGCGATTAAACGACGGTTTTAAAGGGTTTCCACGTCGTAGGGCAGAAAGGTGACGCAATGCTGGCGCGAAGCTGGTGGCGCCGATCACGGACCTTAATGGCGCACCAAAAGGCATGCGCGAATCGCATGTATCGGAAGAAATGAATTTATATTCACCTTGAATGCGAAGGTCGCAGAGCATGGATCCGCGTCAAACCGGTTTGCGAGAGCGAAACGATTTCGCCCTTTGTTCCGGGCCATCAGGTCTGGTCTGCCTATCATGAAAGTTGATAGTGGCGTGGTGGATCGCACCACACGTGTGTGGCCAGCAAAAACTGAACGATGCTGCACCTTCGAGCCGCGACGCCCGCCCGAGATCGGGCGAGCGTAAGGCAGAAATGTCCTCAGTCGCGGCGGCGACCTTGAAACAGTGAGACCGGGAAATCGGCCGCATAGCGCTTCGTCGCGCTGCGCTCGGGCATGAGCGGTGGATTCGGATTGCGTTCCACGGTCATGCGATAGAGATGCCATGTTGCGTGGCCAAGCAGCGGGATCACGACGGCGAGCCCAAGAAAGAATGGCAGCGAGCCGAGCACGAGCAATGCAGCGACGATGAAGCCCCACATGGCCATCGTCACCGGATTGCGCGCGACCACGCGTAGCGATGTGGTGACCGCGTCCATGACGCTTGCATGGCGATCGAGCATCAGTGGAAACGACACCGCGCTGACGCACAGGGCGACGAGCGCAAACATCAGGCCGGTGCCGCAGCCGACCACGATGAGCTGCCAGCCCTGCGATGTGGTCAGCACTTGCGACAGGAAGCTCGGAATTTCTGCGGCCGGAGCGTTGCCGAATGTGGAGACATAGATCGCCTGCGCCGTCGCGATCCAGGTCAGGAACAGCACGAGCAACGCAAGGCCAAGTGCGAGCATCGCACCAAAGGACGGCGAGCGCGTGACGTCGAGGGCATGCCAGGCCGATGCGTCCTCACCGGTCTCGCGGCGGCGGCTGAGCTCATAGAGCCCGATGGCGGCGAATGGCCCGAGCAAAGCGAAACCTGCCGCGAGGGGAAATAGCAGCGGCAGGATCGAATAGCCGAGCACCGTGCGCGCCAGAACGATGCCGATCACGGGATAGATCAGGCACAGCATGATGGCGTGGCTGGGTATGGCCTTGAAGTCCTCCCAGCCGAGCCGCAGCGCGTCGCCGAGATCCGATGGTGTAATGGAGTAGATGCGGGGTGCCGCAACATTGTCGATGCGGACGAGGTCGGTGGCATTGCCGGTCGTGGAGAGGGCCATGATCGTTGCTCCCTTCTGAGCGCGCGGAATTCTCACGCGCAACAACGAGCGCGGGAGCCGCTCGAAAATGATCACGACAGTGCCGGACGCGCATGCAACAAGACCGGCTGTCGCGAACCGTGCGGTGATCCTAGCGCCGATGTGGAGCGCCGATACTCACGCTTGGGTGAGGGTGCAGCGCGTGACGACCGCGTTGCAGTGCGGCCGGCCTTTCGCCGCAATTGGAACCGACTTTGAGTGAGTCTTGTTGTCTGTCGCTGGTGCCGCATTGGCATCGGCGGTCAGCGGGGAGATACTGCGATCCGCCGGTCATTCGCCGGTCACGTGCTGCAGTCATTCTTCAGGCCATCATTCGAAGTCATTGGGAGCGACCAAATGAGCATTTTCGGCAAGATCATGAGCGCGATTTTCGGCAGCAGCGCCAGCGCTGCAGCTCCCGACGCGGCGCCCGCCGCAGGCGGTACCGCGGCTCCGGCCGGCGGTGCGGCGGCCGGCGGCGCAGCACCCGCCGCCACTGTTGACGTGGCGCCGATCCTCGATGCGGCGGTGAAGGCCAAGGGCGAGAAGCTGGAATGGCGTACCTCCATCGTCGATCTGATGAAGGCGCTGGACATCGACAGCAGCCTCGGCGCCCGCAAGGAGCTCGCCAAGGAGCTCGGCTATACCGGCGACACCAGCGACAGCGCCAGCATGAATATCTGGCTGCACAAGCAGGTGATGACCAAGTTCGCCGCCAATGGCGGCAAGCTGCCGGACGATCTCAAGTAAGGCTCTTCACTCTCTCACCAAACGAAAGGCCCGCGCTCGCGCGGGCCTTTTTGTTGTGGTATGCCAGAATACAAGAAGCGCTCCTCAGAGAGCGGACAAGGGAGGCCATCATGGATCTGATCGATCGTCGGACACTCATCGCCGGCGGCGCTGTCGCGCTGACCGCAAGTGCCATCGGTGGGGAGGCTGCGCAGGCGCAGGCCGGACCCAAAAGCATCTTCAAGGTCGATGCCGTGACGATCCCGATCGTCGGCGAGACGGATGTGTTTCCGGTCCGCCGCATCTATTGCATCGGCCGCAACTATGCGGCGCATTCGCGCGAGATGGGCTCCGACCCCAATCGCGAGCCGCCCTTCTTCTTCCAGAAACCGACCGACGCGATCCAGAATGTGAAGGTCGGCGAGGTCGCCGATCATCCATATCCATCGCTGACCAAAAACTATCATTACGAAGTCGAACTGGTCGCCGCGCTGAAATCAGGTGGCACCAATATCCCCGCCGACAAGGCGCTCGATCACGTCTATGGCTACGCGCTCGGTCTCGACATGACCCGCCGCGACCTGCAGCGCGCCATGGGCGACGAGAAGAAACCCTGGGAGATCGGCAAGAGTTTTGACCACGCCGCCGTGCTCGGACCGATCCATCCGGTCGCGAAAACCGGGCACATGACCAAGGGGCTGATCTCGCTGGCGGTGAACGGCACGGTGAAACAGAGCTCGGATCTCGACAAGATGATCTGGAGCGTCGCCGAGCAGATCGCAAAACTCTCGGAAGCCTTTGAGCTGAAAGCCGGCGACATCATCTATTCCGGCACGCCGGAAAATGTCGGTCCGGTGGTGAGGGGCGATGTGCTGCTGTGCAAGCTGCAGGGGCTGCCGGATATGTCGATCAAGATCGTTTGAGGGCGGTCTCGCGCGATCCTCAAAACCTGTAGGTAGGCACGCTGCGCTTTGCCCACCTTACAATGGCGTTGGCGATTAGCCAGCCATATCCGCATATTCCGGATGCTGGTCGAGATAGTCGACCACAAAGCTGCATCCCGCAACGACCTTGCGGCCGTCCGCGCGGATCAATCCCAGCGCGCCTTTCACCAGCTCTGACGCGATGCCGCGACCGCGCAGCGCCGGCGGCGTTTCCGTATGGGTGATGATCACGCGATCGCCGGCCGTGCGATAATTGGCGAACGCGATACCGCCATCTATGGCGAGTTCGAAACGGCCGGCGTTCTTGTTGTCGCGGACGGCGCCTCTGTTGCCTTCATGGATCATCATCGGTCTTTCGGTTGGGGCCAATAAATCGTCTGGCCTAGCAGACGCATAAGGCGGCGTCGCCTTTCGCAAGACGTATTACCAGCTCTTCTGGCGATGTACGCCTTGCATGTTGTCGTCAGTGGTGTCTTTATGTTTTACAATTTAAGGATGTTATTTGGCTGAAAATCGTCATTAGGAGGGCGACATGGCGGAGGAAGCACTTCCGAAACGCAGGTCTTGCGGTGTGATGCAGGTCCATGAGCGACTTGCAGAGCAGATCGTCGACTATCGTGAGAGGGTCGCTTCAATCGAAAATGACACGCGCGCGAGGATGGCTACGGCAGCGGCGCGGCTCACGGCCGGGCCAGTGACGATTGCCGTGGTGGTTCACGTTGTCCATC
>NZ_JBIISY010000290.1:0-6915 GCF_044340795.1 Tardiphaga sp.
CCTCCACCATGCGCAAGAATAACCGGAAGACCCGCTTCGTCGCCCATGATCGAAGCAGCTATCGCTTGCCCGCCGTGGCCCATCAGAATTATTGGTTTGGCGTCAGACACTAAAATTGACACATCTGTTGTTTTGCACCACGCAAAATTTTCGATCATATGACAGAGTTTTCTAACAAACGTTCGATGGATCCGTCAAGATTTCGATCGAAAGGCTGTGACCTGCCTGACCTGCCCCTGCGGATTTCCTCCAGTTGAAGGTATAGTGCCGTCTTCTGAAGGACCGACAGGTGAAACGAGCCAAGTGTATGGAAGAGCAGATTGACCTGCTCCCCTGAAACGCCCCCGATTTTGAGTGAGGGTTCTGTTCTCCATTGAGGAGACGGACGATGCGTAAGAGCAGATTTACTGAACAGCATATCATCAAGGTGTGAAGGAGCACGCTGCCGGGATTTCGGCGAGCGGTCTGTGCCGCAAGCACGGGATCAGCGATGCGACTTTCTACAAGTGGCGATCGCGCTACAGCGGGATGGAGATCTCCGAGGCCCGTAAGCTGAAGGCGTTGGAAGGAGAAAACCGCAAGTTGAAGAAGTTGCTGGCGGAGACGATGCTGGATGCCTCGACGCTGAAGGAGTCGCTCGCAAAAAACTTGTAACGCCCAGCTTGCGGAGACGAGCGTTACCTGGGCGATTGACGAGAAGTGCTACTCGCAGCGGCGGCCTGCAGGCTGACCGTACGCGTCCGACGAGGACCGCCTTGTTTGAACGGGATATCTCGCGAAGCATGTGACCTTAAGTCTAGCTTTAAGGTCATCAGGCGATGCGGGTTGAGGTTTTAGGCGGGGTCGAGCGGCGGCGACGCTGGTCGCATGACGACAAGATTCGGATCATCGAAGAGACGCTGGCGCCGGGCGCGAAGGTAACTGAGGTGGCGCGCCGCAACGGGATTGCGGCGAGCGTGGTGTTCACCTGGCGACGGCAGGCTCGAACGGTCGAGAAGGTCGGGTCTCATTTTGCGCCGGTGCAGATTGCCGCCGCGGAAACGGGCGAGCAAGCCGCCAAGTTTGTGCCGGAGGCCGACAAGCGGGTGCGGCCGGTGCCGGTCGCCCGCACTGGATTGATCGAGATTGATTTTGGCAGCCGGGGACGCGTCCGGGTGGATGCGCAAGTCGACTCGGATGCATTGGCGCGGGTTCTCGACGTGCTGGAACGTCGATGATTGCGATACCTGGCAATGTGCGGGTTTGGCTTGCGACGGGTCATACCGACATGCGGCGCGGATTCCCCAGCCTCGCACGTCTTGTGCAGGAGGGTTTGAAGCGCGATCCTCATATTGGTGATCTCTACGTTTTTAGGGGCCGTCGCGGCGACCTGATCAAGATTATTTGGCATGATGGTCAAGGCGCGTGCCTGTTCACGAAGCGACTGGAGCGCGGCCGCTTCCTGTGGCCATCCCTTGCAGACGGCGTTGTCACGATCAGCGTTGCGCAATTATCCTATCTTCTGTCCGGAATTGACTGGCGCATGCCGCAGGCAACCTGGCGTCCACAGGCTTCCGGCTAAGCTGATATTTTTTGTCTTACGACGAAGATCGCGCACGATTTTTTGCGACGAATATGATTGATTCGTCATCGTGACGAGCCACTCTGATCCGCTTCCCGCTGACCTTGCCGCCGCGCACGCGATGATCCTGGCGCAGCGCGAATTGCTGACGCTGGCAAAGAGCGAAGTGACCGTCGGTCGTCTGGAAATCGAACGGCTAAAGCTGATGCTGGCCAAGGCGCGGCGCGAGCAGTATGGGCAATCCTCTGAACGCGGCAGGCTGCTGGTCGAGCAACTTGAGCTCGCCATCGAGGATCTTGAAGAACCCCAGGCCGAGCAGGAAACAGAGGCCGAGATCGCGGCGCCAGCAGCCGCTCAGGAGAAGCGCGCCAACAATCAACGGCCCGCCCGCCGGCCGTTGCCCGACGATCTGTCGGTGGAGCGCATTGTCGAGCCGCCGCCGTGTGCTTGCGGCAAATGCGGCAGCCAACGGCTTCACAAGCTTGGCGAGGTGGTATCGAAGACCCTTGAATGCGAACCAAGGCGCTGGAAGATTATCGAGCACGTCCGTGAGAAGTTCTCTTGTCGGGACTGCGAGGCAATTACCGAGGCGCCGGCACCCTCCCATCCGATCCCGCGCGGCTTCGCCGGGCCGAGCCTGCTGGCGATGGTGCTGGTCAACAAGTTCCTGCTGCATCAGCCGCTGAACCGGCAGAACAAGACCTTTGCTCGCGAGGGAATCGAGATCGATGTCTCGACGCTGGCGGATCGGGTCGGGGCCTGCGTGGTAGCGCTCGATCCGCTGGTCCAGGCGATCCGGGCGCACGTGCTGAGCGCCGAGCGCATCCACGCCGACGACACGGCCGTGCCGGTGCTGGCGAAACTGAAGACTGTCGTTGGCCGGATCTGGACCTATGTCCGGGATGACCGTCCGTTTGGCGGCAAAGACCCACCGGCGGCGTCGTTCCATTACTCGCGCAGTCGTGCCGGGGAGCATCCGCAAGGCCATCTTGCCGGCTATGTGGGCCTGATGCAGGCCGATGCTTTTGATGGATACAACCAGCTCTACAAGGATCAAAGGAAGCCGGCTCCGATCCTTGAAGCCGTCTGCTGGAGCCACGGCCGCAGGAAGTTTGTCGATCTGGTGAAACAGGGAGAGGCGCCGATCGCCAGCGAGGCCGTGCGTCGTATCGACATGCTCTTCGAGATCGAGCGCAGCATTAACGGCAAAACGCCGGAGCAGCGGCTTGCGGTGCGCCGTGAACGATCGCGGCCGCTCATTGCCGAGCTTGAAATCTGGATGCGGCAGCAGCGGGCATTGCTCTCCACGAAGAACGACACCGCCAAGGCGATCAACTACAGCCTTAACCGCTGGCCATCGTTCACCCGCTTCCTCGACGACGGCCGCGTCTGCCTGTCGAACAACGCCGCCGAACGGGCCTTGCGCGGCATCGCGATTGGAAGAAAGAACTGGACCTTCGCGGGCTCAGACGCTGGCGGTCATCGCGCAGCCGCCATCTATACGTTGATCGAGACCTGCAAGATGAACGACGTCGATCCGCAAGCCTGGCTTGCTGACGTATTGGCGCGGCTTCCAGCTCATCCCGCCAGCAGGGTTGCCGAGCTGCTTCCCTGGACCTGGAAAACAACCCAGCGGCCAAAGACCGCCGCAGCAGCCTGAGCGCGCGCTCATCCGGTTATCGCTAAGGCCGGGGTCTTGGCCGGATGCGTACGGCTGACCGGCCTGCAGCCCAAGACCTACCGCTATGCCTCGACGCGGCCGGCCGATGGTCCGTGGCGGACGCGACCAAGGGAACTGGCCCTGCAACGGCGGCGCTTTGGCTACCGTCGCCTGGGGCTGCTATTGGCTCGGCAAGGGATCCGGATCGATCGGAAGAAGCTTTACCGGCTATACAAGGAGGAACGGTTGACGGTGCGCAAGCGGGGTTGCCGCAAGCGGGCACTAGGCACCGATGATGATCCCGCAGGATCGGAACCTGCGCTGGTCACTCGACTTCGTGATGGATACGCTCTCCAGCGGACGACGGTTCCGTGTCCTGACCTTGGTCGATGACTTCATGCGGGAATGTCTTGGCCTGGTCGTCGACACCTCACTCACAGCGTTGCGCGTTGTTCGTGAGCTTGGCCAGATCATCGAAACCCGAGGTTGCCCGCGCATGATCGTCAGTGACAACGGCACCGAGTTCACTTCGAATGCGATCCTGGCCTGGCAGGAGTCGCTCGGGATCGAATGGCAGTAAATCGCGCCCGGCAAGCCGATACAGATCGGTTTTGTTGAAAACTTCAACGGCCACCTGCGCGACGAGTGCCAGAACGAGCACCTGTTCGCCAACCTCAACGAGGCTCGCCAGATCATTAAGGAATGGAGGATCGACTAAAATACCAACCGGCCGCACACGAGCTTCTACGGGCTCACGCCGACAGAATTTGCAGCCCGCCCCAACAGGGGCCAAACCCAGAACGGACTCTACTTATAAACGAGGGCAAATTGGGGAGCAGGTCAGCAGCTCTACTCCCTCCCTCGATTGCGCTGCCAGATTTATATCGTTATTTCAATAACATAAGAGTTCGCAGTTTTGTTCTGAATGGCGCACCATTTCCCAGTCTCGTCGTTCCCGACCTTACCTCGCCTCGCCGACGACAGCCGGAATCTGCGGGCTGCCCGCGGGCTCCTCGGGCCGATGCCTGATGGCGAACGACTTCCTCAGTTTCAGCACCGGATATTCGACCACGTGCCATGAGATCATGGCCGCGGCCAGCGAGACCGGGAAGCCGACTACGAACAGCGTCCACCACCAATCGCCGGTCCACGCGTTCGGAAACAAATAGACCAGCAATTGCATGAACGGCACGTGGTAGAGATAGAGGCCGTATGAGTAGTCGCCGCCGCCAAATCCTGGAATCTGCGGCAACGGCGACAGGCCGATCGCCACCGTCAGATAGACGATCAAAGGAAGAAAGATGGCGTCCGCGACGGGGTTGCTGAAAACGCCCCGCGCATCGCCGAAGACACTGACCAGCACGAACGCGCCGATCAGGCCGAGCGTCGCGCGGCCGGAAACGGGGATCGCGTAGCGATACAGATAGAGACATACGCCGATCAGGAATGATTGCAGCAGCAACGATGACCGCTGGCCGAACAGGTTAAGGGCAGCAACCTGAACCGCGGAGGGTTCACCGCCCGCCAAGCCGGGCCCCATCGCCCGCAGCGCGACCCCCGCGATGAGCATGCCGAGCGTGAGCCACAGGAGCCACCTGGCATTTTTCATGGCGCCGGACACCATCAGCCCGACCAGAACCACATAGCAGCAGATCTCGAACGGCACGGTCCAGAGCGAGCCATTGATGCTCTTTGTCGGGTTGTTCTGGAACACGCCGGGCAGATCGAAGTGTATCGAACCGATGATGTTCAGGAAGTAGCTGCGAAACATCGGATCGGAAAAATAGGCCGTCAGCGGCAAGGTGGTGACGAGAGGGCCGATGATCAGGGCCGCGAAGACGACATCGACGGCCAGCGCCGGCACGATGCGCGCCGCGCGGTTCAGCATGAAACTGCGTGGGCTGAGACGCATGCTGCTGCCGGCGACCAGGAAGCCGCTGAGCGCAAAGAACATCGGAACAAGCGTGTCTTCGAGCAGCCAGAACACCGAATTCCGCGCCAGATCGAAATGCCCGCTGAGCTGCGGGGTATGCGAGGCGATAATGCCGGTGGCCAGGAAAATGCGCAGGAAATCAAAACCCTGGCCGAAGCCGTTCTGCTCGTCCAGGACTGAACCAAGGGTCTTCATCGTTTCCCCACGAGGCAGAAGCACGCACGCGCAACTTTAAGGGAAACTAGCGGTTCACATCCTAACGATCCTTAAATCTTCATGGGGATTCAGATAGACAACGGTGAACAAGGCGCGCGGGAGCGCATCGGCATGACAGAACTGGATCGCCGCATGTTTCTGGCCGGCGCGGCGGCTGCGGTGCTGCTGAAGCAGACTCCGGGCTTGGCCGCCCCGTTGCCTGGCCCATCCGACCTTTTCACTGACAGCGTCGGCGTCAATGTCCATATCAGCAGCGAACCCTACGCCTCGAATTTCGATCGTTTTCACGACCTGCTGGCGACGTCGGGCATCCGTCATCTGCGCGACGAGTTGCGGCCGAGCAACGACCTCGCGCGCTGGCGCCTGCTGAACGAACGCTCGAACATCCTGTTCAACATCCTCGTCTCGCCGGCGACCAATACCGTGCCGGAGATGATGGCCTATATCGATGCGCTTGGCCTTGCACGCATCACCAGCATCGAAGGCCAGAACGAAGGCGACAGCCCGTGGTTCATGTCGCTGCCGCTGGCCAAGCCCGGCTGGAGCAATGTGGTCGTCGACTATCAGCGCGAGGTGCACCGCGCGTTGCGCGAGCGTTACACCGCCGAGCAGTTGCCTTTGCTGTCGCCGACCGTGCTGAACTGGAAGCCCGCCGATGTCGCACTGCTGCGCGGCGCTGCGCAGTATAGCGATGCCGTCGCCATCCACTCCTATGTGCAGAAGGCTCAGGAGCCGGAGACCACGGACGACTACGCCGCCATGTCCTGGTATCTCAAGAACATGCGCGATGCCTTCAAGGCCGGAGCGCCTGCACTCGTAACCGAGATCGGCTATTGCAACGTCGTGAAGCCCGGCAGCGCCGGTGTCGGCGAAGTGGCATCCGCCCTTTATCTGCCGCGGCTGCTGCTCAACAATTTTCGCCTCGGCATCCTGCGCACCTTCCTTTACGAGTTCTGGGACGGCGGCACCGATCCGAACGAGGGCGAGCATCACTGGGGCCTGCTGCGCAATGACGGCACGCCGAAACCCGGCTATCACGCAATCCGGAACCTGTTGCTGGCCCTGCAGGGCGCCCGCCGTGCCGGTGACGCCCAGCCCTTGCAGGTGGCAACACGCGCGCTCGAACTCAAGCACATCGCCTTTCAGGATGCGGAGGGGCAGCCGATCCTCGCGGTATGGCGCGCGGTGCGCTGCTGGGATGTCGCCAAAGCGGAGGATATCATCGTGCCGATGCTCCCCGTCGAGATCGCTGTCGATGGCCGCATCGCCTCGTTGGTCTACAATCGTCCGAATGACGCCAACGGCTGGCAGCGCGTACCGGTGACTGATGGGCGCGCGACCATCCCGCTCGACGGCCGCGTCACCATCCTGCGTCCGACGGCGTGATGACGGGTATCATCGGCCGCAGCTTGAACCCGTCTGCAGCGCTTTGTATCCTGCACAGGCCCAGCGACTGACGGGGAGCGGCAGCGTTGCACACGCTGCGGTCCGGCCACGCATTCGACGGCCTTCGCTCCATGGAATCACAGGTTTCCGCTTATGAAT
>NZ_JBIISY010000055.1:0-30413 GCF_044340795.1 Tardiphaga sp.
TATCTGATCTTTGGCGATGTCCCGGATGGCTGGATGATCGTCGGCGCGGCTGTGATCGTCGGCTCCGGGCTGTACGCCTTCCACCGCGAGCGCATCCGCAATCGCAAGAAGCTGGTCGCCGTGAAGGCCGCCGCACCTCCGACCGAGGGTGTGTAGCCTCTCTCAAACGGACCTATGCCCAGAAAGTAAGCGGGGCATGCGCATGCCTTTGTCTTGACCTCCCGATCCGCCTGACGCACAGAGCATGCTGCGCTGCAGCGATTTTCCGCCGCGGCATCTCGATACGCTCCGGACGACGTTTTGCCTCTCTCTCCCAATATGCGTGGCAGCCTGTTGATGGCTGTTTCCATGGCCAGTTTCAGCGTCAATGACGCCATCGCCAAATTCCTGACGGCGCAGCTGCATTTCAGCGAAGTGATGATGCTGCGCGGGCTGTTCGCCAGCGTGATGATCGGCGCGCTGGCGCTGCATCAGGGCGCGATGCGGCCGCTGCGCGTGGCGTTGACCTGGCCCGTGTCGCTGCGCATCAGTGGCGAGATCGGCGGTTCGGCGTTGTTCCTTGTGGCGGTGAGCCATTTGCCGCTCGCGAATGTCACGGCGATTATCCAGTCGCTGCCGTTGGTGATGACCTGCGGCGCGGTGCTGATCCTGGGCGAGCCGGTGGGCTGGCGGCGCTGGCTGGCGATCGCTGCCGGCTTTATCGGTGTGCTGATCATCGTGCGGCCGGGCGCGGACGGCTTCAGCCAGTTCACGCTGGTGGCGCTGTTGTCGGTCGGCTTCTACACCATGCGCGATCTCGTCACCAAGCGCATCCCGGCCGAGATCCCGACGCTGTTCCTGACCTTCCTCACCATCGTCGCCGTGACGCTGGCGGGGGCGGCCTTCACCGTCATTCACGGCGACTGGACGATGCCGTCCTGGCAACTGCTCGGGCTGATCGCGCTGGCCGCACTGCTGACCTTGATCGGCTTCCAGTATCTGATCCTTGCGCTGCGCGTCGGCGAGGTGTCGTCGGTGGCGCCGATGCGCTACTCGCAGATGCTGTATGCGATGCTGCTCGGCTACCTGGTGTTTGGCGACGTGCCCGATATCGCGATGGTCGTCGGCGCGAGCATCATCGTGCTGTCCGGCGTCTACACCTTCCACCGCGAGCGCGTCCGCAACCGGCCGCTGGCGGCCGACACGACGACCACGCCGGCCGATAGCGTAGGGCAGCCTAGATCGGCTTGCCCGCATAGGGCATCGAGGCGGTGAGGCCGCCGTCCACGGGGATCGCCTGACCGTTCACATAGGACGCCTCGTCGCTCGCCAAGAACAGGCCCATGGCTGCGAGCTCGTGGGGCTGGCCGGCGCGCTTCAGCGGATTGAGCTGGCCGATCTTGTCTTCGGTGCCGCGCTGCTTGGCGCGGTCGAACACCGGCTTGGTCATGCCGGTCTCGATCAGGCCGGGGCACACCGCATTGATGCGCACCCCCGTGCCGGAGAGGGAATAAGCGGTGGTCTGCACCAGGCTGATAACGCCGGCCTTGCTTGACGCATAGGGATGGCCGGAGGCGCCCGACTTCAGGCCCGCAACGGACGCCGTGCAGACGATCGAGCCGTGGCCCTGCTTGATCATGTGCGGCATCGAATGCTTGATGGCGAGGAACGGGCCGATCAGGTTGATGCGCAGGATTTCCTGCCATTGCTCGACGGTCTGCTCGAGCAGCGGCACGAGTCCGCCGGACACGCCGGCATTGGCCCAGATCGCATCGAGCTGGCCATAAGTGGATACGGCCTTGTCGATGAAGGCCTTTACGTCGCTCTCGGAGCCGGCATCGGCAGTGACGGCCTGCGCGGTGCCGCCGGCATCGGTGACGAGCTTTGCGGTCTCGTGAATGCTGTCGCTGCGATCGACGATGATCAGCCTGGCGCCTTCCTGGGCGAACAGCTGCGCTGCGGCACGGCCGATGCCGCTGCCTGCGCCGGTGATGACGACGGATTTGCCTGCGAGACGGCCCATGGTTTCTCTCCCTGAGATTATTCGTTGTCTATTTCTTGAGCGGACTGCCGCCACATGGAATTCATCATCATTCGTCACGGTTTCGTTGCTGCGAAGATGCTTGAGGCATCGCGCGCGCTGACGTACGACAAACGAAACGATATTGAAGGGTGGGTCCGATGTCCAACACCGAAAAACCATTCGTGGCGCAGCACAGCGTTCCCGCGGGGGTGACAGCGACGAGGTGGTGGTGGGTGCGGCACGCACCGGTGCGCAATGACGGCGGCAATATCTATGGCCAGAAGGACATGGATTGCGATTGCAGCGATCGCGTCGTGTTCAATGCGGTGAGCAAGATCCTGCCACGCAATGCGGTGTGGTTTGCAAGCAAGCTGAAACGTACGCATCAGACCGCCGATGCAATCTGGGCTGCGGGTTTTCCGAAGCCGGATGCGATGCCCCATGAGGAAGATTTCAACGAGCAGCATCTCGGCGACTGGCAGGGCATGAACCGCCAGGCGTTCTTTGCAAGCCGCCCCATCGGCGTCGGCAGCTACTGGTTTGCGCCGATCGACGAACGCTCGCCGAATGGTGAAAGCTTCCTGGATCTCTATCAGCGCACCCGTCGCGGTATCGATCGCATCAATCGCGATTATGCGGGCAGGGATGTGGTGGTGGTCGCCCATGGCGGCACCATCAAGTCGGCCATCGGTCTTGCGCTGAACGACCAGCCTGATCGCGGCCTCGCTTTCACCATCGATAATTGTTCGATCACACGGCTCGATCATCTCGGCAGCGATGGCCATTCGGGCTGGCGCATTCCGATGGTCAATCAGCAGCCGTGGATCGCAGACGAGGCGCACGCGGCGATGCATCAACCGGCAGGGCCCGAAGTCGGAACGTCGGCGACGAAGCTGGCTTAAGCCCACTATTTCACATCAAGCCGACACATCGATCGGCGATCAAGCGGGAGAGAACCACATGACCTTGTTCGACATGAAAGGCAAAGTCGCCGTTATCACCGGCTCGACGCGCGGTATCGGCCGCGCCATTGCCGAGCGGATGGCCGAGCACGGCGCGAAGGTCGTGATCTCCTCGCGCAAGCAGGACGTCTGCGACGAAGTCGCAAAGGACGTGAACGAGAAGTTCGGCAAGGGCACCGCGGTTGCCATCGCTGCAAATATCTCCAGCAAGGAGAACCTGCAGAACCTCGTCGATGAGAGCCGCAAGGCGTTCGGAAAGATCGACGTGCTGGTCTGCAACGCCGCGTCGAACCCGTATTACGGCCCGCTCGCCGGCATCTCCGACGACCAGTTCAACAAGATCCTCAGCAACAATATCGTCGCCAATAACTGGCTGATCTCGATGGTGGTGCCGGAGATGATCGAACGCAAGGATGGTTCGGTGATCATCGTGTCGTCGATCGGCGGGTTGAAGGGATCGACGACGATCGGTGCCTATTGCGTGTCGAAGGCCGCGGACATGCAGCTCGCGCGTAATCTCGCCTGCGAATACGGTCAGCACAATATCCGCGTGAACTGCATCGCGCCCGGCCTGATCAAGACCGATTTCGCCAAGGCGCTGTGGGATGATCCGGACACGCTGAAGCGCTCCACCGCGCGCTCGCCGCTGCTGCGCATCGGCATCCCCGACGAGATCGCGGGCGCTGCGGTGTTCATGGGCTCGGCGGCCGGGAATTTCATGACCGGGCAGACGGTCGTGATCGACGGTGGTGCGACGATCGGCTGAGTTGGCTGCATAGCACTCACATTGTCATCACCCGCGAAAGCGGGTGATCCAGTAGACACTGGCTTCGCGAGATACATTGACGCCGCCGATTACTGGATGCCCCGCTTTCGCGGGGCATGACAGTCAGAGGGGAGCTCACTCCACCGCTGCGTAAACCAGGCTCCGGATCAGCGTCCTGAAATATTCCCGCTGTCCTGGCCCCTGCGACATGAACACCGTGAACAGCTCTTCCTTCGGATCGATCCAGAAGAACGTTCCGGCGACGCCGCTCCAGAAGAACTGACCGGTGGAGCCCGCATAAGGCGCCAGCCCGTCATCCGTGCGCACCGCAAAACCGAGGCCGAAGCTGTGGCCGGGCGGGACGAGATGCGTTTCCAGCTTCACGCCTGGCGCGAGATGGTTCGAGGCCATGAACTGCAGGGTGCGGCTGCCGATCACGCGGGCGCCGTCCAGCGTGCCGCCATTGAGCAGCATCTGGCAGAAGCGGGCATAGTCCATGGTCGTCGAGACGAGACCGCCGCCGCCCGATTCCATCTTCGGGATCTCCAGCGGATCGAACAGCGACACCTTGTCACCGGTCCAGGGATCGGTGGGGAAGGGATGCGCGATACGGGCCTTGTTCTCGGCCGTCGTGTGAAAGCCCGTTTCCGCCATCTGCAGGGGCGCGAGAATGTTTTCGGTGAGATAACTACCCAGCGACTTGCCGGACACGACCTCGATGACGCGGCCGAGGATGTCGGTCGAGCGGCTATAATTCCATTCGCTGCCGGGCTGGCAGATCAGCGGCAGTTTCGCGACGATCTTCGCGTGCTCTTCATTGGTGATGTCGCGGCTGCGCAGATTCGACTTCTGGTACATCCGCTGCACCATGCCGTTGCCGGTGATCTCATAGGCGATGCCCGAGGTGTGGCGCAGCAGGTCCTGAATGGTGATGGGGCGGAGCGGCAGCGCCAGTTCGAGCTGGCCGTTGCGCTCGATGCCGACCTTGGTGTCCGCAAACTCCGGGATGTATTTGGCCAGCGGGTCCATCAGGAGGATATGCCCATCCTCGACCAGCTGCATGATCCCGAGCGAGACGATCGGCTTGGTCATGGAGAAGATGCGAAACAGGCTGTCCCTGGCCATCGGGGTGGCCGCATCGGGCGACTGGCGGCCAAAAGCCTCGAAATAGCCGATCTGGCCGCGGCGGGCGATCAGGGTGGTCACCCCCGGGGTGGTGCCCTTGTCGATCTCGCGCCGGAATGCGTCGGAAATCTTTTGAAGACGGTTTGATGACAATCCCAGCGATTCCGGCCGGGCTTCGGGGAGGGCGGGGGTCTGGGGATTTGCGGCGGCTTTGGCGGCAGTCTGGGCGTTCATGAGGGCTCCCGATTGATCTTGTCTTTTGCCTGACTAAATAAGGGGCTTAGCCGGCATGTCTGAGGAGCTTGGCCCATAAGTTCGGGCTTGAATAGGGGCGTTTTCCTTAGTAACCAGCCGCCGGTTTGGTGTGCCACGCATGGGCGTCGGCAAAACAGGTGGATCAATGGCCAAAGCAAAATTTGAACGTAACAAACCGCACTGCAATATCGGCACGATCGGTCACGTCGACCACGGCAAGACCTCGCTGACCGCTGCGATCACCAAGGTGCTGGCTGAGTCCGGCGGTGCGTCGTTCACCGCTTACGACCAGATCGACAAGGCGCCGGAAGAGAAGGCCCGCGGCATCACCATTTCGACCGCTCACGTCGAATACGAGACCCCGAACCGCCACTACGCCCACGTCGACTGCCCCGGCCACGCCGACTATGTGAAGAACATGATCACCGGTGCCGCGCAGATGGACGGCGCGATCCTGGTCGTGTCGGCTGCCGACGGCCCGATGCCGCAGACCCGCGAGCACATCCTGCTCGCCCGCCAGGTCGGCGTGCCGGCGCTGGTCGTGTTCCTGAACAAGTGCGACATGGTCGACGATCCGGAACTGCTCGAGCTCGTGGAAATGGAAGTCCGCGAACTGCTGTCGAAGTACGACTTCCCGGGCGATGACATTCCGATCGTCAAGGGTTCGGCTTTGGCCGCGCTGGAAGACAGCTCCAAGGAGCTCGGCCACGACGCCATCCTCGAGCTGATGAAGAATGTCGACGCCTACATTCCGCAGCCGGAGCGTCCGGTTGACCAGCCGTTCCTGATGCCGGTCGAAGACGTGTTCTCGATCTCGGGTCGTGGTACGGTCGTGACCGGCCGTGTCGAGCGCGGCATCGTCAAGGTCGGCGAGGAAATCGAAATCGTCGGTATCCGCGCCACCCAGAAGACGATCTGCACCGGCGTTGAAATGTTCCGCAAGCTGCTCGATCAGGGCCAGGCCGGCGACAACATCGGCGCGCTGCTGCGCGGCACCAAGCGTGAAGACGTCGAGCGCGGCCAGGTGCTGTGCAAGCCGGGTTCGGTGAAGCCGCACACCAAGTTCAAGGCAGAAGCTTACATTCTGACCAAGGACGAAGGTGGCCGTCACACCCCGTTCTTCACCAACTACCGTCCGCAGTTCTACTTCCGCACCACCGACGTGACCGGTGTTGTGCATCTGCCGGAAGGCACCGAGATGGTGATGCCGGGCGACAACATCGCCATGGAAGTGCACCTGATCGTGCCGATCGCGATGGAAGAGAAGCTGCGCTTCGCCATCCGTGAAGGCGGCCGCACCGTCGGTGCAGGCGTCGTCGCTTCGATCATCGAGTAATCTCGATAAAGGCGGCGGGCAGGGGATTTTATCCCGTGCCCGCCGTTTTTGATTCCAAACTGTTCGCTTCGCCTCTTGCAAATCAGGCGTGCGATGTGCTTCAAACGGCCCGAACCGATTGCCATGGCACGGTTCTGTAGGGGTGTAGCTCAGTTGGTAGAGTACCGGTCTCCAAAACCGGTTGTCGTAGGTTCGAGCCCTACCGCCCCTGCCATTTTCCAGTTCCCTCAATCCTGAATCGCTGACCGACACATCGCGCGGGCGAGTTCCTCGTGGTCACCGTGGCCGAAAGGACTCACTCGGGCGGAAACGCTCCTGTGCGCCCTTTTTTCGGCCTGGTGCGACACTGGTGTCCTTGTACCTCCAGCCATTGACCGCAATGGTCCGGCATACACCGTCCTTGCGGAGAGAATCTCCGCGCCAGTGCCCTTGGATGCGGGCCAAGTTGATGGGGATGCCGCTGATGTCGTCATCGCGATATAAACACCGGGTCGAAGCCGTTGCGGCCTGTGCGCTTGCTTTCGCGGCGGTGACGTGGCCGACGCCGACAGAGGCGCAGCAGACCGGCGGTAGTGGCGGTAACTCCTATATGGGCGAGTGGGCTGGCGGCGGGGGAACGACCGATCCGGTAACCGGCGTCGGAGGCAACGGCGGCAACGGTGCCCTGCATGTCAGTGGCGGTGGTGGTGGCGGTGGCGGTGCCGCCGGGATCACCGGAGGAACGGGGGGAGCGGCAGGACGGATCAGCTATTCGGAGCCGGGTGGTACTGGCGGGACCGCCGCGGTCAACGGCGTGGGCGGCGACGGTGGGGACGGCGCGGACTCTGACAACGCCGGCGGCGGCGCCAGTGGCGGCGGCGGTGGCGCGCATGGATGGGTCTCCGGTTCGTTTTCAACGACCGATCCGTCCCGGGGCGGCGCCGGCGGCAATGGGGGCAGAAATGCTGCCGCATGGGGCGGCAATGGGGGTGGCGGCGGCGGCGGCTACGGCGCCTTCATCACGGGCCTCGGAGGCACGAACACACAGGCCATCACAGGCGGAGCCGGTGGCACCGGCGGCAGCGGCACGAGCCTCGCGAGCGGAGCCGGCGGTGGCGGCGGCGCGGGCGGCATCGGCGTGTTCTTCACCGGCGCAGGCTCATTGACCAATTGGGGAGCCATCCAGGGCGGCGCCGGCGGTGCGGGCGGTTATGCCAGTTATGGCGGGAATGCCCCGAACGGAGCCGGCGGCGCCGGCGTCGTCGGGTCCGATCTCCTTATCATCAATTCGGGCACCATTGCGGGCGGCATGAATGGCGACGGTGTCACCCGCGCCGACGCGATCACGTTCACGGGTGGCAACAATACGATCAGTTTCGTCAATGCGACGGCGGGGCTGACAGGAAATATCGGCGTCACCGGCGCGCTCTATTTCATGCAGAACAGTGATGTCGAACTTGCAAGCTCGATCACCGGCACCGGCGCGATCCAGAAGAGCGGCAGCGGCACGCTGGTCCTGACCGGCGCGGGCAGCCATGGCGGTGGCACCACGATTTCCGCCGGGGCGCTGCAGATCGGCAATGGCGGCACCACAGGCGCGATTGCCGGCGACATCACCAACAATGCGGCGCTCATCTTCGACCGGTCCGACGCGGTCACATACAGCAGCATAATATCCGGTACAGGCGAAATCCGTCAGGTCGGCACGGGAATACTGACGCTGACTGGCACCAATACCTACGCCGGCGGCACCACGATCTCGGCAGGCACGCTGCAACTCGGCGATGGCGGGACCACAGGCGCGATCGCCGGCAATGTGACCAACCACGGGATACTGGCCTTCAACCGCTCGGACACGGTGACCTTCAGCGACACCATTTCCGGAAACGGCGCCGTCAGCCAGGTTGGCTCGGGAACGACGATCCTGTCCGGCAGCAACACCTATCTCGGCGGCACCACCATATCCTCCGGCATGATCAATGCCCGCAATGCGGCCGCTCTCGGATTCGGCGGCGTGTCGGTCGCGAGCGGCGCTGCGCTGGAAGTGCAGTTCGGCGTCGCCGTCGTGAACAACGCACTGACATTGAACGGCACCGGCGTCGCGGGAGGCGGCGCGTTCCGTAATGTGTCTGGCTCGACCACCATGGCGGGCGGGATCACACTCGGTTCGGCAAGCCGCATCAACGCGGACAGCGGTACGCTCATTCTGAACGGCGGTATCACCGGTGCAGATCGTTCCCTGATCTTCGGCGGCGCAGGTTTCATCGCCGTGAATGATGCTATCACGACCGGAACGGGGGCGCTGATCAAGGATGGCTCCGGCAGTCTTACCCTGCTCGGCACGAATACCTATACCGGAACGACGACCATCGAAGCCGGCTGGCTAGGGGTCCACAACGGGCGAGCAATCGCCGACACGGGCGCGGTGATCATCAATGCACCGGGTATGCTCAACATTCTCGCGTCGGAGACGATCGGCTCGCTGTCGGGCGATGGGCGTGTTCTGCTCCAGGTCGGCCAGCGATTGACGACCGGCGGTGACGATCGCTCGACGACATTCAGCGGCGCGATCGACCAGGTCGCCGGCATTGCCTCGTCATTCGCCAAGATCGGCACCGGCACCCTCACCCTGTCAGGTAACAGCACCTATATTGGCGCGACCACCATCGATGGCGGCACGCTGAGCGTCAACGGCTCGATCGCGTCCTCGTCGATGACCACCGTCAACAGCGGCGGCACGCTCGGCGGCAACGGCATCGTCGGCAACACCACGATCAATGGCGGCACGCTGGCGCCGGGCAATTCGATCGACCTGTTGACCGTGCAGGGCAATCTCGTGTTTACGGCCGCATCGACCTACATGGTCGAGGTGTCGCCGGCAAATGCGGACCGCGTCAATGTCACCGGCACGGCGACACTCGGCGGCGCCACGGTGAATGCCAGCTTCGCGCCGGGCAGCTACGTCAACCGGCAATACACCATCGTGAACGCGACCGGCGGCGTGATCGGGACGTTCGGCACGCAGGTCAACACCGACCTGCCGTCCAACTTCAAATCAAGCCTGCGCTACGATGCGAACAATGCCTATCTCGATCTGGCGTTGGACTTCACGCCCGTGCCGCCGACACCGGGGCCGCCCCCGCCGGTCTATGGTTCTCTCAACGCCAATCAGGCTGCCGTCGGCAACGCACTAACCGGCTTCTTCAACCGTACCGGCGGCATTCCGCTGGTGTTCGGCGCGCTGAACGCCCAAGGCCTGTCGCAGGCTTCCGGCGAAGTTGGCACCGGCAGCCAGCAGGCGACGTTCGACGCCATGAACCTGTTCATGGGCGTGATGACCGATCCGTTTGCTGCGGGGCGTGGTGATGGCGTGAGCGGTGCCGCTGCCTATGCCGACCAGGCATTGAGCTATGCCGGCAAGCGCAAGCCGATTGACGCCTTCGCTGCGATCACGAAGGCGCTGCCGGTGGCGCCGATTTTCGAGGAGCGCTGGACTGTGTGGACCGCCGGCTTCGGCGGCTCGCGCAGCACGGATGCCAACACCCCCACCGGATCGAACAACACAACGTCGAGCCTCTATGGCACGGCGGTCGGTGCGGATTACTGGTTCTCGCCGAACACCGTCGCCGGCTTCTCGCTGGCTGGTGGCGGCACCAATTTTGCGGTGAATGGTGGCGGCTCCGGTCGCTCCGATCTGTTCCAGGCCGGCACCTTCCTGCGTCACACGGTCGGTTCGGCCTACGTGTCTGCCGCCGCCGCCTATGGCTGGCAGGACGTCACGACCGATCGCACCGTCGCTGCTGCGGGCTTCGAGCGCCTGCATGCGCAGTACAATGCCTATGCCTATTCGGGCCGCATCGAGATGGGCAATCGCTTCGTGACATCCTGGCTGCCCGGCTTTGGCCTCACGCCTTATGGGGCGGTGCAGGCGACGGCGTTCGATCTGCCGACTTATGCCGAGACGGGGGCGGGCAGCGCGACGACATTTGCGCTCGCCTATGCCGGCAGAAGCGCTACGTCCACACGCAGCGAACTCGGTCTGCGCAGTGACAGGTCCTTTGCATTGAACGATGCGATCCTGACGCTGCGCGGTCGCGCAGCGTGGGCGCATGATTTCAACACCGATCGCAGCATTGCCGCGACCTTCCAGGCGCTGCCGGGCGCGAGCTTCGTCGTCAACGGCGCTGCGCAGGCGCGCCATGCCGCGCTGGCGACGGCATCGGCGGAGATGAAGTGGATGAACGGTTGGGCCGTCGCCGCGACATTCGAGGGCGAGTTCTCGGATGTGACGCGCAGCTATAGCGGAACGGGCGTCGTGCGCTACGCGTGGTAATGCGCGAAGATCGGGGCATTTAACGTAAACACGATGTTAGCCACCGCGGTGGTAGTCTCATAACCGCTGTTAACCCACTGCCGACGGGGGCGCTCAAACTGCCGCTCATAACAAATATGCGGGAGTAACAACCATGACCACTGCACTGATCGTCATCTGGGCCGGCCTCGGACTTTGTCTCGTGCCATTTCTCGGCGCGTCGCTGCTGGCGGCTGTGTGGGTGTCGCTGGACGATCCGCACGAATATCAGTGACGGAAATGAAAAACGCCCACCTGTCGGCAGAGGATTGCCGACAGGTGGGCGTTTTTCGTTTGCAGATAGATCGTCGGAGATCGGCAGGGTGATGTGGGCGGTTTCCCGCCCACATCCTTGTTAGTGGAGAGGTTCAGTCAGGGGCTAGCAGCCGCAGGCTGCGGCACTGGCGCCGACACCGACGGTCAGGCCCTTGCTCAGCAGGCCGCCGAGCAGCCCGGACTTGCTGACCGCTGCGCCCACATTCACGCCCACGCCAGCTGCTGCACCGGCTGTGCCCGTGCCGGTGCCACCGACACCGACGGCGACCGACGGATTGACGGCGATCGCTGTGTTGAGCAGGCCCGACGTGGCGACACCGACCCCGGCGCCGAGGCCGAGATTGAGGCCCTTGGCGAAGACGGGCGGGCTCGCGAGCGAAGCCGCCACCACAATGATGGTTGCCATTTTCTTCATGCGTTTTCTCCTGTCTAGACGTGCGCTTGCTGCGCACGGACGGATCAGAGCGAGTGAACGCAATGCCTTCAATCAGATGAAAAGTTTAACCTTAGTAGCCGGCTGCGTTGATGAATTCGCGTAAGTGTGCACCGGCCCGCGCGTAGCGGCGCACCGTGTGCAAGGCGTGACGTTCTGGAACGATTGTTTCACTCAGCCGAAGCGTCGCCGCTGCGCTGCTGCAAGCACGCGATTGCGGCCCGCATCCTTGGCGCGATACAGTGCGCGATCGGCACGGGCGAGCAGGTCTTCGGGTGTGTCGTTGGAAGCGATCTCGCTGATGCCGGCAGAGATGGTGAGTGTGAGGTCCGGCGCGACCTTCGACCAGTCCATTTCGGCGACGATGCTGCGCAGGCGTTCGACGATCTGGAGGGCCTGATCTGTATTCGTATCCGGCAGCACCAGCAGGAATTCCTCGCCGCCATAGCGGCCAAGCTTGTCGATCATGCGGATATTGGTGAAGATCGCGCGCGCGAACCGGCGCAACACTTCGTCTCCCACCGGATGGCCGAAGCGATCATTGATGCGCTTGAAATGATCGAGATCGATCAGCGCGACGCTGCCATGAGCTCCGTGCTGGATTCTGGTGATCTTCTCGCCGAGATATTTCATGATGTAGCGACGGTTATAGGCGCCGGTGAGTTCGTCGATCTGGGCCAGTTCCTCGATGCGCGCATTGGCGGCGGCGAGGGCGTTGCTGCGGCGATACAGCAGTTCGCGCATCGATGACCCGTAAAGCCCGGCGCCGGCGCAGCGGGCGAGGGTGCTGACAAAGCAGGCCAGCGCGAGTGTGCGCTCGGTGGCGTCGGCCATGGGGATGCCGATCGGCTTGTCGGTCATCAGGAAGAGGACGGCGAGGCCGAGCGTGGCATATGCCCACACGATCCCGGTCTGCCGCGCCGACATCCGCAACGCGCCGAAGCCGAGCACCACGAAGATGATGGCAATGAAGTAGAAGCCGATCTGCGGCACCAGATAGATCGCACCGATCTGGATGGTGATGCTGACCAGGCTGAGCGGCACGAACAAATAGTGATCTCTCAGCCGATCGGTGACGCGTGTCTCCGAGAGGAAGAAGGCGACGCCGACCACGGCGAGGCGGAGGGTGAGATAGACGAGGCCGGTGGTGACGGTGGTGACGCCGATGCTGGCATAGGCGAACAGGATGGCGCCATCGATCACATAGCTGACGGCCTGGGCGATGTAGGCGGGGCGGCGCTGTGCAGCCCGGCCTGCCGGCGGCTCGACGGCGGCCTCGCCGGTTGCGCCTTTATCCGGGGCCGTTCTCATATTGGCGGCAGGGTGCATGATGGCCATGGTGCTGATCTCGCACAGACTCTCCCATACAAACCAACTAAGGCGATTGTTTCGTCATTGTGGGGTGGTGTGATGTTATGCAGAATGGCGCAGGATTGGCCGGCTGGTTAACAGCAGCTGCGTAGATCGATTTGCAATTCGCTCAATAGCCTCGCGGTCGTGCTGGCGTGTGGACTGCGCGGTCGTTCATGCGGCGCGCCGTCGCGGTCATGAACCTGACATGCATTCTGCGCGACATATCGCCTGGGTCAGCCGGAAGTCGATAATGAAATTGCTCGTGACGTTCGTCGTGGGGGCCACGACGTTGCTGGGTTCCTCGTTCTGCCATGGAGCGCATGCTGCCGATCTGCTGTGGCAGGTCGAAAGCCCGTTCCGTTTTTTCAGGAATGCCGCGTCCTTTGCCATGTATGAGCGCGGCTATCCCGCGGCTCGCAATGAATCCGTGTTGCCGCCCGCCGACGTGGTGTGGCGTACGGAGCGACGGCTCAACGATCCCGACTGCACCGACAAGACAAGCCCGACCAGCTGCGCCAACACCGCGCGTGCGGGCTACAATCGCACAAGGCTCGGCTGGGCGGCGCAGACCATCGACGCTGTTTGCTATGACAGCCGGCAGGGCCGCTATCTGCAGAGCTGCGATCGTCGCTATTCGTGGGGCACGGCCAAGGAAGACTACGTGCTGCCCGACGCGCATACGGTGGTGATCCGGCTTGCGCCGGATCGTGTCGCGGAAGCGGGAGCGGGTGATTGCGTCTGGAGCTGGACGCCGCGGCGCCCGGGCGCGAAAGCCGAGACCCGCACGCAATCCTGCGCGACGCCACTGAAGATCAATCGCCTGCCGTTCGCAGTGGATCGTAATTTGTCGGGCGCGGCCGTGCAGGTCGCCTTGCCCGGTGGCCGGACATTGAGCGAGCAGGTGGCCGTCGAGGATCTGTTCATCGTTGCGCTCGGCGATTCCTTTGCCTCGGGCGAGAGCAATCCGGATGTGCCGGTGACATTCAGCGCCGTGCGCGAGATGGTCTATGATCCCACGCTGATGCGCGAGGAGATGGCGACGCGCAGCGCCACCAAGTCGATGCAGAAGCTGACGCCGCCGGCGCCAGCGGGGAGCTTCGACTACAAGAACCTGCCGCGTCGAAAACTCTCCGACGAGGAGCAGGAACTGTATTTCCCGCTCGCTTCGGCGCAGTTCGACAAGGCCTTCAACGCCGCCAATGCACGCTGGCTCAGCCCGGACTGCCATCGCTCGCAATACGGCTATCCGTTCCGTGTCGGGCTGCAAATGGCAATGGAGAATCCGCATCGCTCGGTGACGCTGGTCAGTCTTGCCTGCACCGGCGCGGAGGTGACCGAAGGTCTGTTTCTCGAGAAGAAGGCGCGAGAAGGCGCCGGCAATGCGATGGTGCGCTCGCAGCTCGATCAGCTGGCTGACCTGATCTGCAGGAGCCCGCAGGGTCGTACGCAGCGCGCGACGTACAACCTGCCGACCTATGCAAGCGGCAGCGTGCAGGTGGGGAATACGCCGGTCTCGAAGGCCTGGTGTGCGCCATCCGAGCGCAAGCGGCCGATCGATACGCTGCTGCTGTCCATCGGCGGCAATGATGTCGGCTTCTCGCCGCTGATGGTCTACGCCATGACGGATTCGGCCGGCGATCTCGCGCCGATCGCGAATCTGCTCGGCAAGCAGATCCGGTTCTCGCCGCAGGTGTCGCGTGCCTATATGGAGCAGCTTGACGAGCGCATGGTGGCGTTGCGCGATGCCTTGCGGGACGGGTTCGGCGTGCAGCCGGCGAATGTGCTGCAGACCGCCTATGAGCCAATCCAGTTCGACGAGACCGGCGCCATGTGCGGCGCGCAGCCGACGCTCGGCCTCGACGTCCACAAGAAGCTGTCGTTGTCGCGCGAGCGTCTCGCCGAGACCGTGAGCTTCCTGAACGATTTCTTCGCCCGCACCGCCTGCATCACCAATGGGCGCGGGGCAGGGTGCCCGGCATTGGCCACGGGGGCGGGGACGGGCTTTCGGCTGATCACCGATCACCAGGCCGAGTTCACGAAACGTGGCCTGTGCGCGCGGGATCCGAAGCGGCCGCAGGCGGACGGTGAGGCCATGGCGATGCCGCGGCGTTGGTTCGGCCAGGAGGAGTTCACGCCTTACTCGCCGGCGGCCTATCTGCCTTATGCGTCGCGCTGGCGCCTGTTCCGGACCCCGAATGACGCGTTCCTGACCGCCAATGTCCATTCGCCGGGCTTCACCCAGTTCGACATCCTGCAGCCGGTCTATGCGGCGATGTATAGCGGGGCGGTACATCCGACGGCGGAAGGGCACGCGATCGTGGCCGATCACGTGGTCCGGCATGTACGGTCGCTCGTGCGAAAATAGGCCAATAGCATCAAATAGATGCGTGGCCGGGACAGGCCCGGCCACGAGATCGCGTCGGGAGAGGCCGGTTCCTGCCGAACCTGCGGGAGTTCTTGACCTTTTCCCGTCGTCGCCCTACAAAGCGCCACTCGCTGTCGGCCCGGTTCACGGACATCCGACGCGGCTTCGATCTCCAGACACACGAGCTCGGTTGGCGGCTCATCCACGGCGAAGATTTCCTTCGGTGATGGATCGGGCGCAACAGGGCTGTCTGGATTCCTGAAACTATTCAATCGTCTGACGACGGATGCGGATCACCTAACGATGGCTTTCAGCCCGTTCAAATTCCTGCAGGAAGTGCGCACCGAGACCAACAAGGTCACGTGGCCTTCGCGCCGTGAGACGACCATCACCACCATCATGGTCTTCATCATGGTGGCGCTCGCGTCGGTTTTCTTCTTCGCGGCAGATCAGATCATTCGCCTGCTTGTGACTTTCTTGCTCGGCATTCGCTAAACGGACCTGAATTATGAGCATGCGCTGGTACATCGTTCACGCCTATTCGAACTTCGAAAAGAAGGTCGCCGATTCCATCAAGGAACAGGCGAAGCAGCGTGGCGTCGAAGACCTGTTCGAACAGGTGCTGGTCCCGATCGAGAAGGTCACGGAAGTGCGCCGTGGCCGCAAGATGGAAGCCGAGCGCAAGTTCTTCCCCGGCTATGTGCTGGTGAAGATGCAGCTCACCGACGAAGCCTTCCATCTCATCAAGAATACCCCGAAGGTCACGGGCTTCCTCGGCGCCGAGAACAAGCCGATGCCGATCTCGGAAGCGGAAGCCATGCGCATCCTGAACCAGATGCAGGAAGGCGTGGAGCGCCCGAAGACTTCGATCTCGTTCGAGATCGGCGAGAACGTGAAGGTGGCCGATGGCCCGTTCGCATCGTTCTCCGGCGTGGTGGAAGAAGTCGACGAAGCGCGTTCGCGCGTGAAGGTCGCGGTGTCGATCTTCGGCCGCGCAACGCCGGTCGAACTGGAATTCGGTCAGGTCGAGAAGGTCTGATCGCAATAGCGCGAAGCACGTCTTCGCGTTCATAGGTCGTGGGAGGAGAGGGCGGTCGCCAACCGCACTTGAACCGCACCACGAAACCTGAACCGCCGGCATCCGCCGGCACAACAGGAGTGTAGTATGGCAAAGAAAGTGACCGGATACCTGAAGCTTCAGGTGCCGGCCGGTGCGGCGAACCCCTCGCCCCCGATCGGTCCAGCGCTTGGTCAGCGCGGTTTGAACATCATGGAATTCTGCAAAGCGTTCAACGCGCAGACGCAGAAGGAAGAAAAGAACACCCCGATTCCGGTGGTGATCACGATCTATGCCGATCGTTCGTTCACCTTCGTGCTCAAGACCCCCCCGATGTCTCACTTCCTCAAGCAGGCCGCCAAGATCCAGTCCGGATCGAAGCTGCCGGGCCGCGACGTGGCCGGCAAGGTGACCTCTGCGCAGATCCGCGAGATCGCCGAGAAGAAGATGAACGATCTCAATTGCGATTCCGTCGAATCGGCCATGCGCATGGTCGAGGGCTCTGCCCGTTCGATGGGTCTCCAGGTTCAGGGGTAATCGATCATGGCAATCGGAAAGCGTTTGAAGGCTATTCGCGAAGGCGTTGATCGCGAGAAGCTCTACACGATCGATGAAGCGATCAAGATGGTCAAGGAACGCGCCAAGGCGAAGTTCGACGAGACCATCGAAATCTCGATGAACCTCGGTGTCGATCCGCGTCACGCCGACCAGATGGTCCGTGGCGTCGTTTCGCTGCCGAACGGCACTGGCCGTACGCTCCGCGTCGGCGTGTTTGCCCGTGGTGCGAAGGCTGAGGAAGCCAAGGCTGCCGGTGCTGACGTCGTCGGTGCGGAAGACTTGGCCGAGAAGGTGCAGAACGGCGAAATCAACTTCGACCGTTGTATTGCCACCCCCGACATGATGCCGCTGGTCGGCCGTCTCGGTAAGGTGCTTGGTCCGCGCGGCATGATGCCGAACCCGAAGATCGGCACCGTGACCATGGACGTCACCGGCGCCGTGAAGGGTGCCAAGGGCGGTTCGGTTGAATTCCGTGTCGAAAAGGCCGGCATCATCCAGGCTGGCGTTGGCAAGGCATCGTTCGGTGCCGACAAGCTCGTCGAGAACATCAAGGCTCTCGCCGATGCCGTCGTAAAGGCGAAGCCGGCAGGCGCGAAGGGCACCTATGTCCAGCGCGTGGCCGTGTCCTCGTCCATGGGCGTCGGCATCAAGGTTGAGCCGAACACCGTGCTCGGCTAAGCCGGAACAAGGCTTGCAAGAAACCAAGGGCGGAGTCGGGCAACCGGTTCCGCCCTTTCTTTTTGTCTTTCGCGTTTTGACCGCAGCAGGAATGAACAAATGGCCGAGAAGGTCCTGATCTATTCGCGTTTTCCCAAGGCCCAGATGGTGCGCATCGGCGAGCGTTTCGATCTGCTCGACGCCGGCGGCAAGCCGCCACTGAGCGTCTTCTCGGCAGATGAGCTGAAAGATGTGCGCACCATGATCACCGCCGGCGGGCAGCTGCTGCCGGCCGAGGTGATGGACATGATGCCGGCGCTCGGTGCCATCATCTGTTACGGCACTGGCTATGACGGCGTGGATTTCAAGGCCGCCGCGGAACGCAAGATCGTGGTCGGCAACAGCCCCGGCGCCAATGCGGCATCGGTGGCTGATCTCGCGCTGACCTTGATGCTGGCGGCGACGCGGCGCATCATTCCGGCAGATCACTATGTCCGCGAGGGCGGCTGGTCGGATCGCAAGCCGTCGCCGCTGATGGCGCCGCAGCCGGGCAATCCCGGTCGCAAGGTCGGCGTCTATGGCATGGGTGAGATCGGCCGCAAGATCGCCTCGCGCGTGGCCGCGTTCGAATGCGACGTCGCCTACACCAATCGCACGAAGTATGACGAGCTGCCGTATCGCTACGAGCCGGATCTTGCTGCCCTGGTCGAATGGTGCGACGTCCTGATGGTCGCGGTGCGCGCCGGCAAGGAAACGCATCACATCATCGATGCCGGGATGCTGAAGAAGCTGGGGCCTGATGGCTATGTGGTCAACATCTCGCGCGGCTCGGTGATAGATCAGGCGGCACTGGTGCAGGCGCTGAGCGACAAGACCATTGCCGGCGCTGGTCTCGACGTGTTCGAGACGGAGCCTCATGCACCGGACGCGCTGACGGCATTCCCGAATGTGGTGCTGACGCCGCATATCGGTGGCCACACGCTGGACTCGCATCTCGCGATGCAGGATTGCGTGATCGCGAATCTCGATGCGTTTTATGCGGCGCAGGGGTTGCCCTATCCCGTGAAGATTTAAACGCAGTCTTAGGGAGGATTGCACCGCGCTCATCTGTCCTATGGATGTGGTGCGATCCGCAACTTGACAGCCTAAGCCTATTTAATGAGTATACTCACTAAATAGGAGCGCACCCTGGCACGTGCGCCTGCCACCGTCGCAACGGAGAAGACCACATTACGATGGTCATGAATGCGACGGGGCTGCGAGGAAAGCTTGAGGGAGGTTTCGATGACGCGAGGCAATTGCCCTTCGTCGATGTCACGCCGTGCATTCTCTGCCCTGATCGGCGGCGCGGCCATCAGTATGTCCAGTCGTGCTTTTTCATCCACATGGCCAAACCGTAGCATCAGGATCATCGTGCCCTTCGCTGCAGGCGGGACGACGGATATCGTCGCGCGATTGATCGCCGAGAAGCTTCAGATTTCGCTTGGTGTGCCGGTGATCGTCGACAACAAGCCCGGCGCGAGCGGCAATATCGGCGCAGCAGCTGTCGCTCAGAGTGCTCCAGATGGCTACACGCTCATGCTGAGCACGCCCGGACCAACCGTGGCAAATTCCTATTTTCTGGACGAGCCGGCAAATTACGATCCGAAGACCGCGTTTGCGCCAGTTGCGACACTGGCGACATTGCCGAATGTGCTGATGGTTCGCCCGTCTCTCGGTGTTGATACCGTTGCGCAATTCGTCCAGAAGTTAAAAGCCGAACCGGGCAAGTTCACCCATGGTAGCCCCGGCGTCGGCAGTAGCGGTTATGTCACCACCGTGCTGTTCAATGCGCGTGCAGACATCAATGCCGTTCATGTGCCTTATCGCGGCAGCCTGCCGATGTTGCAGGACATCGTTGCGGGCAATACGGATTACACCATCGATCAGGTTACTTCGGCACTCAGCCTGATCCAGTCGGGCCACTTGAAGGCGCTGGCGGTGTCATCACCGGAGCGTTCGGCGGTGCTGCCCGACGTGCCGACCATTGCCGAAGCAGGATATCCAGGGTTCAAAGTCGTGGTATGGTTCGCGCTGCATGCGCCCGCCGGTGTCCCGCCGCAGATCATTGAGCGGCTGAACAAAGACGTAAATGTCATTCTGAAGGATCAGGCCATCCGGGACCGCCTGAAGCAGTATGGCGCGATGGCACCCGGGGGGACGCCGGAAGACCTCGCGGGACTTGTCGCGCTCGAACAGACCAATGTGCAGGCCGTCAAGAAGCAACTCGCCGAGGCGAAGAGCAAGTAAGCCCGCAATGCTGGAGTGACGGCCCGGAGGCTAGACCTCTCGCCGCGGTGGCTGGCGCTTGCGTTGCCGCTGCCAGGGTTGGCCAGTGTCGGGCTCATTGGACAGCAAAAGGCGTTCGACAAAATCGAGGAAGACGCGCTGCTCCGCCGAGGTCAACGATGCGAACATCTGCGCGCGCGATCGTCGCAGCAGGGCGCGCGACTGCCTGATAAGATCGAGCCCATCTGCCGTAATCGTCACGAGTTTCTGCCGCTTGTCGCCGGGAGATCCTGTTCGTGCGACCAGTTTTCGTCGCTCAAGGCGCCGGACCACATCGCCTACAGTTGACGTATCGAGCACTGCCCGGGCAGCAATGGTTTTCTGGTCGAGGCCTTTTTCGGTCGCCAATAGCGTGAGGATGGTGTGCTGGACGGGCGTAATGCTCACGTGCTCGAGCGAGGAGTGGAACACGGATACGGAGACTTGTTGAAGTCTGCGGATCAGATGTCCCGGTGTTCGAATGGTGCGGGGCATAGTGAACGAACCTCACGCGAGCGGGGTGCCGCATCGGCGCTGTGGGACACGGCAATCACGGTGATACGCGGGCGCTGCACATCGTGTCGATCACTGAGTTGTAAGCAGGGATCATGAGCCGGTCAGTGGCTGAATGGCAATGACAGTGGGATCGCTGCTGTCCCGCCATCGCAAAGTCAGCGCAAAACGGACAGGAACGTCGCCAAATGACTTTCGTTCCCGGGTGGTACAAAAATAATTGAGTTCTGAATTCCGCACTGCGGTTGTATTTGTCAGGTTCGAATTAGAACAACTCGAATGTAGGCGTACATTCGACGACAAGGACAACAGCGATGGCTGCGTTCACCTTCAAGATCAATGGGGAGTCGCGTCAGATCGACGTCGCCCCCGATACCCCACTCCTCTGGGCTATCCGTGACGGCGCCGGGCTGACCGGCACCAAATATGGCTGCGGCGTCGCGCAATGTGGTGCCTGCACGGTCTATCTCGATGGGCAACCGGTGCGCTCCTGCTCGATGCCGGTCTCGGCGGTGGGCTCAGGCGAGGTCACGACCATCGAGGGGGCAACCAGCAAGGAAGCCAAGGCGGTCCAGGCCGCGTGGGTGGCTCATGACGTGCCGCAATGCGGCTACTGCCAGTCCGGCCAGGTCATGAGTGCGGCATCGCTGCTCAGCCTTAATCCCAAGCCGACCGATGAAGACATCGATCTGGCGATGAACGGCAACATCTGCCGTTGCGCCACCTATGTCCGCATCCGCGCTGCGATCCACACCGCCGCCAAGTCGCTGGAGGGCTGAGCCATGACCGTTCACGACACCAGGCTTTCACGTCGCACGCTACTCAAGGCGGGCGCGGGTCTCGTCATCGGCGCCTATGTCGCGCGTGCCGACAAGCTGTTCGCGCAGGGTGCTGCGGCGCAGAAAATCAATATCGCGCCGAACACGTTTCTGATCATCGGCTCCGACAACACGGTCACCGTACTGTGCAAGGGTTTTGAGATGGGGCAGGGGCCGCTGACCGGGATGGCAACCCTGGTGGCGGAAGAGCTCGATGCAGACTGGTCGCAGATGCGTGCCAGTCACGCGCCGTCCAATCCCGTCCTCTACAAGAACCTGGCCTTCGGCATGCAGGGCACGGGTGGCTCCACGGCGATTGCGAATTCCTTCATCCAGATGCGTCAGGTCGGCGCTGCCGCCCGCGAGATGCTGGTTGCTGCGGCCGCCGATGCCTGGCAGGTGCCGGCGGGGGAGATCACGGTCGACAAGGGCGTGATCAAGCACGGCACGGACAAGGAAGGCCGCTTCGGTGAATTCGCCGCGAAGGCGATGACCATGCCGGTCCCGGCTGAACCAAAGCTGAAAGATCCAGCCAACTTCAAGCTGATCGGCAAGGAAGGCGTGGTGAAGCGCCTCGACAGTGCCGACAAGAGCAACGGCAAGGCGTTTTTCGGGCTGGATATCAACGAACCCGACATGCTCACCGTGGTGGTGGCGCGCTCGCCGAAATTCGGCGGCAAGGTGAAGTCGTTCGATGCGACGGCGGCGAAGGCAGTCGCGGGCGTGGTCGATGTCAAACAGATCTCGAATGGTGTTGCGGTCTACGCAAAGGGCTTCTGGGCGGCGAAGACAGGTCGCGAGGCGCTAAAGATCACCTGGGATGACAGCAAGGCCGAGAAGCGCGGCAGCGCCGAATTGCTGCAGCAATTCCGCGCGCTGTCGAAGACGCAGGGCAAGCTGGTCAAGGCGGAAGGCAAGTTCGAGGAATCCGTGGCCAAGGGTGGCCGTGTGGTGGAGGTCGAATATGTCTTCCCTTATCTCGCCCATGCGGCGATGGAGCCGTTGAACGCGTATCTGAAATGGGACGGCGACAGCGCCTATGCGCGCTATGGCTGCCAGTTTCCGACGCCCGATCACCAGGCCATCTCCAAGGTGCTCGGTTTGCCCATCGAGAAGGTGAAGATCGACGTCACGCTTGCCGGTGGCAGCTTTGGTCGCCGCGCACAGCAGACAACGCATCAGGCCGTCGAGCTTGCCGAAGTGGCCAAGGCGATCGGGCCGGGCAAGGGCGTCAAGCTGGTCTGGACCCGCGAGGACGACATGCGCGGCGGCTATTATCGGCCATACGCCATTCACCGCATGCGCGGTGCGGTCCGCGATGGCAAGATCGAGGCGTGGAGCGACACGATCGTCTCGCAGTCGATCATGAAGGGCTCGTTCTTCGAGCAGATCATGTTCAAGGACGGTCTCGATCCGACCTCCTATGAGGGCTCGAACGAGATCCCCTACGAGGTCGCGAATTTCCGCTGCGACATGCATCAGGTCGAGGTGGGCGTACCCGTGTTGTGGTGGCGCTCGGTGGGCCATACCCATACCGGCTATGTGGTCGAGGCCTTCGTCGATGAACTGCTCGAAGCCGCGGGCAAGGACCCGGTTGAAGGACGTCTCGAATTGCTCGGCAAGAAGCCGCGTCATGCCGGCGTGCTGAAGGCCGTCGCCGAACTTGCCGACTGGAAGAACTACAAGGTGCCGGAAGGTCGCGCGCGTGGCGTTGCGGTGGTCGAGAGTTTCAAGACTTTCGTCGCTCAGGTCGTCGAGCTGTCGATGACCGAGGAAGGGCCGAAGGTCCATAAGGTGTGGTGCGCTGTCGATTGCGGCGTCGCCGTCAATCCGGACATCATCCGCGCGCAGATGGAAGGCGGCATCGGCTTCGGTCTCGGTCACATTCTCTATGCCGAACAGACGCTCGATGCCGGTGCGCCGGTGTCCGGCAATTTCGATACCTATCGCTCGCTGCGTATCAATGAGATGCCGGAGGTCGAGGTGGTGATCGTGAAGTCCACCGAAAAACCGTCGGGCGTCGGTGAGCCCGGCGTGCCGCCGCTCGGGCCGGCTGTGGTGAATGCGATGGCCAAGCTCGGTGTCGGACGACCACGACAACTGCCCATCGTGCCGGGAGCCTCGGCATGAACAAACTGGTGAAGTATGCAATGCTGGCGCTCTTCGCCGGCGGGATGTCGGCCGGCGTCCTGGCTGTCGCGCAGTTCGGTGCAAATGAGGCCGATGCCGCGGTCAGCAATCCGAAAACGCTGCAGCCCGTCTCGGCGTTCGCCAAGATCAAGAACAAGAACGAGCGGGCGGTGGCGCTGTTCAATGAGGCGGGCAAGGTGATCCAGTCACCGCGCTGCCTGAACTGCCATCCGGCCGGCGATCGTCCGACCCAGACCGATCGCATGCGGCCGCATATTCCGCTGGTGGTGCGCGGCGAGGGCGGCATGGGCGCGGCCGGTGGTCTCGCCTGCACGACCTGCCACCACGAAAACAACTTCGATGCCGCCAATGTCCCGGGCAATGCGAAGTGGGCGCTGGCGCCGATCGAGATGGCCTGGCAGGGCAAGACGCTTGGCCAGATTTGCGCCCAGATCAAGGACAAGGAGCGCAATGGCGGCAAGGACATGGCCGCGCTGGTGCATCACATGGCCGAGGATGAGTTGGTGGGGTGGGGCTGGAAGCCCGGCGGCAACCGTACTCCGGCGCCGGGCACGCAAAAGCAGTTCGGTGAACTGATCAAGGCGTGGGCGGATGCAGGGGCAGCTTGTCCGAAGGGGTAAAGTGATCGGATGAGGCAGTGGTGCCTGGAGGCACCGCCGCCTTCCGGTTCCCATGGCAAAAACGATGCCAGTTCGGCACTTCCCCCTTGGCAAGCCGATAAAGACTCGTTAAACAGCCGCTTCCGGACTTGCTGGCCTGTGCTGGCACGTCTGTGTTCGCATTCCGATAACCCGGTATCTAGGAGACCTTTCCTTTCAGGCCATCCCCACGGATCGCTCGAAGGGCACGGGAGCCGCGACCTGGTTTTGACGAAGGCGGGCAGGGGTCTTTGAGCGGCCGATACTGAGCGATCAGATTTTGGCCGATCGGTGATCTCGAATCCTGTCCGAGACTGCTGGCGCCCGCGACGAATTCAATTCGATCAACGGCTTAATCGCCAAGCCAGCATAGATGGGTGAAGACTGATTTCGCCAATGCCGCCATGCGGCTGATAGCGTATTTGGTTCGAACCTCGACACCCCGTGCCGCCGCTGCTCGCAGCAATGGTTCGGGAGGGCAGGCTATCATGATCGTCTCGCCCGGGATGTCTGGAGGCCGTGTGTCTCGAGGTCATGTCGGTGGGGCGGTTGGGTGCAAACCGGCGGTCTCATCTCGATCGAGACTGCCAACCGGAGAGAGCTTGCTGTGGAAAGAGCGGCTAAAAAGGACGCGGTCCAAGCGCTGAACGGGGTCTTCACGACCACCGGCGTTGCGATCGTCGCCCATTATTCCGGCCTCACCGTCGCCCAGATGCAGAACCTGCGTAAGCAGATGAAGCAGGCGGGTGCCTCGGTGAAGGTCTCGAAAAACCGTCTCGCCAAAATTGCTCTTGAAGGCACGGATGTTGTTGCCATCGGTTCCCTGCTGAAGGGCCCGACTGTGATCGCCACTTCGGACGATCCGGTAGCTGCACCGAAGGTTGCCGTCGAATTTGCCAAGGCGAACGACAAGTTCGTCATTCTTGGCGGCTCGATGGGCAAAACCGTCCTGAACGTCGACAGCGTCAAGGCCCTGGCCGCGCTGCCCTCGCTCGACGAACTGCGCGGCAAACTCGTTGGCCTCCTTGTGGCGCCGGCGACCAAGATCGCTCAGCTGTCGACAGCACCCGCGGCAAAGGTCGCGCGCGTTGTTCAGGCTTATGCCTCAAAGAGCGAAGCGGCCTGACGCCCTTCGCAATCAAACTGGTTCGAACCAAATACGCTTAAGGATATAGACAATGGCTGACCTCAATAAGATCGTTGACGACCTCTCGAGCCTGACCGTGCTCGAAGCCGCCGAACTCGCCAAGCTGCTCGAAGAGAAGTGGGGCGTGTCGGCTGCCGCTGCCGTGGCTGTTGCCGCTGCTCCGGGCGCTGGTGGCGGCGCTGCCGCTGCTGAAGAAAAGACCGACTTCACCGTCGTTCTCGCTTCGGCTGGCGACAAGAAGATCGAAGTCATCAAGGAAGTCCGTGCGATCACCGGTCTCGGCCTCAAGGAAGCCAAGGACCTGGTCGAAGGCGCGCCGAAGCCCCTCAAGGAAGGCGTTGCCAAGGACGAAGCCGAAAAGATCAAGGCCCAGCTCGAGAAGGCTGGCGCCAAGGTCGAGCTCAAGTAAGACCTTTGAGTTCCCCAGAAGGGCGGCCCTCGGGCCGCTCTTCACCGGGGTCTCGCGTGTATCCAGCGATGGCTGCACACAAGAAAGTGTGGGGACGCTGAGGGAACGACCCTCGTATCTCCATGATTGCCGCCCCATATCGGGTCGGCAGTACGAAAGCGCGGTTTGACGGCGAGAACGGACACGTTCTATCCTAAGCCGTTGGGAGATTGGCCAATTTCGGGCTTTTCGGTCCGCAGTTAGATGGTTTTGGACGGGCGAGATGCAGTCGGGCATCGCGCACGTCGTTTTGCGTTCTGGGGTTTGAACGTTCGATTTGGGGATTTTGTTCCTGAATCTGGATGCAGGTCTCGGGGCGATGTCGGAAAAATTCAACCCGGGGGCGGCGGCAGCCGTGCCCTGGAAGGTTCGCCCCTCCCGGGCGACGCAATGAGAGGCCACGATGGGTCAGCAGACGTTCACCGGTCGCAAGCGCGTTCGTAAGTTCTTCGGTCACATCAAGGAAGTCGCCGAGATGCCGAACCTCATCGAGGTTCAGAAGGCGTCCTACGACCAGTTCCTGATGGTTGACGAGCCCACGGGCGGCCGCCTGGATGAGGGCCTGCAGGCTGTTTTCCGTTCGGTGTTCCCGATCTCGGATTTCGCCGGCACCTCGATGCTCGAATTCGTCCGCTATGAATTCGAGCCGCCGAAATATGACGTCGACGAGTGCCGTCAGCGCGGCATGACCTATGCTGCCCCGCTGAAGGTGACGCTGCGCCTGATCGTGTTCGATATCGACGAGGAAACCGGCGCCAAGTCCGTCAAGGACATCAAGGAGCAGGACGTCTACATGGGCGATATCCCGCTCATGACCATGAACGGCACCTTCGTGGTGAACGGCACCGAGCGCGTCATCGTCTCGCAGATGCACCGTTCGCCGGGCGTGTTCTTCGATCACGACAAGGGCAAGACCCATTCGTCGGGCAAGCTGCTGTTCGCTGCCCGCGTGATCCCGTATCGCGGTTCGTGGCTCGACATCGAGTTCGATGCCAAGGACATCGTGTTTGCGCGTATCGACCGTCGCCGCAAGATTCCGGTGACGTCGCTGATGTATGCGCTGGGCCTGGATGGCGAAGAGATCCTGTCCACGTTCTACCAGAAGATCATCTACAAGCAGATCAAGGAAGGCGGCTGGCGCGTGCCGTTCGATCCGTCGCGCTTCCGCGGCTATTCGACCGTCAACGACCTGATCGACGCCGACACCGGCAAGGTGGCGCTCGAAGCTGGCAAGAAGCTCACCGTGCGTGCTGCCCGTCAGCTCGCCGAGAAGGGCCTCAAGGCACTGCAGCTCACCGATGAAGATCTCATCGGCAGCTATCTAGCCGACGACCTGGTCAACGCGAAGACCGGTGAAATCTACGCTGAAGCCGGCGAGGAAATCACCGAGAAGCTGCTCAAGGCGCTCGACGAAGAGGGCTACAAGGAGCTGCCGCTGCTCGATATCGACCATGTCAATATCGGCGCCTACATCCGCAACACGCTTGCGGCCGACAAGAACGTGACGCGTGAAGACGCGCTGTTCGACATCTATCGCGTGATGCGTCCGGGTGAGCCGCCGACCCTCGAGTCGGCGCAGAACATGTTCCAGTCGCTGTTCTTCGATGCCGAGCGTTACGACCTCTCGGCCGTGGGCCGCGTGAAGATGAACATGCGCCTCGAACTCGATGCGCCGGACACCCACCGCACGCTGCGCAAGGAAGACATCCTCTCGGTCATCAAGACCCTGGTGGATCTGCGCGACGGCAAGGGCGAGATCGACGACATCGACCATCTCGGCAACCGCCGTGTGCGTTCGGTCGGCGAGCTGATGGAAAATCAGTATCGCGTCGGTCTGCTGCGCATGGAGCGCGCCATCAAGGAGCGCATGTCGTCGGTGGATATCGACACCGTGATGCCGCAGGACCTCATCAACGCGAAGCCTGCCGCTGCAGCCGTGCGTGAATTCTTCGGCTCGTCGCAGCTGTCGCAGTTCATGGACCAGACCAACCCGCTGTCGGAAATCACCCACAAGCGTCGTCTCTCGGCGCTCGGACCGGGCGGTCTGACCCGCGAGCGCGCCGGCTTCGAAGTCCGCGACGTGCATCCGACCCACTATGGCCGTATCTGCCCGATCGAGACGCCGGAAGGCCCGAACATCGGTCTGATCAACTCGCTCGCCACCTTCGCGCGCGTGAACAAGTACGGCTTCGTCGAGACCCCGTATCGCAAGGTCAAGGAAGGCCGCGTCACCGACGAGGTCGTGTATCTGTCGGCGATGGAAGAGGGCCGCTACTCGGTCGCACAGGCCAACGTGCCGCTCGATGCCAAGGGCCACTTCACCGACGAAATGGTGATCTGCCGTCACGCCGGTGACGTGCTGCCGCTGCCGGCCGACAAGGTCGACTACATGGACGTGTCGCCGAAGCAGCTCGTGTCGGTCGCCGCGGCGCTGATTCCGTTCCTCGAGAACGACGACGCCAACCGCGCGCTGATGGGCTCGAACATGCAGCGTCAGGCCGTGCCTTTGGTGCGCGCTGAAGCGCCGTTCGTCGGCACCGGCATGGAAGCCGTCGTGGCCCGCGATTCCGGTGCTGCAATCGCGGCTCGCCGTTCGGGCGTGATCGACCAGATCGACGCAACCCGCGTGGTTATCCGTGCGACCGAAGATCTCGATCCGACCAAGTCGGGCGTCGATATCTATCGTCTCATGAAGTACCAGCGCTCGAACCAGTCGACCTGCATCAACCAGCGTCCGCTGGTGAAGGTCGGTGACGTCGTGCGCAAGGGCGACATCATTGCAGACGGTCCGTCGACCGATCTCGGTGAACTCGCGCTTGGCCGCAACGTGCTCGTCGCGTTCATGCCGTGGAATGGCTACAACTTCGAAGACTCGATCCTGCTCTCCGAGCGGATCGTGAAGGAAGACGTCTTCACCTCGATTCACATCGAGGAATTCGAAGTGATGGCCCGCGACACCAAGCTCGGTCCTGAGGAAATCACCCGCGACATTCCGAACGTGTCGGAAGAAGCGCTGAAGAACCTCGACGAAGCCGGTATCGTCTACATCGGCGCCGAAGTCCGCGCCGGCGACATCCTGGTCGGCAAAATCACGCCGAAGGGCGAAAGCCCGATGACGCCGGAAGAAAAGCTCCTGCGCGCCATCTTCGGTGAAAAGGCGTCGGACGTTCGCGACACCTCGCTCCGCGTGCCCCCGGGCGTGCAGGGCACCATCGTGGAAGTCCGCGTGTTCAACCGCCACGGCGTCGACAAGGACGAACGTGCACTGGCGATCGAGCGCGAAGAGATCGAACGTCTCGCCAAGGACCGTGACGACGAACAGGCCATCCTGGATCGTAACGTCTATGGCCGTCTGGCTGATCTTCTGGAGAACAAGGTCGGCATCGCCGGTCCGAAGGGCTTCAAGAAGGACGGCAAGATCACCCGCGCCGTGCTGGATGAAAATCCGCGCTCGCAGTGGTGGATGTTCGCCACCTCGAACGACAAGCTGATGTCGGAAATCGAGGCGATGCGTAAGCAGTACGACGAATCGAAGAAGGGCCTTGAACAGCGCTTCCTCGACAAGGTCGAGAAGCTGCAGCGCGGCGACGAGCTGCCGCCGGGCGTGATGAAGATGGTCAAGGTCTTCGTCGCGGTGAAGCGCAAGATCCAGCCGGGCGACAAGATGGCCGGCCGTCACGGCAACAAGGGCGTGGTGTCGAAGATCGTTCCGATCGAAGACATGCCGTTCCTCGAGGACGGTACCCATGCGGACATCGTGCTCAACCCGCTGGGCGTGCCGTCGCGCATGAATGTCGGTCAGATCCTCGAGACGCATCTCGGTTGGGCCTGCGCCGGCATGGGCAAGAAGATCGGCGAAACCATCGACGCCTTCTACCAGCGTCAGGATCTCAAGCCGCTGCGTGAGACCCTGAAGAATGTCTATGGCGATGATGAAGTCATCAAGTCGCTGAACGATGACGAGCTGATCGAGCTTGCGCGCAACCTGAAGCCTGGCGTGCCGATCGCAACGCCGGTGTTCGACGGTGCGAAGGAAGCCGACATCGAAGACATGCTGAAGCTGGCAGGCTTCGACAAGTCGGGTCAGTCGACCGTCTATGACGGCCGCACTGGCGACCAGTTCGATCGCAAGGTGACCGTGGGCTACATCTACATGCTCAAGCTTCACCATCTCGTGGACGACAAGATCCACGCGCGTTCGATCGGTCCGTACTCGCTCGTCACGCAGCAGCCGCTGGGTGGTAAGGCGCAGTTCGGCGGCCAGCGCTTCGGTGAAATGGAAGTGTGGGCACTCGAAGCATATGGCGCGGCTTACACGCTGCAGGAAATGCTGACGGTGAAGTCGGACGACGTCGCGGGCCGTACCAAGGTCTACGAGGCGATCGTGCGCGGCGACGACACGTTCGAGGCCGGTATCCCGGAATCGTTCAACGTGCTCGTGAAGGAAATGCGCTCGCTCGGCCTCAACGTCGACCTGCACAATTCCAAGCTGCCGGGCCCGACCTCCGAGGCTGCCGAGTAATTCAATGCGTCACGCCCGGCCTCGCGGCCGGGCGTCTGCGCCGCAGCCCGGACGTATGGCAGCGCGCGTGACTACAGAATTTCGAATTTGCTGCTGATGGCGATCGGCACGCGAGGAGAAGACCATGAACCAAGAAATTATGAATCTCTTCAACCCGACGACTCCGGCTCAGGTCTTCGACCAGATCCGGATCTCGATCGCGAGCCCCGAGAAGATTCTGTCCTGGTCCTACGGCGAGATCAAGAAGCCGGAAACCATCAACTACCGTACCTTCAAGCCCGAGCGCGACGGCCTGTTCTGCGCCCGCATCTTCGGGCCCATCAAGGATTACGAGTGCTTGTGCGGCAAGTACAAGCGCATGAAGTACAAGGGCATCATCTGCGAGAAGTGCTCG
>NZ_JBIISY010000056.1:0-30345 GCF_044340795.1 Tardiphaga sp.
ATGCAAGAGGCGGGCTCCACGGCCAGCCAGATCGCCGTTCTGGCGGCGCTGGCCTCGGTCGGCACACTGGCGACGAACATCCTGTTGCCGTCGCTGCCGCAGATGGCCACAGCGCTGCAGGTGACGACGCCGGCGGTGACCGCCTCGATCACCATTTTCCTGATGGTCTTCGCGGTCGGGCAGCTGGTGGTCGGGCCGATCTCGGATCGCTATGGCCGTCGCCTGCCCGTGCTGGCCGGCTTTGCGATCTTCATCGCCGGCAGCATCTGGTGCGGGCTGTCGACCGACCTGCCCTCGCTGCTGGTCGGCCGCGCCATTCAGGCCGCGGGTGCATGTTCCACCTCGGTGCTGTCGCGCGCCATTGCGCGCGACCTGTTCAGCGGCGCGGCACTGGCCCGCGTCCTGACCATGGTGATGATCGCCCAGGCAGCCGCACCCGGCTTCTCGCCCCTGCTCGGCGGTGCGCTGGATCATTTCTTCGGCTGGCGTTCGGAATTCGTCTTTGTCGGTGCCTTCGCGCTGGTCTCGGCTGTCGCCTTCACCGTCGTGCTCGGCGAGACCCACCATGCGACACGCATTCCACTCAACCCGATCGCCATCGGCACCACCTATGGCAAGCTCTCGACCAACCGGCATTTCCTGATCCCGGCGGCGACCGTCAGCCTGATCATGGGCGGACTGTTCTCGATGTTCGCCGCCGCACCACGGATCCTGATCGAGGGTTATGGCTTCACGCCGATCGCGCTCGGCTTGTTCTTCGCCGGCACGGTCATGGTGGTGTTCGGCTCGGGCATGCTGGCCGCGCGTCTGGCGCCGCGCTTCGGGCTGGAGCGTGCGATCCGGTATGGACTGCTGATCGCGTTCATTGGTGGCGCTGCCATTCTCGCGACGGCCTATCTGCACGCCAATGTGGTGACCTTCATCACAGCGACATGCATCTTCCTGCTCGGCATGGGCGTGGTCAATCCGCTCGGCACCGCGCAGGCACTGTCGCCGTTCGGGACCCATGCCGGCGCGGCTTCCGCGTTGCTCGGCTTCTGGCAGATGACCGGCGCTGCGATCGGGGTCTCGCTCGCCGCCACGATTACCCCGGACGCGCTGGAGGCGCTCGGCCTGGTTCTGACAGTCTTCGGCCTCATGGCCATCGTGCTCTATGCGGCACGCGCCACCGCAGGCCAACCTGCGAGATAGTGCTTAGGAGCTACACCTGTACGGCAGTTGTTTCAGGAGCGCCGGGTCGGACAGTATAAAGCCGCTGCGACGGGAAAACCGAGCGCTGCCCATGAAAGTGCGTCCCAGATGCCATCGCCGAGCAATGCCGACACAAGCCCGATCGTGCTGACGATTCCGATCAGAAGCGGCATCCGGAATATTTCGCGCGTGGACTTCAACGGTTTTGGATGCGCTTTCATCCCGCCCGGGCCTCCGCAGCGCTCTCATCGCGATGTCGAGAGGCCTCACGCGACAGACCGCCCCCGAACTTTCGTTTGGCGAACCAGAGATAGATTCCGCTGACCAGGACGATGATCGCGATCACGTCGAGCAGCGCCCACAGAATCTTGAGCGGCAGTCCGCCATAGTCGCCGAAATGCAACGGCCGCGAGGTCTGCAACGCGCGCAAGTACCACGGCATCTCGGGTACTATGACATTCAGACTGCCATCCATGGCGACAAGCACAGGCGTGAGAAGGCGCGCCGTCAGCGGCGAGGTGCCCTTCGTCCACACCACCAGATGCTGCGGGCTACCAAACCGCGCGGATGTCGGCATGGTGACGGATGTGACGGTCGTGTCCGGCAGTTTCCCGCGGACCCGTGCAATGGCTTCATCGATCGCCGAGGGCGTTGCCACCGGCATGCCGCGATAGGGCTGAAGCAGGACGGGCAAGAGCTGTCCGCGCCAGAGATCATAGAGGGGAATGGCCAGGGTGTTCATGCTGCCGGTGAAACCGACCACCAGCAGCCAGACGATGGTCGCGGCGCCGGTCAGATTGTGCAGATCCAGCCACGTCACCCGCGGTGACTGCCGGCGTCTGATGGTGCCGAAATCGAGCCGGCGCATGAACGGCGCGTAGACCACGATGCCGGATATGATCGCGGCCACCAGCAGCAGGCCCATGAAGCCGAGAAACAATTCGCCCGGCAGTCCCAGATACATGTCCTTGTGGATTTTCAGGATGACATCCATCACGCCAAAATGCGCGGGTTCTTCACCCAGCACCGATAAGGTGCGGGCATCGATCTGAATCCGGTGGAGCATTCCAGGCACCGGGATCGGCGTCTCCGACATCGCCACGACCACGACCGCCGGACTGTCCTCACGCCAGTTGACCAGCAGCACGTGATCCGCCGGTCGCAGCCGCCTGGCCGCCGCGATGACCTCGTCCGTCGATTTCGGCTTGATGTCTTCCGACAGCTTCGGCGCGACGACATGCTCCTCGAACAGCTCGTCGATCTCGTGATGGAAGATCAGCGGCAGTCCCGTGACGCAGAGCATTAGCATGAAAACCATGCTGATGATCGAGGTCCAGGTATGGACGAACGCCCAGATCCGGAGTGAACGCGCGCTCGCCATCCCTCGCCTACCAACGATAGCTTGCCGTCGCCGTCACGATGCGCGGGCTGATATACTGACATCCGCCGGACGTGGTGCAGGCATATGCACCGTTGTTGCCAATGTTCTTGAGATTGAGCGCATAGTTCATGCCCTTCTCCTGACGGTAATGCAAACCGGCGTCGAACACCGCGTAATCCGCATTGACGATCGTGTTCAACGCATCGCCGAATGTCGGCCCGTTGTAGCGCACGCCGCCGCCAATTCCAAAGCCGGCAAGCGCGCCGCTCTGGAATGTGTAGTCGATATAAGCGGAGGCCATGGTGCGCGGCGTCAGCAACGGCACCTTGCCGACGTCGCCAGCGGTGCTGGCCGTGATCACCACGTCGTTCACCGTATAGGCGGCAAGCACGTTCAGGCCAGGCAGGAATTTCACGAAGGCCTCGAATTCGAAACCTTGCGAATTGATCTCGCCGGTCTGGACGTTGAAACCGACCCGGCCGGGCGCCGGATCCGGGCCCAGAACATTCTTCTGCGTCAGATCGAAATAGGCCGCGGTGACCAGCACGTCGCTATTGGGCTGGAACTTGACACCGCCTTCATACTGTTTGGACGATGTCGGCCGGAACGGGTTGGCGTTGAAATCGACGCCTGGTGTCGGCATGAAGGATTCGGAATAGCTCACATAAGGCGCGATGCCATTGTCGAAGACATAAGTGAGGCCGAAACGCTTGGTGGCGGCCTCGTCAGATGTATCTTGCGGCCGCGACGTCAGGCGGTTGAACGTATTGAGCTCGACAGAGTCGAAACGCCCTCCGAGCGTGAGAATCCAGTTCTGCAGCCTGATCTGGTCCTGAAGATAGACGCCGACCTGCGTGATGTCCTGGGTCTGGCTCTGGAAGTTGCCGGTCGGATTCGGAATCATCTGACCATAGATGGGATTGATGCTGCTGATCGGAGGTGCGGCTCCGGTGAATACCCGGTTGTCGAGATTGAGCATCTGATAGTCGGTGCCGAACAATACAGTGTGATGGAACGGCCCAGTCCATGCCTTGGCGATCACATGGTTGTCGGTGGTGAAGCTGTCGGCTTTCTCGAGCGCCTGCCGCGCCACGCGCGGGAAACTGGTTGCTGGCGTCAATGGATTGCCCGCAAAGGTCAGGTACTTGTATTCCATATCGATATGACCGAAGCGCGCACGGGAGCGCACGATGAGGTCGTCGCTAAAGCGATGCTCGAACTGATATCCGACGCGATACTGCTCCTGCTCCAACTTGTTGAACGACGGATCGCCGAGCATGAAAGGCAGCACCGAGACTTTCGCGATCCGGCCCCCCGAAAGCGTGGCGATCGAGAGCGGAAACGCATTGCCGGTGAGATCGCGCTGGTAGTCGGACAGAATGGTCAGCGTGGTATTCGCAGTCGGCTGCCAGGTGATGGCCGGCGCGATATAGGCACGGTCGTCCTTCACCTTGTCGGAGAAATGCGCGATCTGGGCATCGGAATCACGCAACACGCCAGTCAGGCGATAGAGCAACGTGGAGTCCTTGGTGATGGGCCCGCCGACATCGAAGGCGCCCTGGAAGCGATCGAAATTGCCGACCAGCCCCGACACCTCGCCAAACGCCTTTGTTGGCGGACGCTTGCTGATCACATCGACCAGGCCGCCCGGCCCGCTCTGGCCGTAGAGCAAAGAACTCGAACCTTTGACCACATCGATGCGCTCGACGCCGTAGGGCTCCGTGCGAAAAACGGAGAACGTCCCGCTCGACATTTCACGCAAGCCATCGCGGAACTGGCCATTGCCATAGGTTTCGAAGCCGCGGATCTTGATGCTGTCATAGCGCGGATCCTTGCCGCCGAAATGAGTTGCGACGCCGGCCGTGTATTGCAGCGCCTCGACCACCGTTTCGCTGCCGCGGGTGTCAAGATTATCGCGGCCGATCACCGAGATAGACTGCGGTGTTTCGATCAGCGGCGTATCGGTCTTGGTGCCGGCCGAACTGACCGTCGGTACGAAGCCACGCACCGGATCGGTGCCGCGCACGACAGCAGCGGCTGTCGGAGCCGGCGCCGCCTGCACCGCTTGCGGCCGGGCTTGCGAACGGCTGGACGCAGATCGCCTGGCGTTGCGCTGCGGGCGCACGGCCCTTCGCGCAGCGGCGGGCTGATCGACGGTGACGGCAGGCAACACCGTTGGTGCAGGTGACGGTTGGGCAGATGCCGAAGAGTGGATCGAGAACAAGACGGGCGTTGCGAGCGCGGTCGTCAGCAGCCAGATCGCAGGCCGTGTAAATCCGTCATGAAGCCAACGATCATTCCTGCAGACTGCGCCACTATGCATGTTCGGCATCCCCCGTGCTGTACTGCCGAGCGGGTAACCAAATACTCCGACACACAGCAAGGGAAATGCGGCTCAGTCGCCATTGCACGGGTTAGAACATCTCCAAAGCGATTTGGTGTGCGTACGAAACCCGACACACGACCTGGAGCACCGTCACATGGCAAACGCCTCAGCGCGCGAGATAGCGCTCATAGCCACCGCGCACGATCTCGTCGCTGTCGATCTCGGGATCGAGCGTATAGAGATCCTGCGCGCGGCCGATGCCGCGCAGGGCGTAGCGCCCGGTAGACACCAGATACTTGCGCCCGGTGCCATCCAGTCCGTTCTGGAAGGCGGAGGACGTCAGCAGCGCACGGTCCACTGACGAGCACATCGACGCGATGCGGCTCACCTCGTTGACCGATGGGCCAACCACGGTGAAATCCAGTCGCTCGTCGCTACCGATATTGCCGTAGAACACCTCGCCGACATGCAGACCGACATAGGCCGTGGTGACCGGACGCCCCGCAGCCTGACGCTTGTCGTTCAGCGCCGCGATATTCTTGCGGAACTGGTGCTCGGCGCGCAGCGCATTGCGCTTGGCCTGCAGCATATCGTCGGCGGTGAACATCGCGAGAATGCCGTCGCCGATCAGCTTCAGCACATCGCCGCCGGATTCGTGGATCGCGTCGATGGATGCTTCCGCATAGTCGTTGAGGAACGGGATGATCTCATCGGGCCCGATCACCTCGCCGATCCCCGTTGAATTGCGCAAGTCGGAGAACCACAGCACCGCCTTGATGCGTTCGGTGACACCGCGCGTGATGCGACCACGCAGCACCTGCTCCGCCGCGTCGCGCCCGAGATAGACGCGTCCGAGCGTGCGGGCGATCTCCATCTGCGCCACGGCTTTCAGCGCCAGGCCGAGCAAGGGGACGAGCTCGCGCAGCGCCGCCATCTGATCTTCGCCGAAACCGGCTTCGCGGCGGGTCGTCCAGTGCGAATAGACGCAGTCCATATTGCCCATGGAGCCCTGCTCGCCGAACCTGTGCACGAACACGGCGCCGTGCCGGTGCCCATTGTCGCGCAGGTTCTGGATCATGTTGAACCGTTCGCTCACGGCGGGATCGAACAGGTCGAGACGCATCTCGTCATGGCCCTCTTCAAGCATGTGATAGAACACCGAACGGCGCCAGTTTTCGGCGGCCGCACCGGTCGCGGTCGAGCCATATTCGAACATCTCGCTTTCATTGCTCGGCCTGTCGCTCCAGCGAAAGCCGCGCCCTTCGAACAGCGGATGCAACGTGTCGAGAAACACCTGCCCGCGCGACAGCTCGATCCCCATGGCGAGACAGCGCTCGCAAAAGCCGCGGATCAGCTCGCTTTCAGGCGAGCCGGTGAGGCCCTGGCCGGTAAGCCAGTTCATCAGTTCGATGCGGGGGGCGGTGTCCATCACTCAACTTTCTTCCGTCACGGCGGGCTGGACCCGCCTGCGGGACCGGAACGTCTTCGAGGCAAAGTCCGGCCGTCTGCGTCACGCCTGGCAGTTTGCCAAGGGAGGGACACCCGGCACAAGGCCGGATATCCTGGTATTACTGGCAATCACGCATGCGCCCCCAGATCCTTTTGCGGGACCACCACCGATCCCGGGAACAGGCGCCGGATCAGGATGTAGAAGATCGGCGTGAAGATCAGGCCGAAGATCGTGACACCGATCATGCCGAAAAACACCGCAACGCCAACCGCCTGACGCATTTCCGAGCCTGAACCCGAGGAAATCACCAGCGGCAGCACGCCGAGGATGAAGGCGAAGGACGTCATCAGGATCGGACGGATACGCAGCCGGCACGCCTCGATGACGGCTTCGAGCTGATCGCGCCCTTCCTGCTCGATGTCGCGCGCGAATTCGACGATCAGGATCGCATTCTTAGCCGCAAGGCCCACCAGCACCACAAATCCGATCTGGGTCAGGATGTTGATGTCCTGCCCCATGATGCGGACGCCGATGGTGGCGGCGAACAGGCACATGGGCACGATCAGGATCACCGCAAACGGCAGCGACCAGCTGCCATATTGCGCAGCCAGCACGAGATAGACGAACAGCACGCAGATCGGGAAGACATAGAGGCCCGCATTGCCGCCCGTCACCTGCTGATAGGACAGGTCCGTCCACTCGAAGGAGAAGCCGCTCGGCAGCGTGTCGTCCGCGAGCTTCTTCATGGTGTTCAGCGCCGTGGTCGAGCTGACACCGGGCAGCGTGTCGCCCTGCAATTCGGCCGCCGGATAGAGGTTGTAGCGCGGCACGCGATCCGGCCCGGCGCGGTCATCGAAAGTCACGACGCTGCCGAGCAGCACCATGTTGCCATCGGTATTGCGGGTCTGCAGGCGTGCCAGATCGGCGCGCTCCTTGCGGAATTGCAGGTCCGCCTGCGCGGTGACGTGATAGGTGCGGCCGAGAATGTTGAAGTCGTTGACATAGGCCGATCCGAAATAGGTCTGGATCGCATCATTGACGTTGGCGATCGGCACGTTGAGCATCTGCGCCTTCTGGCGATCGATACCGACGAAGACCTGTGGCGTGTTCGCCGTGAAGGGTGAAAACACCGATGTCAGGCCGGGCGCGCGGCGTGCGGCGTTGACGAGTTCGTCGGTCGCCTTTTCGAGCAGATCGGGGCCCCTGCCCTGATTGTCGAGAATGCGCATGGCGAAACCGCCGCCGGTGCCGATGCCGGACACCGCCGGCGGCGGCACCACGATCACCAGCGCCCCTTCGATGGCGGCAAGCCGCTTGCGCAATTCGGCCGTGATCTGCGTCGCCGTGTGACCATCCTTGGCCCTTTCCTCCGCATCGGCAAAGACCGGGAAAAGTGCCGCCGCATTGGATGCCTGCGTGCGCGTGGCGCCATTGAAGCCGGCAAAGGACGGCACGCGCACGACGCCGGGGACTTCCAGCGCAATGCGCTCGATCTCGCGCACGACTTCGGTCGTACGCGTCAGCGATGCCGCGCCGGGCAATTGCACGACGACGATGACATAGCCGCGATCCTGTGCCGGGATGAAGCCTTGCGGCGTGGCATAGATTAGCCAACCTGCCGTGCCGATCAGGGCCGCATAGACGACGAGCATCAGCGCCAGATGATGAATGACGAAGCCGGCGGCGGTGCCATAGGCATGCGACAGCCGGTCGAAGCCGCGATTGAACATGCCGGTAAACGCATTCCAGCCGCGCGCGACCACGTTCCAGCTCGGCGGCGGCTTCTTCTCGTGATGCTGTTCGAGGATCATCGAGGCGAGCGCCGGCGACAAGGTCAGCGAACAGAAGCAGGAGATCGCCGTCGCCACCGCAATGGTGACCGCGAATTGCTGGAAGAACTGCCCGGAGATGCCGCCGATGAAGGCCGTAGGCACGAACACGGCACACAGCACCAGCGCGATCGAGATCAGCGCGCCGCCGACCTCGGTCATGGTGAGCAGCGCCGCCTCGCGCCGTGTCTTCCCTTCCGCCAGATGCCGCTCGACATTCTCGACCACCACGATGGCGTCGTCGACCACGATGCCGACGGCGAGCACGAGGCCGAACAGCGTCAGATTGTTGATGGAGAATCCGAGCGCCGCCATGACAGCAAAGGTGCCGACCAGCGACACCGGAATGGCGATGATCGGAATGATCGCCGGACGCCAGCCCTGCAGGAAGACGAGCACCACAATCACGACCAGCACCATCGCTTCGTAGATCGTCTTGATCAGCTCATTGACCGATTGCGCGATGAATTCGGTCGGGTTGTAGCCGATATTGTATTCGAGGCCTTTCGGGAATTCAGTCTTCAGCTTCGCCATGGTCTTGGCGATCGCATCCGCCGTCGCCAGCGCGTTCGATCCCGGACGTTGCGATACGGCCAGCGCCACCGCCGGCTTCTTCAGCAGGAAGCTGTTGGTCGTATACGCCAGCGCGCCAAGCTCGATCCGCGCCACATCGCGCAGGCGCACGGTGCGGCCATCGCTGCCGGCCTTGATGACGATATTGCCGAATTCCGACTGGTCCTTGAGACGGCCCGTGAAGGTCAGGTTCGGCGAGAAGGCGCGATCGGAGATCGGCGGCTCGGCGATCTGGCCACCGGCGATCTGGATATTCTGCGCCCGGATGGCGGCGATCACGTCGCCTGCGGTCATGCCGAGATTGGCGATCTTGTCCGGATCGAGCCACAGCCGCATCGAATAATCGCGGGCGCCAAAGATCTGGATGTCGCCGACGCCGTCCAGACGTAGCAGCTGGTCGCGCACGTTGCGCAGCGCATAGTTGGAAATATAGAGCTGGTCATAGGTATCGTCGGGCGACAGCATGAACACGACCATCATCAGGTCGGGCGAGTTCTTCCGGGTGACGACGCCGTTGCGCTGCACTTCCTCGGGCAGCCGCGGCTGCGCGATGGCGACGCGGTTCTGCACCAGCACCTGCGCCTTGTCGAGATCGGTGCCGAGCTTGAAGGTGACGGTGATGTTGAGCTGGCCGTTCGAGGTCGCCTGGCTGTAGAGATACAGCATGTCCTCGACGCCGTTGATCTCCTGCTCGATCGGCGTCGCCACCGTCTCCGACACGGTCTGTGCGGAAGCGCCGGGATATTGCGTGGTGATCACCACCGTGGGCGGCGCCACTTCCGGATATTCGGAGACCGGCAGCGTCGTATAAGCGAGCGCGCCGACGATGATCAGCACGATGGACATCACCATCGCCAGGATCGGACGATTGACGGAAAGGCTGCCCAGATTCATGGCTTGGCGCCACCAGCAGGAGCGACGGGCTTCACCTCACCCATTTTCGGCGCAACCTTCGCCCCGACACGGGCGCGCTGCAGGCCGTCGATGATGATGCGATCATCGGAGGTGAGGCCCTCTCGGATGACACGCAGACCATCGTCGAGCGGGCCGAGCGTGACTGGCCGTGCCTCCACCGTATCGTCAGACTTCACGACCATCACGATCTTGCGGGATTGATCAGTGGCGACCGCAGTATCAGGGATCAGCAGCGCCTCATATTCGCCGCTGGCAATGACACGCAGGCGCGCGAACTGGCCCGGCAGGATTGACAGATCGCGATTGTCCACGATGGCACGGCCGCGCAGCGTGCCGGTGCCGATATCGAGCCGGTTGTCGAGGAAGTCCATCCTGCCTTCCTTGCTCGGCCTGCTGTCGCCATTCAACGTGATCTGCACGGGATTGGGCGTATCGCGCGAGCTCGGCCGCCTGCCCTCGAACCACAGCCGGCTGTTGCGCTGATAGATGGACTCGTCCATGTCGAAATACAGATAGATCGGCGCCATCGAGACGATGGACGTCAGCAGCGTTGCGCCTGAGTCGCTGCCATTGACGAGATTGCCGACGCTGATCAGATGCCGACTGACGCGGCCATCAATGGGCGCGACGACTTTCGTATATTCGAGATTGAGCTTTGCGAGCTTCAATGCGCCTTCCGCCACCAGCACGGCGGCCTGCGCGGCCGCCAGCGCCTGGCTGCGCTGATCGACGATGTTTTCGGAGATCGCCTGCGTCTTGATCAGCGTGGTGGCGCGTTCGAGTTCTTTCTGGGCGAGATCGACCTTCGCCTTGGCATCGTCGAGCTGGCCCTGCGCCTGCTCTGCCGTGGCTTCATACTGGCGCGGATCGATCTCGTAGAGCACGTCGCCCGCTTTCACCACGGCGCCATCCACGAATGTCACCTTGGTGACAAAGCCGGTGACGCGGGCGCGGATCTGCACCTGATCGACGGCATCGAAGCGGCCGGTGAATTCATCCCAGTCGGTGGTCTGCTTCTTGAGCGGATTGGCCACCGTCACGGGCGGCGCTGGCGGTGCTGAGGCCTCCGGCTTCTTCTCACAGCCAGCAAGCAACACGGCAAGTATGACGGACGCAGCAGGAAAGATCGATCTGAAGCAATTCAAGACAAATGCCCCCAACAAGTCGACTGACCGAAATCAATCGTACATGAAAATTGCGACGCGTCGAAGTTTTTACAACCGACGCACGCAACTTCGCCTGGGGTGACCAAATGTGCAGCAGCGCCCCATCGCGCAAGGCATCCTGGCTGCACAAAAGTTTGATGCCAACTATACCGACGTATAGTGGTCAGCAGTCGCTGGGCGCGGGATTGCCTGCAAAACGCTCACCCATCCAGATCACCGCGGCATTGGCAGCGTCGCGCGCGGCAAAGCCGTGATTGACGCCCGGCATCAGATGCATGGTGACCCGGCTGCCCGCCCTGCACTGGCGCTGGAAATAGGCCTGGGTCACGGCCGGCTGCACGAGATTGTCGGTCGTGCCCTGGGCGAGGAAAAGCGGGATCGCCTTGGGCAAAGCGCCCGGTGAATTGCGGGCGGCCAGCGACTTGTAGGGCTCGACGGTCGCAATGCTCGGGACGGACAGGAAGGTCTGCTCCAGCACTTTCTCCTGGCTCTGCCGCTCGATGATGTCGAAGATGTTCTCGATGCATTCATTCGCGAGCTGATCGACCGTGGACATCGCCGCAGGCACCACGACCTTGTCGAGCGGCGCCTTGAATACGCGCGCCCATGACCACAGCGTCATGGCGGTGAGGTTCTTGCCGCCGGAGGTCTTGAAGTCATCGGCCATCAGGGTGACCAGATCCGTCGCCGGAGCCGCCGCGGCGACACCGACGAGATTGAGTTCGGGCGCATAGGTTTTGGCAAGCAGCCCGGTATAGAGCGCAGCATGGCCGCCCTGCGAGTGGCCCCAGACGGCAAAGCTGTTGCCAGCGCCGGCATTGGGCAGACCGCGCACAACGCGGACGGAGTCGAGGACCGCCTGCGCCTCGCTGGCGCCGACGAGATAGGGATGCGGGCCAGCCGTGCCGAGCCCGGGATAGTCGGTGGCAACTACGACGACACCACGCTCGATCAGCGGACGCAGCCCCTGCATCTGCTGAAACACGAACAGCGCCAGCGACGGCGCGCAATGCGGCACCACGCCGGTGGTCGGATGCGCCCAGGCGACGATGGGCCGGCCATTGACGGGAGGCGCCCCCGGCGGAATGACGGCAACGCCGGACACGGCGATCGGCTCGTTGTTCATGCCGCGTGAGCGATAGAGAATGCGCCAGGCCTGCGCACCGGCCGGCGCGAACTGCATCGGCTCGGAGCGGATCAACGTGCCCGGCTGGCCGGCGATCTCCTGCGGCGTGGCCTGGTAGAACGGCGTCTGGGCAATCGCAGGCGCAGCGCCGATCATCAGCAGTGCGAGCACAACGGTTCGCAGCAAGGCCATGCCCATCATCGCTCACATCCCATAAAGCAGCTTCAGACGCCCGGCAGCGCGCAACTGCACCTGCAGGGCCTCCGTCGTCAGCGCGATTTTCGACACGCCCACCGACGCGAGCTGCACGTCGCTGCGAAAGCCGTCGCTCAGCGGCCGGCTCAGTTTTGCATTGGCCGAGGCCATCAACCGATCACGCTCGGCCTTGTAGTCGAGCGCCATCTTCTGCTTGAGCTGTTGCAGGAAATCATTGTTGCTGAGCAGCGTGGCGACATCGGACGCGGCGATGGTGGCCGCATCCGCCTGCAGAGCGAGATCAGGAAACTGCACGGAGCCATCGTCGCCCGCTTGTGGTGTCGCGGTGAGATAGACCCACGCGCCCGGCCCTGATGCGGAGGACAATCGCAGGCCGACCACCAGTTTGCCATTGGATGGATAGATATCGAAGTCGGCAAAGCTCGGACCACCCTGCGCTGCGGACACGGCGAGCGCCGTCTGCACCTGCTGCTTGATGGCGGCATAGGCGATGCTGACCGGCACCAGCACTTCGAAGCGGCCGGGCTCGCTGACTTCCGTGCCGAGTGCCGGCAAGGGCGTCGGCACAGGCGCCGGCGGCTGCGTGCCGAGGATGGTTTGCGCCGTGGTCGTCAGTTCGGCAGAGCCTTCGAGCACATTGCCTTCGGCGCGCACGCCAGAAAAGGCGATGCCCTGCGGCGTCGTCTGCACCCAGATCGCCGGCGTCTCGACGATCTGCACATTGGCAAAGGCCTTCTGCCAGGCCAGCGTCGCCTTCGCCTTGATGTTCAGCGCACGGACATTTGCGGTGACATCGCTCTGGATCCGCGACAGCTGCGCCTTGATTTTCGGCTCCACATATTTCGACATGTTTATGCGGAAGCCGAGAATCTGCAGCTCCGGTGGCTCCTGCCAGCGAAAGCCCTCGCTCATGTCCAGCGTCACCGACCAGTCCGGCCGCAGCTGCGGACGCGCCGTCGCATAGACCGTCATCGCCCCTTCCGCCTCGCCTTTCAGCAGACGCGCAAATCCCCTGGTGCCCTGCGCTTCCACACTGCCGAACAGCGGTGTCGAGGCCACGAGGCGTCCATTCTCCGCGCGGAGGGAAACCGGCCCGGTGCGCTCGATCTCGCCGGAATAAGTACAATCGACATTGACCATGCGGCCCATGATCTGGCGATGCCAGCAACTCGTGGTGCGATCGTCGAACGACGCCAGCACTTTCGGCACGCGACGCGCCAGCGCATCATTGATGGCGGGAATGCCGAACTGAACGATCGCGGAAATTTTTGATGTGATGACGACAGGGGCGGATTGATCCGCGCCGAGCAGCGGCTTGTCCGCCGACAAGGCAACTGTCGGCAATGCGACAGCAAGAGCAATGGCTGGCCAGCGGACCGACCGCATCCAGGGTTCGAATCGTCGAGGTGGAACAACGGACATTGACGTCTTCGTCATGTGAACCTCGATGATGCGCCTGACACGGCGCCGCGCCGACAATGGCACCATGCCACCTTACCACCTGTGGGTGAGGCATCAAGCAAACTGGAATGCGTCGTAGTGCACGACGCTTGTCCGTGGCTTTTCAAGCGACTGAGCTGTTGTGTCGCGTTTCGTAGCTGCCCATGGCGAGATGGTGCGGGATCGACTACATTGTCTATTCCACCACCAGAAGGAACCATAGTGTTATCGCTCGAACTCGGGATCGTCGCGATCCTGATCGTCCTCAATGGCCTGCTCGCAATGTCCGAGCTGGCGATCGTGTCCTCCCGCCCAGCCCGGCTCGCCGGCCTCGTCGAAAAAGGCGTCACAGGTGCCCGCCGCGCACTGGCGCTCGCATCCGATCCCGGCAAGTTCCTGTCCACCGTGCAGATCGGCATCACGCTGATCGGCGTGCTCTCGGGCGCGTTTTCCGGCGCGACACTGGGCCAGCGCCTCACCGCAGAATTGCTCGACCTGGGCGTCTCCAAGGGACTCGCCGATACACTCGGCGTCGGCATCGTCGTCTCGGTCATCACCTATGCATCGCTGATCATCGGCGAACTCGTGCCGAAGCAGATCGCCTTGCGCGATCCCGAGGCCGTGGCCGTGCGCGTGGCGCCGGCGATGGTTTTGCTCGCAAAGATCTCGCTGCCGCTGGTGTGGCTGCTCGATCGCTCCGGCAAGGCGATCCTGTTCCTGCTTGGCCAGCGCGGCGCCTCGGAAGACAAGGTCAGCGAGGCCGAGATCCATACGCTGGTGACGGAAGCGGAAACCGCGGGCGTGCTCGAGCCCGGCGAGAAGGAAATGATTGCCGGCGTGATGCGGCTCGGCGACCTGCCGGTCGGCGCCGTGATGACGCCGCGCCATGAGGTGGCGATGATCGATCTCGCCGACCCCGTCGAGACCATCCACGCGGAGATCACCGGTTCGTCGCATTCGCGCTTCGCGGTGTTCGACGGCAACATGGATTCCGCCATCGGCATCGTGCAGGCAAAGGACCTGCTCGGCGCGTTTCTCGCCGGCGGCACGCCGGATATCCGTGCGCTGGTGCGTGAAGCGCCTGTGATCCCCGACACGCTGGATGCACGCGACGTGGTGCGGATCCTGCGCGAGTCCGCGGTGCATATGGGCCTCGTCCATGACGAATACGGCACCTTCCAGGGCGTCGTCACGTCGGCGGATATTCTCGAAGCCATTGTCGGCGCCTTCCATACCGAGGAAGGCCCGGCCGAACTCGCCTTCCACAAGCGCGAGGACGGCTCCTATCTCATTTCGGGCTGGATGCCGGCGCTGGAATTCATGTCGCTGCTATCCATCGAGCCGCCACAGGGCTCGCGGCCGTATCAAACCGCTGCCGGCTTCCTGCTCTATGAGTTCGGTCGCATCCCGGATGTGGGCGACACCATCATCTCGCATGGCTGGACATTCGAGGTGGTGGATCTCGACGGCCGCCGCCTCGACAAGGTGCTGGCGACGCGGATGGTGGAGGAAGAGACGGGCTAGCCTCCGACGCGTAGGATGGGTTGAGCGAAGCGATACCCATCATAACAAACCCAGAGCATGTGGTGATGGGTATCGCTTCGGCGCTACCGCGCCTGCGCTCAACCCATCCTACAAGGACAAGCCGATCACTACTCAATCGGCTTGTTGAACTTGTTCGATGTCGGCAGGCCGGTGGCCTGGCGGCCGGCATCGGCGCGGTTGCCACGCCACTCCGCCAGTTCCTTCCAGGTCATCGAGCGCTCGCGATCGGCAGAGTCGCGCCAGGTGAGACCCGCCTTGGCGTTGAACACCGCCACGTCGGACAGGCCCGCGCTGGTGTATTTCTGCAGACGCACACCGCGACCGCGTGCCATCTCAGGCACGTCGGCGAGCGGGAAGATCACCATCTTGTGGTTGGTGCCGATGACGGCGACCTGATCGGCGCCCTCCTCGACCACGGTCAGGACGCGCGCCTCGTTGGGCATCTCGACATTGATGATCTGCTTGCCCTTGCGGGTCGCGCTGACGCAATCGTCCTCGCCCACCACAAAGCCCTGGCCGTCATGGCTGGCGATGAGGAATTTGCGGCCGCCCTTGTGCACGAACACCGAGACGATAGCAGCATCGCCCTCCATGTCGATGAACAGGCGGATCGGCTCGCCATGGCCGCGACCACCGGGGAGCTTCGCCACGTCGAGCGTGTAAAAACGGCCATTGGTGGCGAGCAACATCAGCTTCGACGTGGTCTCGGCGAAGAAGGCCTGGCCGAGCTTGTCGTCCTGCTTGAATGTCAGGTTGGAGAGATCGGCGACCTGGCCCTTCAGCGTGCGCACCCAGCCCTTGTCGGAGATCACGACGGTGACGGGCTCACGCTCGACCAGCGACTCCTCGAGAGCGGCGAGATCGTGTTCCGGCGCATCCGCGAACACCGTGCGGCGCTTGCCGAGCGGCGTCTTCGGACCGAACATCTCGCGCACCTTGCGCACCTGTTCGCCGACCTTCGACCACTGCACGGCTTCCGAACCGAGGATCTCGTTGATCCCCTTCAGCTCGGCACGCAGGGCCTTGTCTTCCTTCTTGATCTCGAACTCTTCGAGCTTGCGCAGAGAGCGCAGGCGCATGTTCAGGATCGACTCCGCCTGCAGCTCGGTAAGGCTGAAGGCCTTCATCAACACCGGCTTCGGCTCATCCTCGGTGCGGATGATGCGAATGACCTCGTCGATGTTGAGATAGGCGATCAGGTAACCGCCGAGCACTTCGAGGCGGTGCTCGATCTGGCCCTTGCGGTGCTGCGATCGGCGCAACAGCACTTCGCGCAGATGGTCGAGCCATTCGCGTAGGCATTCGGCGAGGCCGAGCACCTTTGGAATGCGGCCCTTGACCAGCACGTTGAGGTTCAGCGGAATCTTGCTTTCCAGCTCGGTGAGCTTGAACAGCGACTCCATCACGAGGCCGGCATCGACATTGCGCGTCTTCGGCTCGATGACGACGCGGATGTCTTCCGCGGATTCGTCTCTGATATCGCCGACCAGCGGCAGCTTCTTGTCGTTGAGCAGTTCGGCGATCTTCTCGATCAGGCGCGACTTCTGCACCAGCCACGGGATTTCCGTGACCACGATGGTCCAGGCGCCGCGATTGCCCTCCTCCACATGCCACTTGGCACGGGTGCGGAACGAACCGCGGCCGGTCGTATAGGCCTCGGCGATCGCTTCCTTGGAGTCGATGACAATGCCACCGGTGGGGAAGTCCGGCCCCTTGACGAAGCGCAGCAGAGCCTTCGACTTGGCATCGGGCTTCTCGATCAGATGCAGCGCAGCGTCGCAAAGCTCGGCGGCGTTGTGCGGCGGGATCGAGGTCGCCATGCCGACGGCGATGCCCTGGGCGCCATTGGCGAGCAGGTTCGGGAAGCCGCCCGGCATGACCGCCGGCTCTTTCGACTGGCCGTCATAGTTCGGCTTCAGCTCGACGGCGTCTTCGTCGATGCCTTCGATCAAGAGCCGCGCGACATCAGTCATGCGCGCTTCGGTGTAACGATAGGCGGCAGCGCTATCGCCGTCGATATTGCCGAAGTTGCCCTGGCCGTCGACCAGCGGATAGCGCGAGGAGAAGTCCTGCGCGAGGCGCACCATGGCGTCATAGATCGCCTGGTCGCCATGGGGATGGAACGAGCCCATCACGTCGCCGACGATTTTGGCGGACTTCTTGAACGGCGTGCCCGGATCGAGCCTGAGCAGGCGCATGCCATAGAGGATGCGGCGGTGAACCGGCTTCAGGCCGTCCCGCGCATCGGGCAACGCGCGATGCATGATCGTGGAGAGCGCATAAGCGAGATAGCGCTCTTCGAGCGCCTCGCGAAGCTGCACCTCGTGAATTTCAGCCGGCTCCGGCGGAATCAGTCTTTTTCCCATGGCGGGGAGTTAGCGCGCCGCGGCGAATCGGGCAAGAAATGAATCAAGAGCCAGCGTCGGAACTGTCCCCGAGCTGGTCCATGCGTGCCATTTGGCGCACCACCGCCCCGATAAAACCAGCCCGGGCATCAGAATGCCTCTGCCCGCGCGGCTCCAGCACGTTGCGGAGCAGGAACCGGCCGGTGATGTCGAAACCGTCCTGCAGGTCGCGATCGGACAGGCCATGATCCGCGACATAGGTCTCGCGCATGAATGGCGGCAGCGGCATCAGCTTGTCGCGCCACGGCTCACCCGCGATGCGCGAGACGGCGTTGCCGGATTTCGGTGACACATAGATCAGGTCGGTGGTTGCCCCCGTCGCGGCGCAATTCTCCAGGTCCAGGCCGACGCCGAGTTCGGCGAGCATGGCGAGTTCGAACCTGATCGTATGGATCGCGGCGACGGCCGGATGATCGAAGTCGTCGAGAATGGCTTCGAGCATGGCAAAGATGTCGTCATGCGGATCACGCTCCGGCAGCAGCCGCGCGATCGAGGCCAGATGGGTCACGCCATAGGCGGCATGGGATGCGCCGAGCAGTGTTGCCGCGCGGAGCTTGGTGCCATCGATCAGGTAATAGCCGAGCTGCTCGTCGAGACGCGCGCGCCAGATCGCCTGCACGCTGTTGCCGGGCTGCAGGACCGGGCGCATCCGCGACCCCGCCCCGCCGCGCACGAGGCCGAGATGGCGACCATGACTGCGCGTCATCAGCTCGACGATGGCGCCGGATTCGCCATGTCGCCGCACGCCGAGGATGATGCCTTCGTCGGTCCATTCCATGGGGAGAGTATAGGTCGTAGGATGGGTAGAGCGAAGCGAAACCCATCATCCTGTCGGTGCCGCAAGCTCCGCCGATGGGTTTCGCTCCAGCGCTTCGCGCCTCCGCTCTACCCATCCTACGGCCTAGGCATTGAACCATTCCCGTGCATCGCCGGTGAAGGCATAATACAGGCCCAGCGCCGTCAAGACGCACGACACGATCTCGATCGCATTGTCGAATTGCAATCCATAGACGCCGAGCACCTGGACCAGCGACAGCACCGACAGGCTCAGCGACATCACCAGCACCCAGCGCGGCCAGCTCTTGCGGCGATAGGCGGCGAGCCAGACCAGATAGACGAACAACAGCAGCATGCAGGCGGCGACGAAGGTCGCGGCCGCGATCGTGCTTTCGGACAACCGCAGATCCGGCGTGCGATCCTGGAACGCGATCGAGATGCAGTCGAGGATCAGCGACGCGTAGAGCAGGATCTCGAAATAGAAGACGTTCTTGGGAAGATCGGCAGGAACGGTCACGGCTGCACTCACACGTTCATTCCTGCGGGAATTCGAGGCCCATTTCGCGGTAGCGATTGGGATCTTCACCCCAGTTCTCGCGCACCTTCACGAACAGGAACAGATGCACGGGCACGCCGACGATTTCGGTGATCTCGCGGCGCGCATCGGCGCCGATGGACTTGATGGTGGCGCCGCCCTTGCCGAGCACGATCTTGCGCTGGCTCTCGCGCTCGACAAAGATCGTCTGCTCGATGCGCACGGAATTGTCCTTGCGCTCCTGCCAGCTGTCGGTTTCCACCGTCGACTGATAGGGCAGCTCCTGATGCAACTGGCGGAAGATCTTTTCGCGGGTGATCTCCGCCGCCAGATGCCGCAGCGGCGCGTCCGACATCTGGTCTTCGGGATAGTGATACGGACCTTCCGGCACATCGGCGGCAAGCCGGCGGCGCAGATCGTCGACACCGTCGCCGGTCATCGCCGAGATCATGAATGTCTCGTCGAATGTGAGGCGCGCATTTGCATCGGTCGCCAGTTTCAGCAGCCGTTCCTTGGCGACGATATCGACCTTGTTGATGACGAGAATCTTTGGGTGATTGACCTTGGAGAGCTGGTCGAAGATCGCCTCGGCTTCTTCGTTGATGCCGGCCTTGGCGTCGAGCAGCACGCAGACGAGATCCGCGTCATGGGCGCCGCTCCAGGCCGTCTTCACCATCGCGCGGTCGAGCCGACGCTTCGGCGCGAAGATGCCGGGGGTATCGACCAGGATAATCTGCGCATGATCCTCGATGACGATGCCGCGGATCAGCGCCCGCGTGGTCTGCACCTTGCGCGAGACGATGGTGACCTTGGAGCCGACCAGCGCATTGACCAGCGTGGACTTGCCGACATTGGGCGCACCGATCAGCGCAACGAAGCCGCAGCGTGTCTCCTGCGGGGCGCCTTCGGTCTTGTGGTCAACGTCGTCGTTCAAGTCATCATCCTTCAAGATTTCACGCCTTCACGCGCTAGCATGGCTGTCGCTGCGGCTTTCTCGGCGGCGCGCTTGCTGCCGCCCTCGCCTTCAGCGGATGCAAGCCCAATCACATCCACCGCGATTTTGAAATGCGGATCGTGATGCGGACCGGAACGGCTGACCTCACGATAGGCCGGCGTCGGCAGGCCCCTGCCCTGCGCCCATTCCTGCAACACAGTCTTCGGATCGCGTAGCGGCCGCACCGGCTTGCGCATGCGCTCCGTCCAGTTGCGCTGCACGAAAGCTTCCGCGGCGGGATAGCCGCCATCAAGGAAGATGGCGCCGATCACGGCTTCACAGATGTCCCCGAGTACCGACTTGCGCAAGCGCTGACCGACGCCGGCACCGACCGAACCGAGCTTGATACCGTCCTGGAAACCGAGCACCCGCGCGACATCGGCACAGGCTTCCTTGCGCACGAGATCGGCCAGCCGCTTCGACAGTTCGCCTTCGTCGCCATTCGGGAAGGCGCGATACAGCATGTCGGAGATCACGAGGCCGAGCACGTGGTCGCCGAGAAATTCGAGTCGCTGATAGCTCTCGGTGCGGCTGCGCTGCGACTTCAGCGCCGAGACATGCGTGAACGCCGTCTCAAGGAGTTGCGGATCCTTGAACGCATGACCGATCCGTGTCTCGATTTCGGCGGCGGCAGCCTTGGCCTCGGCGCGCGCGCGCTTCTTGCGCTGGGCCGCGGTCTCCTTCGGCGCCTCAGGCACCGGGCTGTGATCGTCGGAATTCGGCGCTGCCGCGGTCTCGATGGTTTTGGTGTGATCGTCCGTCATCGCACGATGGAGAAAATACGGCTCCAGCGCACGGCCGTCGGCCAGCGCCAGATCTGCCAGGCCTGCTCGCCTTCGGCGATCGAGAAGAAGATCATCTGCGCGCGGCCGATCAGGTTTTCGGACGGCACGTAGCCTACCGCCGACTGCACGCGGCTGTCGGTGGAATTGTCGCGGTTGTCGCCCATCATGAAGAAGTGGCCGGCAGGCACCTTGTATTCGATGGTGTTGTCGTAGAAGCCGTTATCGACGCAATCCAGCGTTTCGTAGCTCACGCCGTCTGGCAGCGTTTCCTTCCAGCGCTTCACCCGCGCGGTGGCATCGGAACCGCACGGATCCTCACCGACGAAATCGCTCAGGCGCTCGCGCTGCACCGGCTTGCCGTTGATGTAGAGGAGCCCCTCCTTCATCTGCACGGTGTCACCGGGCATGCCGATCACGCGCTTGATGTAGTCGGTGGTGTCGTCCTTGGGCAGGCGGAACACGACCACATCGCCGCGGGCGGGGTCGGATCCGAAGATGCGGCCGGAAAAGATGTTGGGCGACAGCGGGATCGAATAATGGCTGTAGCCATAGGAATATTTGGACACGAACAGGTAATCGCCGACCAGCAGCGTGGCCTTCATCGAGCCCGACGGGATGTTGAAGGGCTGGAACAGGAAGGTCCGGATCACCAGCGCGATGAGCAGCGCATTGATGACGACGCGGACGGTCTCACCGAAGCCGCTTTCAGTCTTGGTCCCCGAAGTCACGCTCATCGCTTTCCCGATTCCCGCGCCATGGGGCGCAGATGGCCTCTGCATGACGCGCCAAGGCTTTGGCCCGGCAGGCAAAATGCATCAATTTCAATTGGTTACAACAAAGTCCTGCCAAGGCTTTTTGAAGGCGAGAGCAAGAATTTGCGGCGGATCGATCCGCCCGCAGGTTTAAACGGTTGTCGGTAGAGGTGCAATGAATTGCCCTGCGGCGAGACGGTAAGGTGATCTATTCCGCGGCCTGCTTCGCCTGGACCTGCTGGGCGGCCTTACGGATCCGGTCGAGAGCGGCGGTATCGCGATCCATCAGGACGCGCGCGAACAGGTAAAACAGCCCGAAACAAATGAACGGCCACAGCAAGCCGAGTATCTGAACATTGGTCATTCCTGGATCCTTCCGAGGACTGCCCTGCCAACCAAATGTATGCCTGCGCTGAATGAGATGCAAACGATCCCGCCGGTTAGGATCGCGACCAGGTGGGTGCCGGCCGGCATGACCCCATAAAAGAAAGCCAAACCCGGGCCGATGACACCCGCGGATAGAAACGCAGCAGCTGCCGTATTGGTCAAATTGGCCAGCAGTTTGATCCGCTCATTTGCGACCGTTTTGGTTTCCATCATCGCCCCGATCCCCAGGAGCCATGATTGCACGCCCAGGCTGCGGACGTAAATACCACCCGCTAGGACCTAGCCACCGCCGAGATGATGACGAACGCCTGCGCCAAGGGCCAGTCGTCGGTGATGGACAGGTCGATCTGGGCCACGTGCCCCGGCGGGGTCAGCTTCTCCAGCCGCGCCAGAGCGCCGCCGGTGAGCTTCATCGACGGCTTGCCGCCCGGCAGGTTGATCACCCCCATGTCACGCCACCAGACACCCTGGCGGATGCCGGTGCCCAGCGCCTTGGACATCGCCTCCTTGGCGGCAAAACGCTTGGCATAGGTGGCGACCACCATCTTCTCGCTCTTGGCGCGACGCTGGGCGCGGGCGCGCTCGGCATCGGTGAAGACGCGCTCCAGGAACCGGTCGCCATGGCGCTCGATCACCTTGGCGACACGGGTGATGTCGATGAGATCGGAACCGATGCCGATGATCATGCGCTGCCCCGCTTGGCGACGCCCTTGTCCATGGCCGCGCGCATCCGTTTCACGGTCTCCGCGAGGCCGACGAACAGGGACTCGCCTATCATGTAGTAGCCGATATTGAGCTCCATGATTTCGGGTAGCGCGGAAATCGTCTCGGCCGTTGCGTAATCGAGGCCATGGCCGGCATGGACTTCGAGGCCCATGGATTTTGCGAGTTTGGCGCCGGCTTTGATGCGCTGCCATTCGGCGTCGGCTTTGATCAGTTCGCCATCGGTGATGGCATCGCACCAGGCGCCGGTGTGGATCTCGATCACCGGCGCTTTCAGTTTGGCGGCCATTTCGATCTGCTTCGGGTCCGCCGCAATGAAGAGCGAGACGCGGACGCCGGCATCGTTGAAGCGCGCGATGGTCGGCTCCAGCGACTCGCGCTGGCCGACCACATCGAGGCCGCCTTCGGTGGTGAGTTCTTCGCGCCGCTCCGGCACCAGGCACACCGCATGCGGCTGCACGCCGAGCGCGATCCGCACCATGTCCGGCGTCGCTGCCATCTCGAAATTCAGCGGTTTTGAAATCTCGGCTTTCAGCCGCTCCATGTCGGCATCGCGGATATGGCGACGATCCTCGCGCAGATGGGCGGTGATGCCGTCGGCGCCGGCGGCGATGGCTTCGAGTGCCGCGCGCACGGGATCCGGATGCTTGCCACCGCGCGCATTACGCAGGGTTGCGACGTGATCGATATTGACGCCAAGGCGGAGAGACGAGGACGGCATGGTGGGCTTTCGCAAGCGGGTGTCGAGAAAGCTGTTCTAGCAACACGGCGCAGACATGGCGAGGTATTGGCGGCCATGCAAGGCCGTAGGGCGGATGAGCCAACGGGTCGCGCGAAGCGCGCCCGATGATAAACTCCGCGTCATCCGCCAGCCGATTTCACTGCTGAAGCTCCGCGGCGGATTACGGCTGCGCCTCATCCGCCCGACGGCGGCAGCTCACAGCAGCCCCAATTCGCGCAGCTCGCGGCGCATCGGCTCGGGCATCGCCTCGATGCTGGCGGCGGCCTTGCCGAGATCGGGCGGCGCATCCTTGTCGGTGAGATAGCGCCAGCCCTGAAACGGGCGCAGCGGTCGCGGCGCAACCGTCACCGGCTTCGGCTCCATGATCAGGCGGCACCGATTGATCCCCTCGCCGTCACGAAACGGCTCGATGGCCAGAATTCGCTCGCGCAGCGCGATCTCGCCACGGATCACCCAATAAAGCGAACCGCCGTCGAGCAGTTCGGCGTCACGCTTCGGCACCATACGGGTGACATGGATGTGCTGCTGCTTCTCGCCGCGCGCCTTGGCGGCGCGCATGCGCTCGCTCAGATAGCTTTTGAAATCGGCGATGGATTCACAGCCGACAGCGAGTTTGACGAGGTGCAAGGGCATACGCGTGAGATCGGTACCGACAGGCGGCGTTACAAGGATTTATCCACCGCTCAGTTATCCGCCCGCCCCGCCGCCGGTGCAAGCTGGACAGGCGCTGCCGGAGCAGTCGCCTGTGGACGGGGCGCTTCCCGGGCCGCCTCTTTCGGCGCCGCCTGCTTCTTCGGTGCCGGGCGCGGCGCAGCCTTGGCATCCGCAGCAGGAGCCCTTACCGGCGTGTCGGTCATGATCGAGATCGGCGGGATCGAGGACGACGACGGGAATTCCGCATTGGTCGGCTTGCCGGTCGGAAGCGACGGCGGCAGGCCCGAAAGCGATGCGACGCCCGGAACCGCCGACGGTGCAGCGAGGGCCGGCGGCGCGTTCCATGCCGGCGCGTAGCGGGTCAGCAGGCCTTCATAGAAGCGCTCGCCCATGTTGGATGCGATCTGCTTGTGATCGGTGACGGACGCATAGGCCGCGCAGCTGTCCGGCATGCAGCGGTCGCGCACCTGCAGCACATAGGCGAACAGGCCGTAACGATCGCGCTCCACCGCGCGGCGCAGCAATGCCAGTTCCGGGGTAATCGCCTTGTCTGCAGTTGCCACGTCGCCAAGGGCACGCAGGCGATCCAGCAGTGCAGCGGAGTTCGACACGGCCGCAGCAACGGATTCCGGCGTAGCGAAAAGCGACTTCTCGCAGGCTGCGAGCACCATGTCGCCGGCGAGTTCATCGAGGCAGGACAGCGCGGGCAAACCATTCGCCAGCTGCGCATTCGTGGCCGCTGGCGGCACAATCTTCTCCGCCGTTTCCGGTGGGCGTACCGTCGCTGCCGCGGCAACGCCGATGGCGAGCAACGTGATGACCGCGAGTGCACCATTCGCCACCGACTTTTCGGCGCGCAGCAGCGTCACCAGCACGATCAGCGCGACGACCACCGCCGCGGCGAAAGCGAGCCACATGGGCCACGTAGCCGAGCGCCAGAGATGATCGAGCGAGTTCGCCCAGGCCGCGTTCATTCAGAAAGTCCCCAAAGATTTAGGCATCGGCATATTCAAGCAGATGCAGGTGCCATGCACCCGCAATATGCTGTTGTTATGGCGACGAAATCCACGAGGGCAAGAGCGGATCGCAGCGTGGCGATCACTCTTCCTCGAAGCGCGGAATCAGGAGGGTTTCGGCGAGCCCCTCCTCGGTCCACTGCCGGAACGCCGGATCGGCCTGCATGGTGTCCATGTAAGCGCGCGCTGCGGGTGAAACCTCGATGGCGTAGCTGCGGAAGCGGTGCACCACCGGCGCATACATCGCATCGGCTCCGCTGAAGGCGCCGAACAGATACGGGCCTGTCGCGCCGTAGCGCTTGCGGCAGTCTGACCAGATCTCGTCGATACGCGCGACATTGGCCCTTGCGTCGTCGGACAACACCTTCGCCTTCACCGGACGATGCAGGTTCATGCCGCATTCGTTGCGTAGCGGCATGAAGCCGGAATGCATTTCGGCTGAAACCGAGCGCGCATGGGCGCGTTGCGCCACCTCCTGCGGCCACAACTTCGCTTCGGGGAAACGCTCGGCGGCATATTCGATGATGGCGAGGGAATCCCACACGGTGACATCGCCATCCACCAGTGCCGGCACCTTGCCGGACGGCGTGACATCGAGGATGCGCTGCTTGTCGGCCGGTCCGGTATAGAGCGGGATCACGACTTCCTCGAAAGGGATGCCGGCGCCTTTCAGGGCAACCCACGGGCGCATCGACCACGACGAATAGTTCTTGTTACCGATCACCAGTTTCAAAGCCATCACCCGCTCCTTGCAAGGCGTGCAAAATGCCATGCAAGGGGCAGCGCTGCAATCAAGTTGGGCAAGACCGACCGTTGCCGCCCGTGTGGCGAAGTGGCAGAACCGCAGCCTGAGACAATGGGTGCTGCATGCCGAACTATACCTGGATCGACGCTTTTGCGCTGGGCTTCTTCATTCTCGAATGGGCCGCCTATGCGATCACGCTCGAGCACAGCAAATATGGCCGCAACAGCCTGTCGGCGCGCATGCATGCCTATCGCGAGGTGTGGATGCGCCGGATGCTGGCGCGCGAGGCGCGGATCGTCGACACGCACATCCTGACCTCGCTGCAGAACGGCACCGCCTGGTTTGCCTCCACCACGCTGATCGCCATCGGCGGCGCACTGGCGCTACTGCGTGCCACCAATGAAGTGATGCCGATCATGGCCAATCTGCCGATCGGTTTCAATTCCTCGGCGGGGCTGTGGGAGATCAAATGCTTCGGCCTGATCCTGATCTTCGTCTATGCCTTTTTCAAATTCGCCTGGGCCTATCGGCTGTTCAACTATGTCGCGATCCTGTTCGGAGCGATGCCCTTCGCCGCGGACCGCCACACGCCGGAAGCAGAAGCGCATGTGGTGCGCACCACGCAGATGTTCGGCGCCGCCGCGCGCCACTTCAACCGTGGCCAGCGCGCCTTCTTCTTCGCGCTCGGCTATCTCGGCTGGTTCGTGAGCCCGTGGGTGTTCATCGTCTCTACCGCAGCCGTGGTGATCGTGACCTGGCGGCGGCAATTCGCATCGAACGCCTGGCGTGCCATGGGCGAGGACATCGAGACCGTGAAGAGGACGCTGGCGGAAGAACGGGCTAACTTCCGAAATCATTCGGCGTGAACGGCAGGTCGAGCACTTTCCACTCGTTGTATTTGTCCGCCGGCAGCATCGAATAGGGCTGGCAGGCCTCCAGCGCATGTTTGGCGGCCTGTAGCAGCAAGGCGGCCTTGGCGGGCCGGCGCACCTCGATCACGGTCGGCTCGGTGACAAGACGACCATCCGGCGACAGCTGCGCACGCAGCTTCACCATGGCGTCGTCGTTGCGCGCCACCTCGGCCGGCAGTTTCAGGCAGGTCTTGAGGTGGCGATGAAACGCCGCAATGTCCGTTTTGCTGACATTGGCCTCCTCGCTGGCGGGAGCGCCGCCGAAGCCTGGAAGCCCGAGCATGACCCCGTATTTCACCGTGATGTCCGGATCGGGCTGTGGCGGCACCTGCTCTGCGGCGGGCGGCGGTGATTGCGGAGCCGGCGCCGGTTGCAAGGCTGCCTGCTGCTGCTGCTGCTGCGCCGCCGGCGGTGGTGTGGCAGAGGACGGTGGCTGGACCTGCTGTTGCGGCGGCGACTGGGGCGTCTGCGCGGGCGGTTGTTGCGGAGGCGGCTGCTGCGGCGGCGCCGAGGCGGTCTTCTGCGGCTGCGCAGCCTTTTCGGGTTCGGATTTCTGCGGCGAGGATTGCGGCTTGGTCGCTGCGGCAGCGGATGTCTGCTGCTCGTCCAGCGTCGGCCGTGTGGTCAGGTCGGGCAGACGGAATTCAGGCTTTTCCGGTTCCGGCTTCTTCTCCGACTCGGGCTCGGGCTTGGTCTCCTCGGCTTTCTTTTCAGCCTCGGCGAGTTCCTGAGGCGTGACCAGATCGACGCTGACATTGTCCTCGTGCGGCGGCATCGGCTTGGCATTGGCAAAATAGACGCCCGCGGCCAGGGCCAGATGGCCGAGCACCGAGGCGGCGATCGCAGCGCGAATGAGGTGCCGAGGTTCCATGGACATTGAGGACGGGTCTGTACGCAAGTAGTGCGATATTAGCGCCGCCGTACGGCCTGCGCCATGTCTGCCATGTCACAGCTTGCGTCCGGTTGTTCGATCGGTCATGGCAAGGCATGGCCAAATCCGAATCCAAAGCCCCGAAGAAATCACCCGCCGCGCCCCCCAAGGCAGCGAAGCCAAAGCCACAGCCTCTCGACGAGCGCATCCTGGCCATTCTCGGCCGCGATCCGACCAAGAGCCTGAGCGCGCCCGAGATCGCCCATCTGATCGAGCCCGAAGGCGACTGGCACGCGCAACTGACACCGATCCGTCGCGCCGCGGTGAAGCTTATGCTGGACGGCCGGCTGGTGATCTATCGCAAAGGCAAGCCGGTGGAAGATCCCGAAGATTTTCGCGGCGTGTATCGGCTGGGACTGCCGAAGGACGACGCTGAATAGGTCGTTACGGCTTCTTCGGCCCCGGCAGCAATTCGCTGGTGCGGCCGGCGAGCCGGTAGCTGACCAGTCCAACCCATTCATGCATCGCGATATCGGCGCGGGCGAGACCGGCGCTGACCGTGTCGAAGGTCTCGCTGGCATCGATCCAGCCGCGGGTGCGCCAGTCCACCGGATAGGCTTCGACATCGAAGCCCGCCTTGCGGAAGACGCCGATCGAGCGTGGCATGTGCCAGGCGGAGGTCACGAGAAGCCAGCGTTCGCCGGGCTTCGGCGCCACGAGGCGCATGGTGAGGCTGGCATTTTCCTCGGTGGTACGGCTATCGTTCTCCAGCACGATGCGCTCGGGCGCCACACCGAACCGCCGCAATACATCGCCGGCCGCTGGCGCTTCGGACAATGTCGCTTCGATCAGGCTGGCTGCGCCGCCGGTGAAGACGATCTTCGCCTCCGGATAGCGACGCGCCAGTTCGAGCATCGCCGTGACGCGTTCAGCCGCCGCATTGACCTCCAGCGAATTGCGCGCCGCGGTGGAATCTGAATCGATGGCGCCGCCGAGCACGACGATCCCATCCGGCGCACGACCGCCATCCTGCCATTGCGGAAAGCGTTCGGTAAGCGACAGCAGCAGCACATTGCTCAGTGGCGAATAGCCGAGCACCAGCAGCAACAGGATGCCGAAACTGACCAGCCATGTGCCGATCCGGTGCCGGTTGAACAACACCAGTGCGAGACCGATCACGCAGATCGCAGCAATGAAGTTGGACGGCTGGGTGAAGAAGCCGAGAATCTTCGAGGCATAGAAGAACATGATTGATCCATTGGCGGGCGCAAGGTCTTGGAATGGCCGATCGCGTCTGCGGGATCAATGAGGCAAATGCGCGTTCGCCGCCGATGTCAGTCCCATTTGGGCGCAAAGCCGTAATCCGTCAGACGCCCGTCGGAACGGCTGAGCGCGGCGACGGCAGCCATTTCGTTTTCCGTCAGATCAAAGTCGAACACCTCGATATTTTCCGACAGGCGCTCGACCTTGGAGGTCCGGGGGATCGCGACCGCGCCCTGCTGCACCAGCCAGCGCAAGCAGACCTGCGCCGCGCTCTTGCCATGCACGCGGCCGATAGCGGCCAGCACCTCATCGCCCCGCACACGGCCTTTTGCGATCGGACTATAGGCAACCAGTGCGAGACCATTGTCGGCGCAGGCGCCGCGCACTTTCGATTGATCGAGATAGGGATGATACTCGACCTGATCACAGACCAGCGGTTCCGGACATGCCGCGACCGCCTGCTCGATCAGCGCCACGGTGAAATTCGACACGCCGATATGCCGCGTCAGGCCCATGCGCTTGGCATGGGCAAGTGCGCCGAGCGTTTCGTCCAGAGGCACATGCGAACTTGGCCAATGCAACAGCAGCAGATCCACTTCGGTCATGCGCAGCCGCGTCAGGCTTTCCTTCACCGAGCGTTCGAGGGTGTTGGGTGCAAAATGCGTGGTCCAGATCTTCGTGGTGACAAAAATCTCGCCGCGAGGGATATGGGATGCGCGTACCCCCTCGCCGACGTCACGCTCGTTTTCGTAGACCTGTGCGGTGTCGATATGGCGATAACCGAGCTTGATCGCCTGCTCGATCACCCGCGCGCAGGTACGGCCGCGTAACTCCCACGTGCCGAGCCCGATCGCCGGAATGCGAGCGCCATTTGCTTCCACGAACTGCATGCTGCCTTCCTCTCGAAGGAGACAAACTATGCGCCGCGGGCTTGTCCGGCACCGTTCAAGCCAGTGCCCGCAAACGTTTTCGTTCAGGCTTCCACGGGCGCCAATGCGGCGAACACCGTCTCGGGCGCATGAGCGATCACGGCCAGCAGCGCGCGCGCCGGGCCGCGCGGCGAGCGCTTGCCCTGCTCCCAATTGCGGATGGTCTCGACGGGCACGCCGAGGCGCGCGGCAAATTCGATCTGGGTCAGCTGCGCGCGACGGCGCAGGTCGCGCACTTCCGGCTCGCTGGCACGGGGTTCGACATGATCGGGAGCGACAGGCATTGCCGGCGCCAGGGGCACCTCGTCCCCGTCGCGCAATTCCACGATCCGTCCGTCAGCCTTCAATCGCAAGCGCATGTTCGACCTCTTCGCCAGTGCGATGGTCGGGCAATACCGTTAAGGAGCGATGAAGAGCGAACTACTTCAGCCCGAACCAAAGCGTCGCGATGCCGAGGAAGGCGAAGAAGCCAACGACGTCGGTGACCGTGGTCACGAAAGTGCCCGACGCCACCGCGGGATCGGCCTTCACGCGGTCCAGCGCCATCGGGATGAGGATGCCGCCCAGCGCGCCGGCCACAAGATTGGTGATCATCGCGAGCGCAATGACGATGCCGAGGCCGGGTGTCTTGAACCACAGATAGGCGGCGATGCCGGTAATCAGCGCGAAGGCGACACCGTTCATCAGGCCGACCATGG
>NZ_JBIISY010000291.1:0-6802 GCF_044340795.1 Tardiphaga sp.
CACTTGAAGGTGGGCACGCTGTGCTTTGCCCACCCTACATCCGACACGACTTGACCTTCTCCCCCCGATCCGGTTGCCTGCGCGCATAAGCAATCAGCCACCGGGAAGAAACCTCCATGTCATTCGTGATGGCCATCGATCAGGGCACCACCTCGTCGCGGGCGATGATTTTTGCTGCGGACCTTTCGATCGCAGCCATCGCGCAGCAGGAATTCCCGCAGCATTTTCCGGCCTCCGGCTGGGTCGAGCACGAGCCCGAGGATATCTGGTCGTCAACTTTGGCGGTCTGCCGCGATGCCATGGCCAAAGCGAAGGTGAGCGCGAAGGACATCGCCGCCATCGGCATCACCAATCAGCGCGAGACCGTGGTGGTGTGGGATCGCGTCACCGGCCATGCGGTGCATCGCGCCATCGTCTGGCAGGATCGCCGCACCGCGGAGACCTGCGCGCAGATGAAAGCGGACGGGCAGGAGCCCTTCATCACCGAACGCACCGGCCTGATCATCGATCCGTATTTTTCCGGCACCAAGGTGGCGTGGATTCTCGATCACGTCCCCGGCGCCCGCGCCCGCGCCGAGCGCGGTGAACTGATGTTCGGGACTGTGGATTGCTATCTGCTGTGGCGTCTCACCGGCGGCAAGGTGCATGCGACCGATGCCACCAATGCGTCGCGCACGCTGCTGTTCAACATCCACACGGGTGAGTGGGATGATGAACTTCTGAAATTGCTTCGCGTGCCGCGGGCGATGCTGCCGAAGGTGCAGGACTCGTCGTCCGATTTCGGCAGCACTGATCTGTTCGGCGGCAGCATCATGGTGGGCGGTATCGCCGGAGACCAGCAGGCCGCCACCATCGGACAGGCATGTTTTTCGCCCGGCATGATCAAGTCCACTTATGGCACCGGTTGTTTCGCGCTGCTCAATACCGGCACGAAGCCGGTGGTGTCGAAGCACAAGCTGCTCACCACGGTGGCCTATCAGCTGAACGGCGTGCGCACCTATGCGCTGGAAGGCTCGATCTTCGTTGCCGGCTCCGCAGTGCAGTGGCTGCGCGACGGCCTTGGCATCATCAAGAGCGCTTCCGAAAGCGGCCCGCTGGCGGACAAGAACGACTCCTCGCAATCGGTCTATCTGGTGCCGGCCTTTGTCGGTCTCGGTGCGCCCTACTGGAACCCCGATGTGCGCGGCGCGCTGTTCGGCCTCACGCGCAACACCGGCCCGGCCGAGCTCGCGCATGCCGCGCTGGAGAGCGTCTGCTACCAGACCCGCGATCTCTATGCGGCCATGCGCGCCGACTGGCCGGATGTTTCAGCTGCGACGGTGGTGCTGCGCGTCGATGGCGGCATGACCGCCTCGGACTGGACCATGCAGCGTCTTGCGGATCTGCTCGATGCGCCCGTGGATCGTCCGATGATCCAGGAGACGACGGCGCTCGGCGCCGCCTATCTCGCCGGCCTCAAGGCGGGTGTTTTCCCCGAGCCCGCAAAATTCGCAGACAACTGGCGCCTCGAGCGCCGCTTCAAGCCCGTCATGAGCGAGGCCACGCGGATGCGAAAGCTGAAAGGCTGGGCGCAGGCGGTGAAGGGGGTCTTGGCCAGCGATCCCGGCCATTCATAAAGCGTCCGACCTGCATATGCAGGACGAGCCCGCGCATGAGAAAGCAAGTAGTTCTCTTTTTGTTCTTGACAAAATTCCCATCTCTGCCAGTATCCGTCTCGTCCCGTTCGCGAGGGGGCGCTTTATGAGGCGTCATCGAGCGGAACGTGGATGCGGCGCCTGCGGACGGAGGTGGACGTAACCTTCGTACTCGGGTGGTCGGGGGTAACCGTCCGACCCCACTATGGGGGTCTGCCGCTAGTGCGCGGCTGGACGTGGTGCGGGCGAAAGGCAGGAAACTGCCGGACCTGTGGGTCAACTGCCCAGTACCCGGAAGAACGGTCCTTCGACCAATAGAACGTCGCGGTGGCGCGCCGTAAGGCGTTGCGCGGCTCAGGCTTGCTGGCGATCCAGCTTGCAGGAGCAGCGTATATCCCCACCCAACGCGCCTTGCGGCGTGCCACCTCCCCTCATGTCTGGAGGGGAGAAATGCTCACACCTCGGACGCGCAAGCGCCGCGAGATTGCAGGCCCGTGTTCCCTGACGATCAGAACACCGACTGCGTGTTCCTCGAGATCGAAAATCCGTGCCGGTCGGCATTGAAGCAGGTCACGCCGGAATGGTCCGACTTGCAGGTGAAGCCGTCGCGCTGGAAGGTCTGGCCGTAATTCAGCACGGGCAGTTTTGGATCCATGATGGTGTCGCCATGGCAGATGCGGATGCCGCTTTGGCCGGCCTTGCTGATCTCGAAAGCGCGGCCCCATTCCAGCTCGCAATCCTTCGGCTTCGGCGCGCTGACCGTCGCTTCCATGATATCGCAGCGGATATCGGCAGTCTTGCCGTCGGCAAAATACTGGCAGGCGATGTTCTTCGATGGTGACAGGAAGCCGGTGGAGGCGCCTTGCGCGAAAGCAGGCAATGGCGCGAGAACGAGGGCGAAAGCGAGCAGCGATGATTTCATGAGGCGAGATGTCCCGGACATGGCATTGCAGCGCCAGTCTAGTCGCTCTCGTTTCACAAGCCTATGACCGCACGCGCAGCCGGCTCTTACTTCGCGCCGACCGCCTTGCCGCGATACATCAGATGCACCGCGCAATTGCAGCCCGGCGGGTGCGTGGCGAGATCGGCAGGCGCCTCGTCATTGGCCGGCGCCTGCGCGGCCAGCTTGTCCGCGACGACCTTTTCCTGCGCGGCAGCTGCAGCACCCGGAATGTAGTTCAGGATCGGCGCCAGCCAGCGTTCGACTTCAGCCACGTCCATGCCCTTGCGTGCCGCATAGTCTTCCGCCTGATCGCGCTCGATCTTGCCGACGCCGAAATAATAGCTTTCGGGATGGCTGAAATAGAGACCGGATACAGACGATCCCGGCCACATGGCGTAGCTCTCGGTCAGCGACACGCCCGCGGTGTTCTCCGCATCGAGCAGCCTGAAGATGGTCGCCTTCTCGGTGTGATCGGGCTGCGCGGGATAGCCGGGCGCCGGACGGATGCCCTGATACTTCTCCAGGATCAGGTCGTCCGGCGTCAGCATTTCATCCGGCGCATAGGCCCAGAATTCCTTGCGCACGCGCTCATGCATGCGCTCGGCGAAGGCTTCGGCGAGGCGATCGGCCAGCGCCTTGCAGAGGATCGATGAGTAGTCGTCATTCGCATTCTTGAAACGATCCGCAATGATGTCCTCGCCGATCCCGGCGGTGACGACAAAGGCGCCGATATAATCTGCAACGCCCGACGCCTTCGGTGCGATGAAATCCGACAGCGCCGCATTGAAACGGCCTTCGCGCTTCACCAGTTGCTGGCGCAACGTATGCAGGGTCGCGATCTCGCTGTTGCGGTCGTCATCGGCATAGACACGGATATCGTCGCCCACGGCGTTCGCCGGCCAGAAACCGACCGTCGCCTTGGCGGTGAACCACTTCTCCTCGACGATCTGCTTCAGCATCTTCTGCGCGTCCGCATAGAGCGAGGTCGCGACTTCGCCGACGACGCTGTCGGTGAGGATGGCCGGAAAACGTCCGGCCAGTTCCCAGGTCTGGAAGAATGGCGTCCAGTCGATATAGCGCGCGAGTTCTTCCAGCGAATAGTCGCTGAAGGTGCGGGTGCCCAGGAATGTTGGCTTGCGCACGGTCTTGCCGAAGTCGACCACATGCGCGTTGTCGCGCGCGGCGGCGAGCGTCAGGCGCTTCTTGTCCTGCTGCGCCTTGAAATGCGCCGCAGAGATTTTTGCATAATCCGCACGCACATCGGCCGCATAGGCCTCGCGCTTGTCCGGCGACAGCAGCGACGATGCGACACCCACGGCGCGGCTGGCGTCATTCACATGCACGACGGCACCGGCGCGATAGTTCGGGTCGATCTTCACGGCCGTATGCACGCGGCTGGTCGTTGCGCCGCCGATCAGCAGCGGCATCTGCAGGCCCTGCCGTTCCATCTCGCCGGCGAGGAAGGTCATCTCATCCAGGGATGGTGTGATCAGGCCCGAAAGGCCGATGATATCGGCGCCTTCAGCCTTGGCGGTTTCGATGATCTTCGAAGCCGGCACCATGACGCCGAGATCGACGACCTCGAAATTATTGCACTGGAGCACGATGCCGACGATGTTCTTGCCGATGTCGTGGACGTCGCCCTTCACGGTGGCGAGCACGATCTTGCCGGCCGACGAACGGCCGCCCTCGGTGCCGATGCCTTTGGCGAGATTGTCGGCCTTCTCCTGCTCCATGAACGGCATCAGGTAAGCCACGGCCTGCTTCATCACGCGGGCGGACTTCACCACCTGCGGCAGGAACATCTTGCCGTCGCCGAAGAGGTCGCCGACGACGTTCATGCCGTCCATCAGCGGGCCTTCGATCACATGCAGCGGGCGCTCGACAGTGAGGCGCGCAGCTTCAGTATCCTCGTCGATATACTGCGTGATGCCGTGCACCAGCGCGTGGCTGAGCCGCTTCTCCACTGGCCATTCGCGCCAGGAGAGATCCTGCTCCTTGGCCTGCTTGGTCTGGCCACGGAATTTCTCTGCGAGCTCCAGCAGCCGTTCGCCGGCGCCGGGATCGCGGTTGAGGATCGTGTCCTCGCAGACCTGGCGCAATTCCGGATCGATGTCGTCATAGACGATCATCTGGCCGGCATTGACGATGCCCATATCCATGCCGGCCTTGATGGCATGATACAGGAACACCGAATGCATGGCCTCGCGCACCGGCTCATTGCCGCGGAACGAGAAGGAGAGGTTGGAGACGCCGCCGGAAATATGCGCATGCGGCAGGTTCTGGCGGATCCAGCGCGTCGCTTCGATGAAGTCGACGCCGTAATTGTTGTGTTCTTCGAGGCCGGTGGCGATGGCGAACACATTGGGATCGAAGATGATGTCTTCCGGCGGGAAATCCAGCTCGCTGACCAGAATGTCATAGGCGCGCTTGCAGATCTCGATCTTGCGCTCATAGGTGTCGGCCTGGCCGACTTCGTCGAAGGCCATGACGACGACAGCAGCGCCGTGGCGCTGTGCGATCTTGGCTTCGTGAATGAACTTCTCGACGCCTTCCTTCATGGAGATCGAATTGACGATCGGCTTGCCCTGAACGCATTTCAGGCCGGCCTCGATCACGTTGAATTTTGACGAGTCCACCATGACCGGGACGCGCGCAATGTCGGGCTCGGAAGCGACGAGATTGAGGAACTCGATCATCGCCTTCTCGGAATCCAGCAGGCCCTCGTCCATATTGACGTCGATGACCTGCGCGCCGTTCTCGACCTGGTCGCGCGCGACCTGCAACGCAGAGGCGTAGTCGCCTTCGGTGATCAGGCGGCGGAATTTGGCCGAGCCGGTGACATTGGTGCGTTCGCCCACATTGACGAACGGGATCGACGCCGCCAGCTCGAACGGCTCGAGCCCGGACAGGCGCAGCAGCGGCGCGATCTCGGGAATCACGCGCGGCTTATGCGGGGCGACGGCCTTGGCGATGGCGGCGATATGCGCCGGCGTCGTGCCGCAGCAACCGCCGACGATATTGACGAGGCCGCTCGACGCGAATTCGCCGACGAGCTTCGCCATATATTCCGGTGTTTCATCATACTGGCCGAATTCATTGGGCAGGCCGGCATTCGGATAGGCGCAGACCAGCGTGTCGGCGACGCGGCCGATATCGGCGATATGCGCGCGGAGGTCTTCGGCGCCCAGCGCGCAGTTGAAGCCGATGGTGGCTGGCTTGGCGTGCTTCACCGAATTCCAGAATGCTTCCGGCATCTGGCCCGAGAGCAGGCGGCCGGATTTGTCGGTGATGGTGCCCGAGATCATCACGGGCACGTCGATGCCGCGCGCCTCGCAGATCTCCGCGATGGCATAGAGCGCGGCCTTGGCGTTCAGCGTGTCGAAGATGGTCTCGACCAGCAGCAGATCGGCGCCGCCGTCGAGCAGGCCGTTGATCTGCTCGCTATAGGCGACGCGCAGATCGTCGAACGTCACGGCGCGATAGCCGGGATTGGCGACATCCGGCGAGATCGAGGCGGTGCGGTTGGTCGGGCCGATGGCGCCGGCGACGAAACGCGGGCGGCCATCCTCGGCTTCGACCTTGATGGCGGCGTTCTTGGCGAGGCGCGCGCCGTCGCGGCTCATCTCGTAAGCGAGATCGGCCATGTCGTAGTCGGCCTGGGCGATGGAAGTCGAGGAGAAGGTGTTGGTGGCGACGATGTCGGCGCCGGCGCGCAGATAGTCCGCGTGGATGTTTTCGATCGCGTCCGGCTGGGTCAGGATCAACAGATCATTGTTGCCTTTCACGTCGCGATGAAAGTCCTTGAAGCGCGCGCTGCGGAACGCGGCTTCATCGAACATCAGACCCTGGATCACGGTGCCCATGGCGCCGTCGAGCACGAGGATGCGCTCGCTGGCGGCTTTGAGGAGGGCGGTACGCTTGGGAGAAACTGGCACTGTCATGATCTTAAGCAGCCTTGATTTACGCAGCTTTGCGCGCGCCGTTGGGGCGGAAGCCGAGGAGATGGCTGATCGCGAAGACCAGATCGGCGCGGTTCATGGTGTAGAAATGGAAGTCGTTGACGCCCGCCTTGGCGAGCTTCTGCACCTGGCCTGCGACCACGGTGGCAGCGACGAGCTTGCGGGTTTCCGCATCGTTATCGAGGCCGTCGAATTTCTCGGCCAGCCAGTTCGGCACGGTGGTGCCGGCACGGGTGACGAAATTGCGGGCCTGCTTGAAGTTA
>NZ_JBIISY010000292.1:0-6793 GCF_044340795.1 Tardiphaga sp.
CCTCGCCGGGCTGCGATGCGGACATCGACGCAATGGCTATGTCCGGGTCGCAACAATTTCGATATCGACCGCTATACCGAAGGTGATTGTTGTGCAATATTACAACCACAGAGCCGACCTCGTTGCTTCCTTCCAATCAAGTTGCAAACCAGTCATCTTCCGGTGCAGCGACAATGGCCTCGGACCCCGACAAGCAGAAATTTCAGGCAAGACGGTTGGACGCGCTGTTTGCTCTCGAAGCCGTCGGACCTCAATTCGATATTGCCGTTGCCGCTGCGCGCGACATGGCCAAAGAGGCGCGAGACCGGACCTGGTATGACGAACTCGGCATCATCTCCGATCGTCTACGACTTTACGACCCAGGCAATGTCCGCAACGTTGTGCACCTCGCACAGTCGCTGGTCAATCGCAGCATGCCCTTCGCTGCGCGTGACGTCTTGCAGGCGGCGCGGTCGCTCGTGCGACCGGGCAGTGATGACTGGTTCGAACTGCAGGGGTTGATCGGGCGCTGCGCGAAGCAGATCTTTCTCGACACACCGGATCAGGCATCCAGCCGCGCACGCCCTTATCTGGAAGAAGCCATCGCCGCTTATATGGAGGCGTATCGCTACGATCCGGCCAAGGCCTACTGGCATGGTGGCAACATCGCGGCGCTGCTGACGGTGGCGCGAAATCTGGGCGTACCCGTCGATGCATCGGATCCGATGTCCGATCCGGTTGCGTTTTCCGTAGCGCTGAAGCTGATCCTTGATGAGGTCGCCGAAGAGGCGATTCCTTGGTGGCACGCCACTTATGTGGAGGCCGAACTGGGCGCTCGGAACTGGCCGGACGCTGCCAAGCGGCTGAAGGGATTCCTCGATGCCGCCAGGGAGCCGTTTTACGTAGAGAGCCATCTGCGGCAGCTCTCCGAGGTGTGGGCACTGGACGGGGCACGGTCGCCGCCGATGGTGTCGAACATGCTGGCCCTGTTGCGCGAGAGGCTTCTGAACTGGTCAGGCGATGGCGAATCCAAGCCGATCGAGGTGAAGGCGGCGGAGATCGCCCAGCAACCGGCGCCCGATGCGTTGCGACTGCAGGACGGCAGGGACGATCTGCAAAAAACCTTTGGCGATGCCGCGCCAGTCGGCATCGGATGGTGGAATTTGGGACGAACCCGGGCGCAGTCCGTGGCCGCGATCTGCGCGCCGAACGAGATCGGCCGTCCGGTGCGGATGGGGACCGGATTTCTCATTGAGCTGAGAAACATAGAAAGCGGTGTGAATGCTGGCTTTTACGTACTCACCAACGCCCATGTCATTGGCGATCCGTCTCGGCCGGCGATTCCGTCCATCAACGAGGCCTGCGTGCGGTTCGAGGGGCACGATCCGGACGAAACCTATGCGATCGAAAGCATCGTCTGGACGTCGCCGCCCGCCCGGCATGATGCGACCATCCTCAAGATCAGGAACTGTCCCGCAGGCATCAAGCCGATCCCGCTACGGAGGGCATTGCCGGACGCAAACTCCGGCACCCGGATCTATATCATCGGCCATCCGCGCGGTAACGAACTCGCCTTTTCATTTGAGGACAATCGGCTGCTCGATCACGAGGGACCAACGGCCGGGCGTCCGCGCGAGGCCGGCGTGGTTCTCGTCCACTATACTACCCCGACGGAGAGGGGCAGTTCGGGCAGTCCGGTCTTCATCCACAATCAGTGGAAGGCGGTCGCCCTCCATCACAGCGGCAGCGCCGAAACCCGGAAGCTGAATGCTGCCATCGGGACATACAAGGCCAACGAAGGCATCTCGCTCGCCAGCATTTCCGAGGCGCTCGCGGCTGAGAAGGGACTGGAATTCATCTTCTAGACCATCCGCTTGAGATCCATGCTTTCGCCGCTCTGAAGCCAAAGCGCGCCGGCCTGGGCGCCAACTACGCCGGGTGACAGGCTCGGCTCTCGGACTGTGAAGAGACGTTCAGGCGACTTTGTCGATGCCGATTTGCCGATTCAACACTGTCGATACCAGGAGGGGAGGCGGGAATGAGCGACCATCATGTTTCCAAAGCACTGCAATTCGTCGAGGCTGCGCCGCTGCCGCCGCTGCCCGGGAGGGAAGCCGCGCCTGAAGCACCGGCAAAGGACACTCTGTCGGACATCAAGGATCAGGCCGCGATCGTCGGATCTGACGTCATCTCCTTCGTCAGCGGCGTGACTGCCGAGCAGCGCCAGGATCTGATCAATTCGGTGCTGCTTGCACAGCTCGTCGCCAAGGTGAAGGTGCCGGACTCCGCCCGGATCTATGACTGGTACAAGGAATATTTCGAGGTCCTGAAGCAGATCGGGTGGGTAGTCCAGAGCGAGCAGTTCGCAACCTACATCCGCGAGGGCATTGGCTTCGAGGCGCATGAGGCCATCATCGAGCTTGCCACATCGTTGCTCGGCCCCGCATCCGGCGCGCTCGCCGTGGTCAAGGCCACGCTCGGATCATTGCAGAAGATGAAGTCCGACAGTCCCTGGATCACGATCTTCAATCGCGAAAGCCAGAGCGGGCAGACGGCGCGCTTCCAGGTTTCCGTGGCGGAGCCCGACCAGAAAGGCGGTTTCTTCGTGACGCTGATGGCCTTCGGGCTGGAGGCCCACGCGACGCTCACGCAGGTCCTGGTTTTCAAGATCCATTCCAACAAGGATACGCTGAGGCACTTCGAGGGCAAGGTATCCATCAATGCCAGGGTCCTTGCCGGTATCCGTGAGGAAGTCGAGAAGAAGCTGGCGGCCCACGTGGCGTCATATGTCCGCACGCTTCCGGACCTCGGTGCGCTGCCAAAACCCTGAGACGACGAAGGCGGCATAGCTGCGTGTGCATTGTTTAAAGGGCGTTGCAAGTAACGGTAATTTGCGTCGCGGCAGCAAGCCTCACGACGGCGATCTCCCAGAAGCCGGGCGCGTCGCGAAATGCGGCGCGCATGTGAGGCGCGAGATCCGCGCAGATGGCTCTTCGACCATCAGCTGGTTCTGTTCTGCATTGTGTGTTCCGATTCTCGCTTCTCAGCGCGGCCTTCGTGTATCCGTCGGTTCACGGCTGTTGCGGATCGCCGCGAGCAGACGAGGGAACGAGGTTCCGGACGCCTCGCAGCGCCGATCCGGTGCGACCGGCTGCACGCATGGATAGCTCATCAGATGAATGCCGATCAGATCGCCGGTCTCGGCATCGAATAGCGGAGAGCCGCCGCTGCCGGGCAGGGTGCCATGGGTGTAGACGAGATCAGGCCGTACCTGATCGTTGATCCGCTGCGGGGCGCTCCGAATCGCCTGTCCCGTCGGTGACAAAAAATTCGGAATCGCCTTGGCAGCTTCGGGCTCCCAATCCTCCAAGGCACCGAACAGATGGCTGATCGAAACGGCGACTTCATTGCGTCCCTGAAGGTTGCCAATAAATACGATCGGGCGCGGGTCCTTTTTGGATTGCAGCATGGCTCGGTCGTCAAACGAGGCTTTCACCTGCTCCACTGTGAGCCGATCGAGATTGGCAAGCGCCGACGGCGCTGCATTGGCGGATTTGATCGGCTCTGCATACGCCGGGAGGTTGCCCTCGACGCTCGACACCGACACACCGAGACTGTCGGACTGCCAGAGAAGGATGCCGAGGCGTGTCTTCTGCCGTTCACTGCCGGGACCGAGCATCACGATGTCGACTTCGGCCGGATCCAGCGCCGATATGAACTGACGCTGATTTCCAATCACATAGCTCGCCGTGACAAAGACAGGTCGATCGCTCCAGGCCGGATCGAGCAGCTTGCCCTTGCGCAACACGCCGGACGCTGTGATCTGGCCGGGCTTGCTGCGCTGTTCGACAAACGCCACCGCACTCGTATAGCCTGTGGCGATCTGGAACCAGCCGGCGGGCACGTCATAGGGCATATAGCCCAGCGGCGAGACGCGGAGAGCGAGCTTTCGCTTAAGGCGCGCATTGGCCGCGTCGAGCTCGGTATTCTTGGCGGCAAGTTGTGCCTCCGCAGCCGCTGTCATGCGCCACAGAACGATTGATGCTGCAGCAAGCAGCGCAAATGCGGCAGATGCGGCTAGCAGGCCGGCCAGCACGCGCGAACGCAGGCTGGCCTTGGCCGATAATTCATTATCGGCCGCCCGTGAGCTCGCCTCGATATAGGATTGCTGGCCGGCCGAAATTTCGGGCGCATCCCCAGGCCGCTTGATCGCCCATCGTTTGGCGTCGTCGAGATCGCTACCACGGAGCAACAAGGCATCCGGCCTATTGCGCTCGGCCCAGCGGATCGCAAGTTCGCCATAGCGCGTATGCTCCCTGATCCAGCCGGCATCGGCCCGCAGGGCGCGCGCCAGTTCACCAACGGATTTCAGGAACGGCTCACTTGCGAACTGGACGTAGTTCAGCCGCTTCAGTTGCGGGTGCACGTCCTCATCCGGCACCGGCGCGAATATGAGCGGGATAAGGCGCTTGCCGCAACGCGTTGTTTCCTCGACTTCCCAATTGCAGTGCGAAGACGCAAGCGAGTTCGGCGAGATGATGAACACCACTGTATCTGCAAGACGGATTAGGTTCGCCAACCGGGCTTCCCAGGGTTCGGCGGGCGCGATGTCCTGCTTGTCGAGATAGGCATCAAAGCCGCCAAGCTCGAGGGCGGCTAACGGGTCCTCCGCGAAGGCGCTATCCTTGCGCGAATAGGAGAGAAAGACCTTCAGCTTCCTCGACGATGCAGAACCGGGATCGGACGCGGTCGGCACGGACATCGGATTCCTCGCGGGAGTGCTACGGCGATATGACCGGAGCGACCGGGCTCACCATTAATTCAACCTATAATTTTTAATTGTTGTGTTGACTACCTTCGTCGCTGGTGACTAGATCGATGCAGTTCACAACTCGAATTCATTGTCCAAGCACGCGCGTAACTTTACTGGCAATGGACGCCGGCAGCGATGGCGTCGTGTCAATCGAGCGTCAGTGTCAAAAGCGCACTGGCTTCGATGAGCGTCGGTCTCAAGCTTCGGTTCCGGCTGGCACATATTTTCAATAGCGCAATCTCGACTGTTAAACTCTCAAGCTCGACATTCTCGACTGTGACGAATTCTCAGCGGTGACAACGAAACGTCTGCGAGGGAGGGCACCATGCCGACAGGATCGCAAGAGCGCCTCGAACAATTGATCGCATCGAGGCCTGGAATGGCTGCAGCCGCCGTGCGGGCGGTGGAGGAAGGCCGCATTGATCCTGAACGTTTCGGCTTATCGAAGAAGCAGGTCGAGGACGCCACGCAGGCGCGGTCGAGCCAGCTGGAATCGGTCGGCATGACCACCGATCAACTCGCTGGCTACGAGGCCATCGTCAGGCTCACCGGACGCCCGCCGATGCTGGTGCGTGACAACACCGTGGTGATGCAGCCGCTAGATGATCTCCGGGCCGGAACGGACGCGCTGATCAAAGCCAGCGAGAAATTCATCCCGTCGGTCGGCCGCATCGAATTCATCAATCACAGCATGGCCTGGGGAGGCACCGGCTGGGTCGTTGACAGCAAGGCCGATGGCCATCTCGTTCTAACCAATCGCCATGTCGCCGCACTGGTGGCCAAGCGCAACGCCCAGGGCCAGACCATCTTCATGCGTTCTCCCGTAACCGGCATCCGCTACGGGGCGCAGCTCGACTTCAATGAGGAAGTGCGAGCGACTACGCAACATGCACGGGTCGCGCGGGTGCTTGAAGTCGTGTATCTCGCCACCGATTTGGCGGCCGATATGGCGCTGTTGAAAGTCAAACCGGCCGATGACGCCGGCTTCGTGATGCCGGTCCCCATCCCGCTCGCGGATCGCGAGGCGGTTCACGAAGAGCGCGTTGCGCTGATCGGTTACCCGGCCTTCGATCCGCGCAACGACGCCGCGGCGATGCACCGCTATTTCGCCGATCTTTACGACATTAAGCGCTTCGCACCCGGTCTGATCATCAAGACGACTGCAGAGTCCGTGCTGAGCCATGATTGCACTTCACTCGGTGGCAGTTCCGGCTCCGTGCTGCTGAGCTTGGAGCAAAACAAGGCCGTCGGGCTACATTTTGCCGGTACATATGGCGTCGCCAACAGTGCCGTCGGCGTCGGTACGATCAAGCAATTAATCCGCGGCTCGCTGGTGACGGTCGGCGGCGCAGCGATCGGCGGCGGAGATGTCGAAGGAGTAGCCGACGGGCTTCACACGGCAAAGGATCTGTCCAAGCGCGGCGGCTTTGATCCGGATTTTCTTGGCTTCGCCACGCCTTGGCCGGAACTGCCATCCAGCATCGAGGAAACACTGGCCAAGCCTTCAGACGCCGAGAAGGGGCGCCCGCACGAGCTACGCTACACCCATTTCGGCGTCAAGTTCTCCACCACCTTGAAACTCCCGGTGATGACCGCAGTGAATATCGACGGCGAGAATTCAGTGCGCATCAAACGCGGTAACGACCGCTGGTTTTTCGACGGTCGCATCGACAAACAATTTCAGCACGGGCAGAAGGCGTTCAAGGACGCCGAGATCGATCGTGGCCATATGGTGCGTCGCGAGGATCCGAACTGGGGCAATGACGCTGCAATCGCGGACGGCGACACGTTCCACTATGTCAACGCGGCTCCGCAGCACGCGCGCCTAAACCAGGGTAAGCAGCTCTGGCAGGGTCTCGAAAATCTCATCCTCGACAGCGCGCGGACCCACCGCTTCAAGGCATGCGTGTTCACCGCGCCGGTGTTCGGCGATGATGATCCGGTGCTCGAAGAGGACAATATCCGCGTGCCCATGGAATTCTGGAAGCTCGTGGCGATGAT
>NZ_JBIISY010000293.1:0-6745 GCF_044340795.1 Tardiphaga sp.
TGCAAGCCGGGCACCGGCCGCGGCATGAAGACCTCGATACTGCTCTCGTCGCTGAAGTGAAACAGGCGCATCGGGATACTCCATGACACGCTCGCATCAGGCGTCAATTGCCAAGAACTCCTTGCCGTCCATGTCGGCGTCGCCGGTTCCGGAACGTCTTCCAGATACGCCACGTTCCATCAGCCTACGGAGGACATGTCATGACTGGTTCCCTGACCCCCGCCGCCGATCTCGTGAAGGCGACCACCGTTCACTTCCCCAATGAAAGCGCCGACTACCGCGCCGCGCGCAATGCGCTGCTGATCGAGGAGATCGAACTGCGTCGCCATATCGAACGCGTTGCCGAGATGCGTCGTGCGCTCCCCGATGGCGGTGCGGTGCCGGCGAACTATCAGTTCATCGGCGAGGACGGCCCGGTGTCTTTTGAAGGCCTGTTCGGCGACAAGCAGACGCTCGTGACTTACTCGTACATGTTCGGCCCGCAGCGTGAGCGACCTTGCCCCATGTGCACGTCGCTGTTGTCCGCCTGGGATGGCGAGGTGCCGGACATTACCCAGCGCGTTGCCCTGGCCGTGATCGCACGCTCGCCCATCGAGCGACTCAGTGCCTTCAAGCGGGAGCGCGGCTGGCACTACCTGCCGCTGTTTTCGGACCCGTCCGGGGACTTCAGCCGCGACTATTTCGGGCTGAGCAAGGACGGCGGGGACGATGCCGCCTTCAATGTGTTCACCCGGCGGGACGGTTCCATCCGGCACTTCTGGGCCGGCGAGATGTTCGCCGCGACTGCCGATCCCGGCCAGGACCCCCGCGGCGCCCCCGACCTGATGCCGATCTGGACCATCCTCGACTGCACCCCGGAAGGCCGTGGAACCGACTGGTATCCGAAGCTGAATTACACGTGATTTCAGTTGCTTGCATCGTTTCGGCCGGCGCGCTTCGCGTGCCCGGCCGTGCGTGTTTCCGGGGGGCGGACAGGCTCGGGCAAGCCGTGTGACCTAAGGTTCCCGCAGGATTGAGTGCGTCGGGCAGGAATGGGTGCCGACAAAGCCGGGGATCAGCGTCCCAAAATAGGACGCAAAAAACCGCCGCGGGCACGTTAATTTCTCTTCACCTGGCACGCAAAAAGGCCATTATTGGCAGGCTTTTAGACGCCGATGGGGACTTGGTGGGGATCTTCCGATTAATCCGCATTTAACTAAAACTCGCCTTAATGGCGCTTCGCATTCCTGCGGGATTGCAGCCGTGGATCTCTTGATCCATCGGCGCATCGTTCGCGGGACGCGCAGTCATTTTGTGTGGACGCCAGTTCTTTGGACGTTGAGCGTATGAGTAACCGTCGACGAGCGTTGAATTCTCAAGCGCCCTCTCGCCCAGGCCGAGCAGTGTCGAACACGTCGTCAAACAATTCCCGCACGTTCTTCTGGGCCGGCGCCGCACTGGCTGCCGTAGCACTCACCGGCGGATGGACGCTCGCTGGCAAGCTCTTCCACACAGGCGACATCGAACCGGCGATGGTGACTGCGAGCCTTGCACCCGATGCCGGCGTGTCCACCTCGTCCTTCGCCGAGCGCTTCAACCAGCGCGTTACCCGCGCCGAAACCAACGCCAATTTCTCCGATCGCTTCGAGCCTGCGCGCCGTGCGCCGCTCGCCGGCTCCGCGCCGATGGTGGCACCGAAGCAGGATCGCCAGCAGGTCGCCTGGTTCGCGCCGAATTCCATGGGCGCCACGCCGGATCGTTTCGCTCGCCGCATCGGTGAGGAGCCGACCGTGCCGGCGCCGGCCGTGAAGCCGCAGGAAGTCGCCTTGATGCAGCCGTCGCCGACGGTGAAGCAGCTCATTGCCAGCATTCCGATGCCGAATGTGCGTCCGCAGGATGCACCCGCTGCTGCGCAGAACAATCAGACCCAGACTCAGACCGCCCAGGCGCCGACGCCGAAGGGCGGGGCCTTCGGTCATGACGCGCTGGTGCAGCGCGCCCGTATGGCGCTGGCGGCGCATCCGAAGACCGCCAATGTCAACATCTTCGACAAGCTGTTCGGCGGCGACAAGCCGAAGAACGGCCCGATGCTCGCTTATGCCGGCCACGACGGCGGCGTGCTGTCGAACGGCCAGGACGCGACCCCGGGGACGCTCGAGCCGAGCGACATGGATCGCCTCACCGCGGTCTACGACATCACCGCCAAGCGCGTTTACATGCCGGACGGCACCAAGCTCGAGGCGCATTCCGGCCTTGGCTCGCGGATGGACAATCCCGCCTATGCGCATGAGCGCATGCGCGGCGTGACGCCGCCGCACATCTATGATCTCAAGCCGCGCGAAGCGCTGTTCCATGGCGTCGCCGCGCTGCGCATGACCCCGCTCGGCGGCGAGAGCGCCATCTTCGGCCGCAACGGTCTGCTGACACACAGCTACCTGCTCGGGCCGAACGGCGACTCCAACGGCTGCATCTCGTTCAAGGACTACGACAAGTTCCTGCAGGCCTATCGCCGCGGCGAAGTGCGACGCGTCGTCGTCGTCGCCAAGCTCGACTGATCCAGTCGCATTTGAATCATCTGCGCGGCAGATGATTCACCGCCTGAATTTTCACCAGCCAGTATCGTCGCTCCGCGGAACTGCTGTGCCATCAGCGGCTTGATCTGTCATGTTGTCGCAACATGGGATCGCAAGATGGCACTTTCGCTCGCACCCCGCCTGATCACGCCGCGCACCATTGGTGCGATCGCTTCATTGGCATTGATGAATTCTGCACCTGCATTCGCCGCCGGCACCGATGCGCAGCGCGAGGCGTGTACGCCCGATGCGTTCCGGCTCTGCTCGATGGCGATGCCCGATGAAACGCGCGTGGAGAGTTGCCTGCGCGCGGCGGGCCCACGGCTGAGTCGCGCCTGCCACGATGTCTTCTTTCCACCCGAAGCCGCGGCGTCGAACCAGATCACCCGCGGTCAGGCACCGGCGCCGCGTGATCGCATGCAGCCCTCGGCACCGATGCGTCCACAAAATCCGTCGATGCCGCAAATGCCGCCGGGGCCCGAGCTCGACGATTGAGCGGATGATCGCAAATAAAAAAGGCGACGCAATCTGCGCCGCCTTCGGTGTCTCGCGCGTTGCCGTTTAGCGGCAAACACGGACCTTATTGACGATACGGCGACCGTGATGGCCGCGCTTCACCACGGTGCGCGTGGTGCAGACCGGTCCGCGACGGACGATGGTCTTGCGATGCGTGTAGTGACGATGCTGCGACGAGAAGTCCGTGATCGGTGCAGCGACATTGGTCTTGTCGATGGTGATCGTCGTCGCCGAGGCGGGTGAGACCAGCGAAGCCAGACCAATCGTGGCGGCAGCGGCAATGGCAAAAGCAAATTTCTTCACGGCATTCTCCTAACTCGAGGCCAATGTGTGTCATCGGCCAGCGCGAGAGAATTACGTGCTGCGGGTGAACCGAAACTGAAGAAAATGCGGCGGGAAGGGGGCGCGTGCGTCAAACGGCCGAACACGCGTCGATACGGTGACGGAACGTCGCACGATTCAACAACTTGGTAATCGCAAGGACCGCGCCGCATTCGGCCGGGCTGCTGATGCCAAGGGAAGACTCAAGGACAACGGCCATGAAAAAACTCGCCATTATTCTCGCTGCAACCACCATGCTTTCCGGCCCGGTGCTCGCCCAGTCCGTCGGTGAGAAGACCGGTGTGAACTCCACGCTTGGCATCGCGCCGAAGACGCAGGACTTCGTGACCGAAGCAGCCAACAGCGACATGCTGGAAATCGCAGCAGCCAAGATCGCGCAGCAGAAGGGCAATGCGGAGGAAAAAAAATTCGCCGAGCAGATGATCACCGATCACACCAGGACGTCGGCCGACATCAAGCAGTTGATCGCCAGCGGCGCAGTGAAGGCAGACTTGCCGACGGCGCTGAATTCGTCGTCGCAGTCCAAGCTCGACAAGCTGACACAGGCCAAACCCGAGGAGTTCTCGGCGACCTATTCCCCGATGCAGGTGAGCGTGCATGAAGACGCGGTCTCACTGTTCGAGCGCTACGCAAAGGGTGGCGACAACGCCAAGCTGAAGGACTGGGCCGGGAAGACGCTGCCGGCGTTGCAGCATCACCTGAAGATGGCGCAGGATCTCGAAAACAAGCGCCGCGGTGCCACGGTTGGCTCGGCGCCAAGCCGCGAGACGCCGGCGCCCTATGGCGCGAAGTAGATCGCGTGCTCCGATCTGACAAACAAAAGCCCCGGCATCGCTGCCGGGGTTCTGCATTTCGTAGCTAGCCTTGCGTAGCTGGACTTAGAAGTCCATGCCGCCCATGCCGCCGCCCGGAGGCATTGCGGGGCCGGCGCCGGCCTTCTTCGGCAGCTCAGCGACCATGGCTTCGGTCGTGATCAGCAGCGAAGCAACCGAAGCTGCGTTCTGGATCGCGGTGCGGACAACCTTGGTCGGGTCGATGATGCCCTTCTTGAGCATGTCGCCATAGGTGCCGGTCTGCGAGTCGAAGCCGTGGGCGTAGGTCGCGTTTTCCAGCACCTTGCCGACGATCACCGAACCATCTTCGCCAGCGTTGACGGCGATCTGGCGAGCCGGAGCCGACAGGGCCTTGCGGACGATCTCGACGCCGGTCTTCTGGTCGTCGTTCTTGGTCTTGATGTTCTTCAGCTGCTCGGAAGCGCGGAGCAGAGCGACGCCGCCGCCGGGGACGATGCCTTCTTCAACGGCTGCACGGGTCGCATGCATCGCGTCGTCAACGCGGTCCTTGCGCTCCTTCACTTCGACTTCGGTCGCGCCGCCGACGCGGATGACGGCCACGCCGCCAGCCAGCTTGGCGAGACGCTCCTGCAGCTTCTCACGGTCGTAGTCCGAAGTGGTCTCTTCGATCTGCGCCTTGATCTGCGCCACGCGTGCGTCGATGTCGGCCTTCTTGCCGGCGCCGTTGACGATGGTGGAGTTTTCCTTGTCGATCATCACCTTCTTGGCGCGGCCGAGCATCTGCAGGGTCACGTTTTCGAGCTTGATGCCGAGGTCTTCCGAGATCGCCTGGCCGCCGGTCAGGATCGCGATGTCCTGCAGCATGGCCTTGCGGCGATCGCCGAAGCCCGGAGCCTTGACGGCGGCAACCTTGAGGCCGCCACGCAGACGGTTGACGACGAGGGTGGCGAGGGCTTCGCCTTCGACGTCTTCAGCGACGATGACGAGCGGCTTGCCGGTCTGCACGACGGCTTCGAGCAGCGGCAGCATCTCGTTCAGCGAGGAGAGCTTCTTCTCGTTGATCAGGATGTAAGCGTCGTCGAATTCAACGCGCATCTTGTCGGCATTGGTGACGAAGTAGGGCGAGATGTAGCCGCGGTCGAACTGCATGCCCTCGACGACGTCGAGTTCGGTTTCGAGCGACTTGGCTTCCTCGACGGTGATGACGCCCTCGTTGCCGACCTTCTTCATGGCGTCAGCCAGGAACTTGCCGATTTCCGAGTCGCCATTCGCCGAGATCGTGCCGACCTGGGCGATTTCGTCGTTCGAGGTGACCTTCTTGGAGTTCTTCACGAGGTCGGCGACCACGGCTTCCACAGCCAGGTCGATGCCGCGCTTCAGGTCCATCGGGTTCATGCCGGCGGCGACCGACTTGGCGCCTTCCTTCACGATGGCCTGGGCCAGCACGGTCGCGGTGGTGGTGCCGTCGCCAGCTGCGTCAGCCGACTTCGAAGCCACTTCGCGCACCATCTGGGCGCCCATGTTCTCGAACTTGTCGTCGAGCTCGATCTCCTTGGCGACGGTGACGCCGTCCTTGGTGATGCGCGGTGCGCCGAACGACTTCTCGATCACGACGTTGCGGCCCTTCGGACCGAGGGTGACCTTCACTGCATTGGCGAGGATGTCCACGCCGCGCAGCATCTTGTCGCGCGCGTCAACGCCGAATTTAACTTCTTTGGAAGCCATGTTGGATGTCCTTGAATTTCAGGATGGAAGGGAAAGGAAGGAGAGGCCCTTAGGCCTTCTTCTTGGCAGCAGGAGCGGCAGCGCCTTCGAGGACGCCCATGATGTCGCTTTCCTTCATGATCAGGAGGTCCTGACCGTCGATCTTCACTTCGGTGCCAGACCACTTGCCGAACAGCACGCGCTCGCCGACCTTGACGTCGAGCGGGACCAGCTTGCCGGCTTCGTCACGGCCGCCGGGGCCGACGGAGACGATCTCGCCCTGGGAGGGCTTCTCTTTGGCGCTGTCCGGGATGATGATGCCGCCAGCAGACTTCTCTTCGGCGTCGATGCGCTTGACCACGACGCGGTCGTGAAGCGGACGGAATTTCATGCAGTCCTCCTAAGTTTCTGTAATCGCACGTAAATTGCAAAAATTGGCAGTCGCGGGCAGGAAGTGCCAGCATGACTGGTGCGGAGATAGGCCGATCGTTCCCGACGGGCAAGGTCCTGTAGCAAATTATTTGGCACTCAAATGTGACGGGTGCCAACCTTGGTTAAGGGAAGGCTGGCATGGGGAAGAAGCCTTGAGCGATCGCCGTCACCGGCGCACTGCGCAATAGGCAGATAGTCTCCCTCGGCCTGCGCAACATGTCGCACCGATTGGCCGATGGCAGGTATCTTCACACTGACCGGCTGGAGTCCAAATCACGCTATGAATTGTTGGACGATTGTGAGTTCGCGTCTTCCGGTTGCAGGCCTTTATCCCTCAACAGTTCTGATGAATTGCTGCACCTACGAACTACAGTTAGTTTGCGCGCTGCGTTGATCGCTGTTCGA
>NZ_JBIISY010000294.1:0-6726 GCF_044340795.1 Tardiphaga sp.
TTCTTCACTTGGATAACCCTTTCATTTGCTGAAAGCGTGATTCAAGCGGCGAATCTCGTCAACTAACTTTCTTCTGGCGCCCGTTCTCGGGGAGATAGAACTGGACGGGCTCTTTCGCCTCTTCTCCCTGCTTATGGTCGGTCACTCGATCAGCGCCTGTGAACTTGAAGCGATGCCGCATGTTCACGATCCACAGCGTGTTGTTGAACTTGACGCCCTCGTAGGAGATGAGGCCTTCCCGCCCCTTTCGCATCCACCATGCCTCAGCGAGCAGGTTTCCCTCTTTAACCGCTTGCGAAAACTCTGGCTCGCGCTCGATCAGGTCGTACCAAAGGTCATGGCTCATGGCCATTGAAGGTGGGATGGCCAGTGCCACCCGTACCTCGATATCGGTGCCACCCTCCTGATAAAGGAGGTGCATGATCGTCTTCCAGTTTGGATCGAGGTCGCTCAGTTTAACGCGCGGGCGACCTACTGCGTTCGCTCCCTGCTTACTGTCACGACCCCGTCGCGCAGCTTTTTCTGTCATGCCGGATTATGCACACAGCAGATGGAATCTTGGCAAGCTATGCTTGTCGCCGTCTGAAGGTGACGATCTGCCTGCCCCTATCAACTTCGGCATCAAAGCCGACAGTCGTCCACGCCCTGCTCTGCGTGTGCGTGGTCTTGTCCGGGTCTTCGTTGCTCCACCACTCGTTATACTCGTGAGCAGACTTCGGCAGCGCCCGGCCTGTTAAGGCTTCTATCTCGGTGAATGAGAGAGCCAGGGTCTCCCCTTGAACGCCTTCCAAGCAAATGCGGAGCGGATCGTAGACCGACATTCGACCTCTTCCCTTACAATTCAATCTGTTACGGCATCTTCACAGACAAGCTGCATTGCGTCATGATTCTACCACGTCGAAAGACGGATACAAATCAACGAGAAGACAATGAAATGGCTGTCCTGTTTATCGGAGCTGCGCTGGTTGTCGGCGCAATGACCGGAGCCTATGCCCAGGCAAAGAAGAACCCCGACGCGGATAACTTCTTCCAGAGCAACTCCCACGTCATCAACAAGGATGGCATCTCCATCGACTAAGGTAGCTGGAATGAAGAAGGCCCCGAGGGGCCTTTTCTTTTGGTCGAGCGCCGGCAGAACAAACGGCCAAACAGAATCCTTGCGCTTCCCCATGGGTCCGTTGCTGGAGACGGTTTCCTTCTCCTGACCGAGCGCCCTTCCGCACTCGCTAGCCTCTAGCGGGCCATGCCTGGCTTAGCCGTTTCCCGATATTGGACTTCCCCGTGCGGTGTGTCGCGTGTGCGGAGCGAGGGGATTATGGGCACAACTGTGAGCAAGTTGACAACCGCGATTGCATTTCAGGCGGGCTGCACGGAGGCTTGATGTGTGATTCGCATACGGAGCACTAAATGGCTGCACTGACTTATGTCACCGCCCCCGGCAATATCGAAAAAGCTCTTCTGGGCATCAAAGCCGCTGCTACGCCCGAGCAAGCAGGACAGGACTTTGTTAAATCGATCCTGAAGATCCCCGGCGGCTCGGGAAATCAGGTAGCTGCGTTGCTGAAAAAGATCGGGTTCGTGAAGGCAGACGGAAGCCCTTCGGATATCTACAAACGCTTCCGCAATCCGACCACCTCCGGCGCTGCCGTCTTGGAGGCGCTGCGGGTTGGTTACCCCGCTCTCTTTCAGCGAAATGAGACTTGGTACAAACTGGCCGATGAGGACCTTCGCGGATTGATAGTGGAGGAGACCGGCCAAGCTCACGATTCCTCTGTAGTCAATCTGACGCTAGCCACCATCAAAGGACTAAAGAAATTTGCCGACCTTGGCGCGGCAACGAAGGTTTCGATCATCACGCACGACGATTCTAAAGATCCACCTCCGCCTACGCCTACGCCTCCGCACCTGCCGCCTCACCTTCCTCAAAGCATGGGGCTCAACCTCGGGTACACGATTAATTTAAATTTGCCGGCGACGTCGGATATTGCTGTCTTCAACGCCATCTTCAAGAGCCTTAAAGAGCATCTGTTGAAAAATGAAGAGTGATGATCAAATCCGCTCGTTCGGGATGTCGGGCTTCTTAATATGTGAAGATCTGCGTGCCGTTGAAAAACAGTTCAACGTGGAACTCGGCCACACAGTCAAGGTCACCGAGGAGACCGTTCTAAAGTACTACCCTCAGTTTGAGCAGGAAGTGCGAAAAGAGGCCGCTCAGATGGCCCAGCACTACGAGATGTTCTATTGCCTGGAAAAATCAATTCGGAAATTGATATCGGAGACGTTAGAGGAGGCCGAAGGCGCAAATTGGTGGACGTCTAAGGTCAGCGCGGAAATTCAAAAGTACGTGGCAGATCTGCAAAAGGGAGAGCTTGATAATGGGATAACACCGCGGTCAGACCAGTCAATCGACTATTCGACTTTCGGACATCTCTCGGTGATCATCACGTCCAATTGGTCGCTATTCGCAACGATTTTCAAAAGCCAACGTGCGGTACAGAAGGTTATGGCCAGCCTCAATCTGCTGCGCGGTCCGATTGCCCATTGCTCCCCCCTGTCCGAAGACGAAGTAGATCGGCTAGATCTAGCAGTACGAGACTGGTTTCGCATGATGGGATGATCAAGCTTGAAACCTTTCCAGCTCCAGGCCATTGCCAAGGCAGCATACGCCGGGTGTCAACCGGCCGTAACGGGGACTGATGGACGCGGCGATTTTGCCGGTTTCTCGTCGCGACAGCAACGCATAGGTACGCGTGGCAATCTAACCTGTTCCCGGCGTATGCGCTCACTCCGCCTTCAGCGCTGCCTTCAAACAGTCCGGCACGACCGCCCCAATCGACACCACTCCCCGTTCGATACCGCCATCGTCCACGACATGGATGCTAGTTGCCACAACCGCTCTGTCTATATCAATGGTCTCGCAAATCAGAGCTTTGAGCCCCTTCCGGGCTTCCGACATCGCAGCATCCGTATTCTCGTACATTCCCCCGTCTGCGTCATCGCACGTGGAGCCATCATCGTATTCGATATTCAGAAAGAACTGCGGCATGGGGCGTGGCCTTTCGCTTTGGAAAGCTACGCGGGGGGGCATTGTTAAGTTTCGTCTTCCGCTCCGAAAGCTTGCTTGTAATAACCCCGGATATGATCGACGCACTCGCAGGAGTAACTTTCGAGCTTCTCCTTCGAGAGAATGCGGATCTTGCCTCTTGAATAGTCGATGATCCCGAGCTTGTGGGCCTCCTTTGCCGCATCGGAAACGCTCGTCCGTCTCACTCCGATCATGATGGCGATGAACTCCTGCGTGAGTGGGATCTCGGGTCCGACGAGGTCATGCATGCGCAGAAGCCATTTACCCAGGCGCTGTTGAACTGTGTGATGGCTGTTGCAGGCGACATGCTGCTGGGCCTGGGCGAATGCGAACAGCTCGTAGGAGATGATAGCTTTGCGGAACTCATCATTTTCCAGGAGCAAACGGGTCAAATCCGTCAGAGGAACGACTGACGCCTCCCCGGACACTTGGACATCGACGCGATTGAGCACTCGCCCATGGTTCAACGCTTGCAGCCCGCCGAATACACCATCACGCCCCACAATGCAGGTTTCGGCCGCCCCGCCGCCTGGTAGTTCAACGACAAATGATAGGATGCCGCTGTGAGGGAAGTAGCCGCGGAAAAGCTCATCTCCAGGGTCAGCTAGCCCTTGTCCCTTCTGTAGTTCTACCACTTTCAGGAGAGGCTCGATCTTCTGAAAGGTTGCCTGTGAGAGGTTAGCGAGAAGCGCATTGGGGTGCTGAGGCATCAGCCAGCTCCGCGTTGTCCGACGGGAGCAATTGGCTCTCAAACCAGCAGGCCGGGATCCGTGGCTGGTATTGCCACGGCAAGTGCGCGTGTGCCGCTTTGTTCCACCAAGGAGCAATTAATGTTCCCGTCTGTCGGCAGCCGGGCAGACCACAGCGCGGTAATGGCGCAACCTCGCCGGAACAAAGGGAGGTTGCATGCCGCATATCACGAGCAGGAGCTGGACCGATCAGGACATCGCTCGACTCCAGCAGATGGCAGCCGAGGGAGCATCCATCCTTCGGGCCGCAGCGGCGTTGAAACGCAATACGTCCTCTGTTGCGAAGCTCGCACGTCGTCACGGCATCAAATTGGTGGGCACGCGGCAGCTGAAGGCGCAGATCCGGGAATTGGACAAAAAGGCCCTGTTTGGTCGGTTCTGACTACAGCCGCGCCAGATAAATTCCCGCCGCTACAAGTGCGACCAAGAACGCCCCCATGATTGCGAAGGGGGCAAAACGCTCGAAGTTGCTCAATGGGCGGCGCTCGCAGTGTCCAGGGTGACGCATGTCCGCTTGCGCTGGCGCCGATCCATCCCGGTCACCTTCATCACTTTCCCGACCGAGCAGTTGCCGCCCTGGACGTAGACCACGGCGAACGGGTTCAGGGTGTGAGGTTCACGGGAAAGGATAGTTTGTGCCGAGGCAGACCCGGCAAGAGTCAGGAAGCCGACACACAGAACGATGGTACGCATAACTCATCTCCACAGCCGACGATGGCCTACAACACCGGCGTTGAGATTTGGTTGCTCAGCGCAGATGTCGCAGGCCTCGGCGGCGGGTTAGCGGGCGCCCTTGCCCTCCCAGAACCGCTTGTCGGCGCGGACTTCCGCTTGGCTCTTCAGGAACGGGCCGACCCGCTTGTAGCCGGTCTTCATCCGCTTCCAGCCAGTCTTGAGGCACACCTCGTCGATGATGGTGCCGAGCATGCTCTTGCGCTGCCGGAAGATACGGAATGGCAGGCCGCGCTTTGGCTTGTCGAGCTGGCCGACGAAGTATTTGTTGGTTTTTTTTTTAGGCATGGGGGTTTTCTCCCTCTTTGGTTGATTATGAGTGTGTTGGCTTGCGAGGCCAAACCTGATCTAAACCTCTGCCGACGGCGGGCGAACCGGCATACGTTGCTGCCAAGAGTAGTGCAGCACCCATCCGAACAGGCCGAAATCGCGCGTGCCGCGATGCTTCCAGTTCGTCGGCCCCATAGCCTTCCCCCGATAGACATAAAGCGCCCACAGCCACGTCAGGCTGCTGCGTGGATGGTAGGCTGCAAGCATACGTCGTCCGTCGTTGCTCCGGCTCCAGAATTCGGCGCCGCCGATCTTCAGGAGCGGGTATCCCCAGTTAGCCAGGTACTTGTTGGAGACCTTGATGTGAATTGGTCCAAGGCGCAGGTAGTTTCTCAAAATCCTCACTTTCTCTTCTAATTAAACGCCGCCGTCAGCCATGCGTAGTCAGCGAAAATTGCCGCGATGACCAAGATCACTGGGCACTTGAAGCTGTTCAGCCAAAGCCCAAAGAACAATGCCAAGGTAATCACGCCGCCCCTCCCTTTTTCGCCCGCAGGAACAGCGAGGCGTGCTCGGGATGCTCCAGCATGAAACGCCGGGCGAGATACGTGGTCACGGCGTTGGCGATTTTGAAATCAGCCCCGCCCTGCACCGCCGTTTCCCATCGCAGCCGTTCAACAATGGCCTTTGCCGAAAAGCGGTTTCGCTTATTGGCGATCTCCAGGGCGAACTTGCAGAAGAGCTGGTACACGGCGGGGTGCCGCTCCATCCACGCCTTCGCGCGCTCTTCAACCGAGGCCTTTGGCTTTGCGTAGGCTCGGTTGGAAGAGACACGAACGGCGATATCGTGAGGCTGTTGCTTGTCGCTGGCGAGGACGCCTTTGTAGTCGAGAAGCAAGCAGGCTGGTTTGGGGTTGCGGGTTTCAGGCGCGAAGACGATGCGACCGATGCCGGGCTGGAAATTCTGTTGCAGCATCTCTTGGCGGATATCGGCGGGGGTCATTGGGCACCCCACTCGACCGCCGTAATCTTCTGGCCTTCCTCGTCCTCAGTCAGTTTGACGACGTTGTTGGCAACAGCCTTATCCAAACCCATGCGAAGATATGTCGAGTTCTTGGTGAAGGCTCCGAGCAGTGCTTTCATCAGAGCGTCTTGGGCAGCCTCATATTGCGCGATGGGCACTGTGGTGGGCCTGGTGGACGGGTTAGCCATTGTTGGCACTCCCATCTAAGCCTTGACCTTCGAGGACGTCGATGAAGATGCAGGCGGCAGGTTCGCCACTAAACCGACGAATAGCCTCTTCGCGGGTTTCGCAGATAGGAGCATCCGCATAGCCAGCGGCAATGGACAGCCACCCCTTGATGCGCTTGGGCTCTACCCATTCGGCGATGAGGTCATTGCCGTTGGGTTTACCACCTTCGCCCGCAACACTGCCGTTTGTATTCCAAGTGACAGCAAAGTCTCTTAAGCCATGCGCTATGAATCCACACAGGGTCATTGTGTGCGCAGTGGGGTGCTGACCGAATACTACAGCCTTTTCGCCACTGCGTGTCTTGTAAGACTTCCCGGTCTCAATACTGATTGTTTCCACATTCTCACCTCCCCTTAAGATGCCATCACGCCGTACTGGGCCATAGCGAAGAGCATGGCGCCAACGAGAGCGAAGATGATGAGCGCGAGGATGGAATCGCAGAGCGCTTGGTTGCGGTAATAAAAGTTAGGTGCCCGCTCACTGCCGTTGTAGCAGAGAAGGCCGTATTCTTTGGTAGTCATGTTGATTAGCTCCTGTTGTTACCTGAATGCTGAGTCAGGTCAGGAATCTCGTCAACTTATTTTTGGTGGCAAATTTGCCACGTAAATTATTCACGTATTTGTTGCGGTATACGATTT